>DHMK01000055.1 GCA_002405755.1 Clostridiales bacterium UBA4644
GCCCGGTGGGAGCCGGGTCATGTGGAGTATGTTGTGCTGAAGGTCAGCAATGAGGGAAATCTTGCGCTGAAGTATAAGCTGGGCATCAACATTGCAAATGAAGTCGGCAGCACCAATGTGGACGGCAATGCTTTCAAGCTGTCCGACCACATCAACTTTGCGGTGATTGACGGCGATCAGAGCGCAAAGGATCGAGATGACCTGGTAGCTGCTGCAACGAATAGCAAGCCCATCAAGACCGGCTACACCAGCGAGGAGACTCCGCTCTACCCGAAGGTGACGCCTGCTGTCGATAACCAGCCCAGCGAGAAGACCGTCACCCTCGTTGTCTGGATGCCCAAAGACGTGGGCAACGAGGCGAACCATAAGGCAAATGCAACCGCTCCGTCCGTTGAACTCGGTATCAATGTGGTCGCTACGCAGTATACCTATGAGAAGGACAGCAAGGACGATCAGTATGATGAGGACGCCACCTATCTTGCGCCCGGCGAGCCGGTGGAGACAGAAGCAGACCTGATCAAGGTCATTGAAAACGGCGGCGAGGTCAGCATCACGAAGGATATCGCGCTGAGCTCTACCGTGCAAATCGCAGGAGACACGGTCATTCATGGTAACGGAAAGACCATAACACTTAACAGCGAAAGCATCACAAATGGCGCACTTTTTGACGGTAATGGGCATGATCTGACCATCGAAAATCTGATACTGGACGGGCAGAATGGAAGCATTGGCCACTATTTTGGCGTGGTGAATGGCGGAACGGATTCTACATTGACATTAAGCAATGTGACGATTCGGAATTTCAAAACGGAACGAATTTTGCGTGCGCATGGGGTGAAGAATGTAAGCTTGACAAATGTGACGATCAGTGGAAATATGGCAAAGGATTACGGCGTTTTATTCACCAATGTCGAGAATATGACGCTAAAAAAGGTATCTCTTACCGATAATACTGTTGTTTCCCAAAATAGTAAAGGGGAAAGTGTGGGAACCCTGCTTATGATGTGGGGTAATTCCGCAGTGAATAAGCTGGTTGCTGAAAACATTACAATAGAAAACAACACGGTAGGTGAGCACCTTATCGCAACATCTGGAACAAACTGTAATGACGCGATTGAGCTTACATCCGGTTCTATTAAAGGAAATAGCGAAGGGAAAGGAATCTATATGGTCGGCAGCCTGATGGTCGGTACAGAGATGAGTGTGCAGTGTCCGATCGTTCTGAACAATGACGGTAATAAGGGCGTCTGCACGCTGACCAACAACGGCACGATCGTTGGTGATATTTCTTCTGCAGATTGGGCGGTAAATAGCAGGGGAAAGCCCATCTACACCGGCACCGGCACGCATACCGGCACGAAGACCAATCTCAAGGTTCAGTAAAACGGGCAAAAATCAAGGGCACAAGGCAAAAGCCTTGTGCCCTTTTTGCGTTCCATTTTCCGCGCTCAGAGGGGCAGCAGCTGCACGATCAGGCCGCAGAGGGCGGAGACCAGATAAAGCGTCAGCACGATCTGGGCGTTTTCCCGGCGGCTGCGGTTCATGCGCAGCAGCACCGCCAGACCGATGCCCGCGCCGGAGCAAAGCCCGGCCAGACAGGCGCCGAAGCTCACCGTCCCCGCCAGATAGAGCTGCGTCAGCATGACGGAGGCGGCGCAGTTGGGGATCAGGCCGATAAGGGCCGCGGCAAAGGGCTGCAGCACCGAGCCGCTGAGCAGCAGGGCGGCGATGCGCTCCTGCCCCAGCAGGGCGATGGCCAGATTCAGCGCCGCATTCAGCGCCAGAATGAACAGGAAGATATGGACGGTGTGCCAGAGGGCGGGCTTCCAGATGCCGCTTTCCTCCGTGCAGCCGCAGTGCTCACAAAGATCGTGCAGCTCCCGCTTGCGGCCCCACTTCCGTAAAAATGCATCCACCAGCATTCCTGCAGCCAGACCGATGACCACCTTGCACAGCAGCAGCGGCAGGATCATCTCCCGGCCCCGGCCCGAACCCAGCATCAGCGGGATGGCCTCGTCGGAGGTGGAGAGAAAGACGGCCAGCAGCGTCCCCCGGGAGATCAGCCCGGCGGCATAGAGATTGGAGGCGGAGGCGGAAAAGCCGCATTGGGGGATGCAGCCCAAAACCGCGCCCACCAGCGGCCCCAGCCGGCCCATGCTCTGCAGGCGGCGCTCCATTTTTTCCGAGATGTGATGCTCTGCGGCCTCCATCAGCAGATAGGCCAGAAACAAAAAGGGCAGCAGCTTTGCGCTGTCCTTCAGCGCGTCCAGCAGCAGATCCCAAAGCAATTCCAGTGTAATGTGCATAGCTTCTCCTTCAAAACGCAGTGATACCTGATATTATAATGGATGCCCGGTCCGGATGCAAGGAAAACTGCGGCGGCCGTGGAAAAAATTTTGTCCGCAGAATAAAAACACTTGTATTTTCTCCGCCGGCAGTGTATGATAAGACAATGGAACACACAGGAGGAAACGACCCATGCTGGAAAATTATCTGATCATTCATAAAAGCATCCTGCCGGAATATTATGAAAAGGTGCTGCAGGTGCGCGAGCTGCTGGAGAGCGGAAGAGTGCGGGAGGTCAGTCAGGCCGTCCGCCAGGTGGGCATCTCCCGGAGCACCTATTATAAGTATAAGGATTATATTCTGGAGCCATCGGAGATGGCCGGCGGCCGGAAGGCCGTCCTTTCCATGATGCTGGCCCACGAGCCCGGCGTGCTTAGCGCCCTGCTGCAGCAGATCTCCGAGCGGGGCGGCAGCGTTTTGACCATCACTCAGAGCCTGCCCATCCACAAAAAGGCCAGCGTGACCATCTCGCTGGATGTGAGCGCCATGCCCGGCTCGCTGGCGCAGCTGCTGGAGGCCGTGGAAAAAACGCCCGGCGTGGAAAACGCTCGGCTGGTGGCCGTGGAATAAGCGCCCCTTTAATTTCAAAGAAAGTGAGGCTGGATCATGGCGTTTCTTCGTCTGCTGGAGGGGCTTCGGACCCCGTTTCTGGATGCTCTTTTCAGCTTTATCACCAATTTTGGCGACGAGATCGGCTTTCTGGTGGTGGCGCTGACGGTGTTTTGGTGCGTCAATAAGCGCTATGGCTACTACATTTTTCTGGTGGGCCTTTGCGGGACGGTGTGCAACCAGTTTCTCAAGCTCTGGTTCCGGATCCCCCGGCCCTGGGTGCTGGATCCGTCGTTCACCATCGTGGAGAGCGCCCGGGAGGGCGCTGCAGGTTATTCCTTCCCCTCGGGCCACACGCAGAATATCATGTGTACGGCTGGCGGGCTGGCGGTCTGCCTGAAAAAGCCGTGGCAGCGGACGGTCTGCTGGGTGCTGGCGGCGCTGGTGGCGCTGTCCCGGATGTATCTGGGCGTCCATACGCCGCTGGATGTGGGCGTTTCGTTGCTGACGGGGGCGCTGCTGCTGGCGGCCTTGTATCCCATGACCCGCAGCGACGCCCGGCTGGAGCGCTGGATGCCCTGGCTGCTGGCGGGCTTCGTTCTGCTCAGCGGCGGATTTCTGCTGTTCGTCCGGACCTATGCCTTCCCTGTGGATATCGATCCGGCCAATCTGGCTGCCGGCACGAAAAACGCCAACCTGCTGATGGGCTGCGCCCTGGGGCTGGCCGGGGCCTATCTGTTGGACCGGAAATGGCTCCGGTTTTCTACGGAAGCGCCGCTGCCCGGCCAGATCCTGAAGGTGGTGCTGGGCCTTGGACTGACTATGGCCCTCCGGGCCGTGCTGAAGGCGCCGCTGAACCATTTGCTGGGCGGCTGGGCCGACCTGGCGCGCTATTTTCTGACGGTGCTGGCCGTGGGCGGCCTTTGGCCTGCAGCCTTCCCCCTCTTTGCCCGGATCGGCCGGGAAAAGCAATAAAAATGCAGCATCCGCAGGCTATGATGCGGATGCTGTTCTTTTCGGAAGGGCTTAAAGGTCCCGCTTCCCCGGCTGCTCAATCTGGATGCTGCCGCCGTTTTCCAGCGTGTGGCCCTCCAGCAGCAGAAGCTTTTCCGCCAGCAGACGGGCCAGTCCGCCGATGACGGCGGCAGAGGTCACCAGGTCGCCGGCCTGCTGAACGGCCAGCTCCCCGGGAGGATCGTGGTCCAGAATCAGGCCTGCCGCGGCCCGGACCTGCTGGGTAAAATATTGGGTGGTGGCGCGGTGCCGGGCGGCGTGGGCCGTATAGCTCTGGCGGACCTCCTCCTCCGAAAGCCCCAGGGGGATGATCTTCTGGATCAGCGCCAGGCTCAGCCCCTGCTTCAGCGTGCAGATCATCAGCAGATAGGCCAGATGGATCCGGTAATAGCGCTTTTTTACCGGCTCCGGCATGACCTTGGTGCGGACATAGTTGTGGATGGCCGCCGCCGTCACCAGATCCTCCTCTTCCTTCAGTTCCGGCGGAAGATAATCCAGATAGTGCTTCAGCAGGAGGATGACCTGCTCCATATAAAGACCGATGTTTGGGATGTCCTCCCAGGAGGGGAGACGGTAAGCGTCCAGATAGGCCTCCCAGCGGCGAAGCTTGCCCGCCACCAGCCGCTTATCATAATCCATAGCGTATGCATCCTTTCCTGCAATATCAGATACCGGTAATTATAACACGAAAGGACGCGGAAAACAAGCGGGGAAGGGAAAAATCCCTTGACATGATTTTTTTGATGTGATAATCTAATCTAAAAGATTACATAAAACGGAAACATTGAGAAGACGGGAGCGGCAGCATGAGCAATTATACGATCTTTACGGATTCCGCCTGCGACATCCGGCCGGAGGTGCTGGCAGAATGGGGCGTCCCCTTCTGCAGCCTGACCTTTCACTTTGACGGCTCTCCCCGGGAATATTCAAACTATGAGCTTTCTTCCCGGGAGTTTTACGGAAAAATGCGGGCCAAGGGCGTGGCGCGGACGGCGGCGGTGAACATGGATGTGTTTCGCCGGGCCTTTGAACCCCTGCTGCAGCAGGGACAGGACATTTTGTACCTGGGCTTTTCCTCCGGCCTCAGCGGAACCTGTCAGGCGGGCGCCATGGCGGCGGCAGAGCTGCGGGAGCAATATCCCCAGCGGAAGATCCTCACGGTGGACACCCTGGCGGCCTCCGGCGGCGAGGGCCTGCTGCTTTGGCTGACGCTGGAGGAGCAGAAAAAGGGCGCAACGCTGGAGCAGGCGGCCGCCTTTGCGGAGGAGATGAAGCTGAAGATCTGCCACTGGTTCACGGTGGACGATCTGGAATATCTCAAGCGGGGCGGACGGGTGAGCCCCACGGTGGCCCTGGTGGGCGGCCTTTTGGGCATCCGGCCCGTGATGCATATGGACGATGCGGGCCATTTGATCAAGATGTTCACCGTCCGGGGCCGCAGGGCTTCTCTGCAGGCGCTGGTGGACAAATACGGTGAGCTGGCCCACGAGCCCGGTAAAACGCCCATTTTCATTTCTCACGGCGACTGCATGGACGATGCCCGGCTGCTGGCACAGCTGCTGAAGGAGGCCCATGGCGTGGAGGTGGAGCGCATCGTGGATGTGGGTCCTGTCATCGGTGCGCATTCCGGACCGGGGACGCTTTCCCTGTTTTTCGTGGGCGAACACCGATAAGACCGCCGCAAGCTTTCGCAGTCTTGGGAGAGGGAAGGCCCCTCTCCCTTTTTTCTGCTTTCGGCAAAAATATCCCCCCGGGGGGCTTGCGCCCCGGGATCGGAGCGATTAAACTATCAGTTAGACTTTTATCCACAGGAGGATATGATCCTATGAAACGCTCTGTTCGCAATATGACCTCTGCCGCCGCCTGTCTGGCGCTGTGCCTGGTGCTGCCCTTTTTGACCGGGCAGATCCCCAACATCGGTCGGATGCTCTGCCCCATGCATCTTCCCGTGCTGCTGGCGGGCTTTGTGTGCGGACCCTGGTGGGCCGCCACGGTGGGCCTGTGCGCGCCGCTGCTGCGCCATGCGCTGTTCCGTATGCCGCCCTTCCCCACGGCCTATGGGATGTGTCTGGAGCTGGCCGCTTACGGTCTGGTGGTCGGCCTGCTTTACCGCCGCCTGCCCAGAAAGCCCGGCTATCTTTACTGCTCGCTGCTGGGAGCCATGCTGGCGGGCCGCATTGTTTACGGCCTGGCCATGTGGGCCATTCTGGGCACGGAATATACCTGGGCCGCTTTTGTGGCAGGGGCCTTTACCGGCGCGATCCCGGGGATCATTCTGCAGATCGTGCTGATCCCGGTCATCGTGCTGGCGCTGCAGAAGACCCGCCTGCTGGATCCGGAGCGGAAATAATGGAAAAGACGGAGATCCGCAGCTTTTTTGATCGCTGCGCAGAGACCTGGGACGCGGGCATGGTCCGCAATGAACGAGCCATTCGGGCCATTCTGGATGCCGCGGGCATCCGTCCCGGCGCGGAGGTGCTGGATGTGGCCTGCGGCACCGGCGTGCTCTTTCCGGACTATCAGCGCCGGGGCGTGGCCTCTCTCACCGGAATCGATCTCTCGCCGGAAATGGCGGCGCGGGCCAGAGAAAAATATCCCTGGGCCGCCGTCCTCTGCGGCGACGCGGAGGAGACGGACTTTTTCCGGCAATTTGATGCCGTGGTGATCTACAACGCCTTTCCCCATTTTCCCCAGCCGGAGCGGCTGCTGGAGCGGCTGTGCGGCGCGCTGCGCCCCGGCGGCAGACTGACGGTGGCCCACGGCATGAGCCGGCAGGCGCTGCTGCAGCACCACAGCGGCGCGGCCAGCCGGGTCTCGCTGGAGCTGCCGGAGGCGGAGACGCTGGCGGCCTTACTGGGCCGGTGGCTCACGGTGGATACCGTGGTCTCCGATGAGGAAAAATACATCGTCTCCGGCGCATTGGAAGGAAGGTGAGCCCATGGAGGAGCGCGGCCATGCCGGCCACGGCCACATTCATTCCCCCGAGGAAAAGAAGCGCCGCCTGAACCGGATCTCCCGGATCATCGGCCATCTGCAGCATGTGAAGCGCATGATGGAGGAGGATCAGGACTGCGCCGATGTGCTGGTGCAGCTTTCCGCCACCCGCTCCGCCATCACCAGCCTGGGCAAGGAGATCATCGGCGAGCACCTGGCCCATTGTATCTGCCACGCCATTGAGGATGGCGATATGGAGGCCGTGGAGGAGTTTCAAAAGGCCATCGAAAAATTTTACTGAGATGTCCCTTCCCCTGCAATGCCTGCATTGCAGGGGCGTTTTTCACCTTGCCGGCCCTCCGCGCATAGGATGCACCGAGAAACTGGAAACGGAGGAAATCAAGGTGCAGGAGCTTCGGGATACCTTTTTTTGTATTCTGCTGCCCTTTCTGGGGACCTCTCTGGGAGCGGCGGCAGTTTTTTTTCTTCGGCGAAGATCCCATCCGGCGGTGCATAAGGGCCTTTTGGGCTTTGCCTCCGGCGTGATGCTGGCGGCTATGGTGTGGTCGCTGCTGATGCCCGCCATCAGCATGGCGGAGGCCGCGGGACAGATCGCCTGGCTGCCGGCGGCACTGGGCTTTCTGGCGGGGATCGGCGGACTTTTGGGGCTGGACCGGCTGCTTTCCCGGGCGGAGCGGCGGGCGGAGCAGCAGCCGGAGGACCGCCGCGGCGCAAGCATGCTGATGCTGGCGGTAACGCTCCACAATCTGCCGGAGGGCATGGCGGTGGGCGTGGCGGCGGCAGGCGTTTTGGCGGGCAGCAGCGGCATGACGGCTGCAGGCGCTCTGGCGCTGTCCATGGGCGTGGCCATTCAGAATATCCCCGAGGGGGCCATCATCTCCGCGCCGCTGGCGGCAGGAGGAATGGCGCGGGGAAAAGCCTTTGGCTGCGGCGTGCTTTCCGGCGCGGTGGAGCCGGTGGGAGCGCTGCTGACGCTGCTGCTCACCCGGCTGGTCACGCCGCTGCTGCCCTATGTTCTGGCCTTTGCCGCGGGAACCATGCTGTATGTAGTGTCTGTGGAGCTGATCCCGGAGACCCAGCGGGGCCAGGGCGGCATGGCCGGCGCCATCGGAACGGCGGTGGGCTTTGTGCTCATGATGGTGCTGGACGTGGCGCTGGGCTGAAGAAAAAGAAACCGCTGCATAAGAAAAAGTCTGCGTTTCCGCAGACTTTTTCGCTATCCGGCTCCCGCAGGGCGGATAGGTTTATTTCTTTCTCCGGCGCAGCAGCTGACGAACGCCGAAGGCGGCGGCTGCGGCAGCCAGAACGCCGCCGGTGATGGCAAGCGTCCTTCTGGCCTTGCGCACGACCTCCTGCCGGTGAGCGTCTTCGTCCTCCGCGGCGGCGAGCTGGGCCGGGTCAAACTGCTCCTGGGTGGTGACGGAGGCGGTATAGACCGTGTCGCAGTTGTCCAGCACCAGCAGGCGCACCCGCTTGCCGGCGGCCAGAAGCTTCTCCAGCGTCTCTTCTTCAAAGGTCAGATAGCCCTCCGGCGTGATGCCGATGCCATCGTAACGGAACACATGGTTGGCGGTAACTCTCCGGCAGGTATCCGGAATGTCTGTCAGCTCGTCCTCCGCGTAATAGCAGATGGTGCCGTGCTGGCCAAAGGAGGCGCGCTTGTTTTCCTGGAAGTCCGCAGGGATCTGCAGCAGACTGTCGTCTGCCACCAGCGCCCAGACGCCGGGCTGCTCCTTTACGGGCATCAGAACGGCGGAGACATAGTCCCGCACAAACAGGCCTGCCCCGGCCTCCTTCTTATGGATGAAGTAAGCGGCCCGGCGATACCAGCACTTGTCCAGCTGAGACTGGCGGTATTCCCGGTGGGCCACGGCGCCATCGGAATCGGCGGCGGGATCGTTGGCACAGTAGACGTATTCCTCCAGCTGCTTGCTGTAATAATAGCCTACGATGGTGATCAGATGGCCGTTGGTGTGGCAGGGGGCGTTTTCCAGATAGGGCTGGTCATCGTCCTCCTTGTTGCTGTATTTCACGGACAGGGCCACGCCGAAGCCCTTGGTCAGCTCCTGCCGCAGGGCAGAGAAGCTGGAATAGGAAACGTAGCTCTCATAGCCGTAAGCGCCGGCGGCGGCGCAGGTGAAGCTCCAGTTGCCGTTGCCGCCGAAGCCATAGTCATAGTTCAGCAGCGTCACGTCCTCAGGCAGCAGATCTGCGCCCTGACCGTCCATCAGCATGGTGGCGCAGGTGGCGGAGCAGATCACATGGGCAAAGGCGGGATCGCGCACCATCTGGGAGATGGCCGGCGTGTTCAGCAGGACGGATTCCGCCGCCTGTACCGGCTCCTCCGGATAGGAACATTCATCCTGCCAGGTTTCGCTGTTGGTGTTTTTCCAGGTGGCGGCCAGCAGCCGCAGAGAGGGCAGACCGTCGCAGCCCTCCTTGGCCCGGAGAACGGCCTTCAGCTGGAAGGCGGAGGCCGTAAAGCTGCCGCGCACGTTCAGCGAGCTGTCGCCGTAGCCGGACTTGGAATAAGCAAAGGCCCAGCCGTTGCGCTCCTCGCTGTCCTTCCGGGGGTGAGAATCCTCGCATTCCGGGCAGGCGCGGGCGATATGGGTGCTCCATGCGCCCCAGGTGATCCAATCGGTCCAGCCGTCATAGGTGCGGTTTTCCCGGTCGGTCCAGCCGTCATATTCCGGCAGATAGACCCGGCCCAGGATCTCCACCTCGGTGCCCAGCGGCGTCTCCGTGTTCCAGGAGGCCACCAGGTCGTTGAAGGGCTTTTCCGTCTGGATCACAGGGGTCAAAAAGACGCCCTCGCCCTCCTTTTTCAGGCGGACCGCGCCGTCGCCCAGACGGTCGGCAAAGGAAAGATTCAGCATGGCGCCCCGGGCAAAGTCCCCGTGGGTGGTGAGCTTGATGTGGTTGCCCTGGGCCTGCATGGCGGGCAGAGCCTCGGGAGATGTATGTTTGAACATAAGACCGCTCCTCTCTGATGTGGGATGGTATTTTTTTATTCAAAATCATTATAGCAAAAGCAAAAAGCCCTGTAAAGAGCAGAATTGTGAAAGAACTTTGACAAAATTCGCGATTTCCCCGCCCCGGCGGTTCTTAATAATTCTGAAGCCGCCGGAAAAAGCGTGTGCTTTTCCGGAAACTGTGATAGAATACACCCAACGGTCGGGCCGCAGCACAAAAAAGCGCCGGGACGGGAAAGGAAGCTTCGGGATGAATGAGAATATCCATATCCTTGCAGTGGACGATGAGCAGGACATCCGCGAGATCGTCCGGATCCTGCTGGAGAGCAAGGGCTACAGCGTAGACTGCGCCGCCAACGGAGCGGAGGCCATCGACTATGTGAAGGCCCATCCGGAGGTGGATCTGATCATCCTGGACATCATGATGCCCGGGCTTTCCGGCGTGGAGGCCTGCCGGGAGATCCGGCGCTTCAGCGCCGCGCCCATTCTGTTTCTGACGGCCAAGACCATGGAGAGCGACAAGGATGAGGCCTACACCTCCGGCGGCGACGATTATCTGGGCAAGCCCTTTTCCCAGGCGGAGCTTTTGATGAAGGTCAATTCTCTGCTGCGCCGTTATCGGGTCTATCAGGGCAAGCCCCAGAAGCAGCAGGAAAAGACGCTGGTGCTCTGCCCGGAGAAGGGCTATGTGCTCCATCGGGGCGAGGTAGTGCCCCTGACCAATAAGGAACTCGATATCCTGCAGTTTTTTCTGGACCATCCAGGCGAGGTGCTGGACGCCAGAAGGCTCTACGAGGGCGTCTGGAAGGAAAAATATCTTCCCTCCGCCACCAACACCGTGATGGTCCACATCCTGAACCTGCGGAAAAAGCTGGAGGCGGACTATACCGATCCACAGCTGATCCGCACGGTCTGGGGAAAGGGGTATCAGCTGGATGAAACATGACGGACGCCTGTCGCTGAACGCCCAGCTGCTTCTGGTGCAGCTGCTTTCGCTGTGCCTGGCGCTGGCGGTGTTTTTCTGCGGCCTTCTGGCGGGGCGGACGCTGCTGAACGACGTTTATCTTTCTGAAGAGGCCTGTCTCAAGCGGGAGATGCGCTATGTGCAGAGCCTCAGCAGCTATGTGGAGGAAAACGGGCTGCGCTCTACGGATTCCGAGGCCCTGCGCATCTGGGCCCGGCAGGAAAAATATGTCTATCTCTCCGTCTATCAGGGAGAACACCCCATTTTGGAGACCGATGGCTACGATGTGGACATTCTGGACCAGACCCGCTACAACGCCATCTCCAATACCGCCGGGTCAGACAGTCTCCTGCCGGATGAGGACGGCTATTACCGGCTGCAGTTTGCCGATGGCGTCTTTCGGGTGGCCATCACGGAGTTTTCCGAGACGCTCTATTACGATCTTTCTGTCATGGCGGCGTTGGCTCTGGCCTGCGTGGTGCTGCTGGCGGTGAATCTTTACCATAACAGCCGGGTGACCCGGGCCATCGTGCGCCTTTCCCGGGAGGTACAGTGGGTGGAGCAGGGCAGCCAGGGCACCGTCATCCGCAGCGACCGGAAGGACGAGATCGGCGAGCTGGCCCAGTCGGTGGAGCGGATGCGCCGCGCCATCATCCAGCAGATGCAGAACGAGCAGGACGCCTGGCAGGCCAACTCCGGCCTGATCACCGCCATCTCGCACGATATCCGCACGCCGCTCACCGCTCTCATCGGCTATCTGGACCTGCTGGAGGGCGGCCAGTATCAAAACGAGGAGCAGATGCGCCGCTATCTCTCCGCTGGCCGGGAGAAGGCCCAGCAGCTGAAGGTGCTCACCGACGAGCTGTTCCGCTATTTCCTGGTCTTCGGCCAGAAGGACATGAACCTTCAGCTGGAGGAATACGATGCGGTGATCCTGCTGGAGCAGCTTTTGGGCGATCAGGTGATCCAGCTGCGGGAGAAGGGCTTTCAGGTGCAGAGCATCGCCCTGCAGGAGCCTTGCAGGGTGCGGCTGGACGTGCAGTATTTCCAGCGGGTGCTGGATAATCTCTTCGTCAACATTCAGAAGCATGCCGACCCCGGCGGCCGGGTGACGGTGATGTGCCGCACGGAAGGGGAGAAGCTCAAGTTGGATCTGCTGAACAGCGTTCCCGCCCGGCCCACCGGCGCGGAGAGCACCCGCATCGGGCTGCAGACCTGCCGGAAGGTCATTCGTCAGATGGGCGGCGAGTTTGAGATCCATCAGGAGGCCAGGCGCTTTCTGGCGGAGATCACTCTGCCCCTCTGCCCGGAGAGTCCTGCGCTGCCGCAGGGCAAGGCGGAATAAGCCGCCGCAAAACAGAGAAGAACAGAAAAGCCGGCCTGTCGAAAAAGTCTGCGGAAGGGAAACACTTCGCAAGGAAGTCGTTTCCCTTTTTGCTTTTGTAAGTCGTCAAAATGACTGGTTTGCGGAAAAATCATTTTATGATATAATAATTTTCAGATAGCAAATAACTATTTGCTATCTGAAGGAGGGAAAGACTGTGCCACAACATAAGTTTATTACAAAGCAACTAATAGATAAAGGTTGGTCAGAAGATAAAAAATACTGTCTTACTGACGAACAAGGAAAAAGATTTTTGCTTCGTGTTTCTCCGATTGAACAGTATGACAGAAAGAAAAGTGAATATGAACTTATGAGTCAGGTAGCAACTCTCGGTGTGCCAATGTGCAAACCTTTAGAGTTCGGTACATCTGATGAAGGAGTTTATTCTATTCAAACTTGGATAGATGGCGTTGATGTAGAAGAAAATGTACATAATTTAACATGCGAAGAACAATATTCTTATGGTTTTGAAGCGGGAAGAATACTGAAGGAGATTCACAAAATCCCAGCTCCCAAAGGAATAGAAGATTGGGAAATTTACTTTAATCGTAAAGCAGACCGCAAAATCAAAATGTATGAAGAATGTCCTATCAAGTACGAAAATGGGCAAGCCTTCATTGATTACATTAATGCTCACAGATATTTACTCATCGGTCGCCCTCGAACTTATCAGCACGGAGATTATCATATCGGCAATATGATGATAGGGAATGATAAGCAACTTTACATTATTGATTTTAACAGAAATGACTTTGGAGATCCGTGGGAAGAATTTAACCGCATTGTGTGGTGTGCTCAAGCTTCTCCTTTATTTGCAACCGGAATGGTAAACGGGTACTTCGATAATGATGTGCCGGTTCAGTTTTGGGAGTTGCTCGCACTTTATATCAGCAGTAATACTTTATCTTCTGTGCCTTGGGCAATTTCTTTTGGTCAGAGCCAAATTCAAGTAATGGTAAATCAAGCAAAAGATGTACTAAGTTGGTATGATAATATGACAAAACCCGTTCCAACTTGGTACAAAGAAGTTATAAACAAATAATACGAAGCATACGTCACCGAGTCCATAGGGATAGCGAGCATCGGATTGTGACAACACAATCCGAAAAGGAGTCAAATGTAAAGCAGTTGGGGCACCTTCCTTACGGAGGGTGCCCCAAGCGCAGGCTTTTTTCTTTGTCCGGGCGGGCCGGGAAAAAGAGAAAGCCCCGGCGCAGAGCCTCTGCGCCGGGGAAAGAATGACGGGGATCACGGGCGGAGCCAATCCCAGAAGGAGCTACCGCCGGCGCTGCTGTCGTCCTGTCCGGAGGGATCGGACGGGTCGGGATCGTTCGGTGTGTCGGGATCGTCCGGCGTGTCGGGCTGGTCGGGCGCAGTCGGATCGTCCGGGTCGTCCGGCTGATCCGGATCCTCATCCCAGGGCCACAGGGGGTCGTTGGGATCGTCCCAGGGATCGGGGACCTCTGCGGGGGCTGTGTGCTCAGTACACACCTGATAGGTAGCAGGCGAGGGGATCTGCAGACCCTGGGCCAGCTGCTCCTCCGTCAGCTGATAGGGCAGGCAGTATGCCTGATCGGCCACGGTCACCGCGGAGGGATAGGCCCGCTGATAGTTCAGCAGGCTGACCGTGGTGCGGTTTTCCGAGGGGCAGTATTCCGTGGCGATGCATCCGGTGACGGAATCCAGCTCCACCTGCGTGTGACAGGTGCAGCTGCGCTTGGGGATGTCCTCCATGGCCAGATAGGCGGTGGCCACCCGGCTGCCCCGCACGTCGATGGAGCACAGATCCGTGGACAGCAGACCGCAGTCCAGGCAGTAGCTCACCTTGGTCATGGGCGTGCTCAGCTCAAAGGAGGCGGCCTCCCTGCCCTCCAAAACGCTGGACATGACCCGCTGCCAGAGCTCCAGCGCCGGGTTGGTGGAAAACTTCTGCAGGCTCTGCTGCGCGTCGTAGCCAAACCAGACCACGGCAGTGTAATAGGGCGTGATGCCGGCGAACCAGCGGTCGCAGTCGGCACTGGTGGTACCGGTCTTGCCGCCGGTCTCGATGCCGCTGATGGCCGCCTTGCGGCCGGTGCCGTTTTTCACCACATTGGTGAGCAGCTGGATCATATAGTCCCGGGTCTTGGTAGACATGGCCACCGTGGTGACGGGCTGATTGTCCAGAAGCACATTGCCGTCGGAATCATAGACCTTGGTATAGAGAACGGGGGTGGTATACTGTCCGTCGTTGACAAAGGCGCTGTAGGCGGCGGTCATCTCCAGAACGGAAACGCCCCGGGTCAGCGAGCCCATGGAAAGGGGGCTGATGTCGATGTCGCTGTAGGTCTTGACGGTGCCGTCCTTCTGGGTCTTGTCCAGGGATTCCACCAGCGTGGTCAGACCGAGGTTTTTGGTGGCCCAGTCATAGGAGCGCTGGGTCCCCACCCGGGTGAGCACATCCACCGCCACGGTGTTCAGCGATTTTGCGATACCGGTGAGGATGGTGGTCTGGCCGCTGTATTTGCGGTTTTCGTTGTAGGGCCAGCCCTCGCCATTGCCGCGGACGGTAAAGTCTTTGGGGGCGTCGTCCACCACGGAGATGGGCGTGATCACGCCGTATTCCAGCGCGGGGGAATAAACGGTGATGGGCTTGATGGCAGAGCCGGGGCTGCGGTAGGTCTGGGTGGCCCGGTTGAGCACCAGGTCGCCCTCCTTTTCGCCGCGCCCGCCGTAAAGGGCCTTCACATGGCCGGTGTAGGGATCCATCAGCACCATGGAGGCCTGGGGATAGGTGCCGTCGCTGCCCAGGCCGCCGGGGAAGTTCTCTTCGTCCTGGAAGACGGCGTCCATCTTGGCCTGAATGTCCGGATCTACGGTGGTGACGACCTTCAGACCGCCGCTGTAGAGCAGCTGCAGGGCCATATTTTTGCTGTAGCCCAGCTCGCTCTGCAGATCGGCCAGCACCTGCCGGATGACGGCGTCGGTAAAATAGCTCTGATACTGGTCGTCGCCGCTGTCGCCGGTGTCCTCGCCGGTGTCGCGCCAGGCCTGCACATCCTCCTTGAGGGCGGCCTGCCGGGCCTCCTCCGAAAGGTTGCCGCAGTCCACCATGCGCTTGAGCACCACCTCGCGCCGCTGGGCATTGGCCTCCGGAAAGCGCTTCAGATCGTAGCCGTAGGGGTTTTTCACCGTGCCTGCCAGGGCGGCGCATTCCGCCAGCGTCAGCTCGCTGAGCTCCTTGTTGAAGTAGGTCTTGGCCGCCTGCTTGACGCCGTAAGCGTTTTGCCCGAAATAGATGGTATTGAGATACATCTCCAGGATGTCGTCTTTTTCATAGTTTTTTTCCAGCTCCAGCGCGCGCATGGCCTCCCGCAGCTTGCGCTTGACGGAGGTATCGTCGTCGCCGGTGAGGTTTTTGATCAGCTGCTGGGTGATGGTGGAGCCGCCGCCGAAATTATCCCGGAAGTGCAGCAGATAATTCAGGCCCGCGCCGATGGTGCGCCGCCAGTTGACGCCGTGGTGGGTGTAGAAGGTATCGTCCTCCACGGAGATAAAGGCCAGCTGCAGCTGCTTGGGGATGTCGTCCAGATCCACCCAGACCCGGTCCTCCACGCCGTGGAGGGTCTCATAGGGGACCTCCTCGCCGGTGTCCGGGTCGATGTAATAGAGAAAGCTGGTGAGATTCAGCCGGTAGCTGTCCAGATAGATCTCCACATCGTTGCTGATATATTTTTTGATATACATGGCAAAGATCACGCCGCAGATGGCTGCGGTGGTCATGCCGATCAGCAGGATGCTCAGCAGGACGATCAGGATGGACCGGCCGATATTCCGCTTTTTTTTCACTGCTTCGTTCTTCAAGGTGATTCTCCTTTCGCGCCGCTCCGGGGAGCCGCAGGCGCAGGCGGCGGAAAAAAGTGCCGCCGCAGAGGTCATAATAATTATATTATAACACACCCCGCGGGAAATTTCATCTTAAAATTTGGTAACATTTCAAAGAACCGCCGCACACGGCGGGACAAAGGCGCCGGCGGCGTATATCCTGCCGGCGGGCGGGAACACTGAAGCCAAAGGAGTTGGTAGCATGAGATCCCGGAAAATGCTGGCGGCGGCTGCGGCACTGACGGTGGCTGCGGCGGCGCTTTTGCTGGCCCGTCCAGACCGGATGCCGGAGCAGGACCAAAGCGTTCAGACGGCGGGCCTGCCCGCAGCGCAGGGGCAGGAGGCGCAGCCTGCCGACCGGACGGCCTGCTGGACAGTGGGCCTTTGGCAGGGGCATGTGGCTGTGTTCCATCAGGGCGCGGCGACGCCGGAGACCGTTTTGGAGATGCCGGCCGACGCCCTGCCGGAGGCAGATCGGGCCGCGCTGGCGCAGGGCATCCCGGTAAACACGCCGGAGGAGCTGGCGGCCCTGCTGGAGGATTACGGCTCCTGACGGGCTGAAACAGGCATGCCTTCGTCCCCTTCCGCATAAGGTGAACTGCGGAGGTGACGAAATGAATATCTACACATTCAGACTGACCAAAAAGCATATCGCGGCGGCGATCCTTGCGGCTGCCGCGCTGATCGCCCTGCTGATCCTGCTGATCCCCTCCCGGGAGACCCGGCAGACCGGCGCGCCGGCCGAGCCGCGCATCCGGGATCAGACGGACTGCGCCCGGTTTCTGGAAACGCTGGGCTATCAGGTGGACGAGGACTCGGCGGAGTGCAGAAGGGTCGTGATCCCCCGGAGCTTCGACGCGGTCTACGAGACCTACAACGAGATGCAGAAGGCCTGCGGCTATGATCTGGCCGGCTTCGCGGGCAAGCGGGTGGAGCTGATGACCTTTGAGATCACCAATTACCCCGGGGAGGAGACGGTGCTGGCGGATGTGCTGGTCTGCCGGAAAAAGGTCATCGGCGGCGCGGTCTATACGGCGTCGGTAGACGGCTTCATGGTGGGGCTCCAGCCTCTGAGCACGCTTTCCTGAGGGCTCAGTCCTCCGGAGACTGCTCCGATCTCGCCCGGTCCCGTTCCAGGACCTTTTTCAGGTACTGCCCCGTATAGGAGCCTTTCGCCCGGGCCACCTGCTCCGGCGTGCCCTGCGCCACGATGGCGCCGCCCCGGTCTCCGCCCTCCGGGCCAAGATCCAGCAGCCAGTCCGCCGTCTTGATCACATCCAGATTGTGCTCGATGACCACCACGGTGTTGCCGCTCTCCACCAGCCGCTGCAGCACCTCGATGAGCTTGTGCACGTCGGCGCTGTGCAGGCCGGTGGTGGGCTCGTCCAGGATATAGATGGTCCGGCCGGTGGCCCGGCGGGCCAGCTCGGCGGCCAGCTTGACTCTCTGGGCCTCGCCGCCGGACAGCGTTGTGGAGGACTGCCCCAGCTTTACATAGGAAAGGCCCACATCGTAAAGGGTCTGGAGCTTTTTGCGGAGCTTGGGCAGGGCATCGAAGAAGGGCAGGGCTTCCGCCACCGTCATGTCCAGCACCTCATAGATGTTTTTTCCCTTGTAGCGGACCTCCAGCGTCTCCCGGTTGTAGCGCTTGCCCTTGCAGACCTCGCAGGGCACATAGATGTCCGGCAGAAAGTGCATCTCGATCTTGATGAGACCGTCGCCCTGACAGGCCTCGCAGCGGCCGCCGCGGACATTGAAGGAAAAGCGTCCCGGGCCGTAGCCACGGGCCTTGGCGTCCTGCGTCTGGGCAAAAAGCTCCCGGATATCGCCGAACAGGCCGGTATAGGTGGCGGGGTTGGAGCGGGGCGTCCGGCCGATGGGACTCTGGTCGATGCTGATGACCTTGTCCAGCTGGGAGAGACCGTCGATGCCGTCGTGCTTGCCGGGGCGGGTCCGGGCGCCGTTGAGCTGAGCGGCCAGCGCCTTATAAAGGATCTCGTTGATCAGGCTGCTTTTGCCGCTGCCGGAAACGCCGGTGACGCAGGTGAAGGTCCCCAGCGGGATGGAGGCGTCGATATGCCGAAGATTGTTTTCTGCCGCGCCCCGGACGGTGAGCCGCTGGCCGCTGCCTGCCCGGCGATGCTCCGGCAGGGGGATGCGCTTTGTCCCGGAGAGATATTGCCCCGTGAGGGAGTCGGGACACTGCATGATCTCCTCCGCCGTGCCGGCGGCAATGATCCGGCCGCCGTTGACGCCGGCTCCGGGGCCAACGTCGATGATATGGTCGGCGGCAAGCATGGTGTCCTCATCGTGCTCCACCACGATCAGCGTGTTGCCCAGATCCCGCAGCCGCTGCAGCGTGGCCAGCAGCTTGTCGTTGTCCCGCTGGTGCAGGCCGATGGAGGGCTCGTCCAATACATACAAAACGCCCATCAGCGAGGAGCCGATCTGGGTGGCCAGGCGGATGCGCTGGCTCTCGCCGCCGGAAAGGGTCCCCGCGGAGCGGGAAAGGGTCAGATATTCCAGGCCCACGTTCTGCAAAAACTGCAGCCGGGAACGGATCTCCTTGAGGATCAGGTCGGCGATCTGGTGCTCCCGGGGCGTCAGGGAAAGACCGTTGACAAAATCCAGCGCCCGGGTGACGGAGCGGTCGGTGAAGTCGGCGATGCTCTCGCCGCCCACAGTAACGGCAAGGACCTCCTTCTTCAGCCGCTTTCCATGGCAGCAGGCGCAGGGGATGGCGCTCATGCAGCTTTCGATCTCGTCCTTCTGGGCCTGGCTGGCGCTCTCCCGGTAGCGGCGCTGCAGGTTGGGGATGATGCCCTCAAAGGGCCGGGGACGCAGCTTTCCGCCCTCCCAGGAAAAACGCACCTCCAGCTTGTCGCTGCCGGTGCCGTAGAGGATCTTCTGCCTTGCGGCAGGATCCAGCTCGTCCCAGGGGGTGTCCAGAGAAAAGCCGTATTTTTCGCTCATGGCCCGGAGATAGGTCCGGGAGATGCTCTTTTCGTCCAGCGTCATAAAGCCGGAGGCCTGCAGCGCCCCCTGATTCAGCGAGAGCCGCCCGTTGGGCACGATGCGCAGCGGGTCGATCTCCATTTTTACGCCCAGCCCATCGCATTCCGGACAGGCTCCGTAGGGGTTGTTGAAGGAAAACATCCGGGGCGTCAGCTCCTCCATGGAGATGCCGCAGTCCGGACAGGCATAGTTCTGGGAAAAGACCAGATCGCCCTCGCCCATCCGGTCGGCGATGACCAGTCCGCCGGAAAGATGGGTGGCGGTCTCCACCGAGTCTGTGAGCCGCTGGGTGATCTCCGGCTTGATCACCAGCCGGTCCACCACGATCTCAATATGGTGCTTTTTGTTTTTGTCCAGCTTGATCTCTTCGCTCAGGTCATAAAGGCTGCCATCGACCCGCACCCGGGAAAAGCCGCCCCGGCGGGCGTCGTCAAAGACCTTCTGATATTCGCCCTTCCGTCCCCGGATCACCGGCGCAAGAATGGAGATGCGGGAGCCCTGGGGCAGGGCCATCAGCTGGTCGATGATCTGGTCCACCGTCTGCTGGCGGATCTCCTTGCCGCACTTGGGGCAGTGGGGAACGCCGATCCGCGCCCAGAGCAGGCGGAGATAATCGTAGATCTCCGTAACGGTGCCCACGGTGGAGCGGGGGTTTTTGGAGGTGGTCTTCTGGTCGATGGAGATGGCGGGGGAGAGGCCCTCGATGGAGTCTACATCGGGCTTTTCCATCTGTCCCAGAAACATCCTGGCATAGCTGGAGAGCGACTCCACATACCGCCGCTGCCCCTCGGCATAGATGGTGTCGAAGGCAAGGCTGCTCTTGCCGGAGCCGGAGATGCCGGTGATCACCGTCAGCCTGTTGCGGGGGATGGTCACATCCACGTTTTTCAGATTGTGGGCGCGGGCGCCCTTGATGATGATGGAATCCTGCATAATAATCATTTCCTCGATTCGGTTTACCGGTCTTTTTTGGTTTTCTGTGCTTCCTCCTGCTGCCGCCGCAGGTCCCGGATCTGGTCCCGCAGGACGGCGGCATATTCAAACTCCAGCATCTTGGAGGCCTCCTTCATCTGGCGCTCCAGACGGTGGATCTCGTCCTCCATGGCGGAAAGACTCAGCTTTTTTCGGCTGGCCTGGGGCAGCTTGGCGGAGGCATCGTGGGAGATCTCGATGATGTCCCGGACGCTCTTGTAAACGGTCTTGGGGGTGATGCCGTGCTCCCGGTTAAAGGCGGACTGAACGGCCCGGCGGCGGTTGGTCTCGTCTATGGCCGCCTGCATGGAGGGCGTCACGGTCTCACCGTAGAGGATGACCTTGCCCTCCGCGTTGCGGGCGGCCCGGCCGATGGTCTGGATGAGGGCGGTCTCCGAGCGGAGAAAGCCCTCCTTGTCCGCATCCAGAACGGCCACCAGCGAGACCTCCGGCAGGTCCAGGCCCTCCCGCAGCAGGTTGATGCCCACCAGCACCTGAAACTCGCCCAGCCGCAGATCCCGCAGCAGCGTCATGCGCTGGATGGTGTCGATATCATGATGCATATATTTCACCTTGATATTCTGCTGGGTGAGATAATCCGTCAGATCCTCCGCCATGCGCTTGGTGAGCGTGGTCACCAGAACCCGCTGGTTTTTCGCCTCCCGGGCCTTGATCTCGGCGATGAGATCATCGATCTGCCCCTCCGCCGGACGTACCTCCACCTCCGGATCCAGAAGGCCGGTGGGGCGGATGATCTGCTCCACGATCTGGCTGGAGCGGGAGCGCTCATATTCGCCGGGAGTGGCGGAAACATAGACCACCTGATGGGTCCGCTGCTGAAACTCCTCGAAGCTAAGCGGCCGGTTGTCAAAGGCGGAGGGCAGGCGGAAGCCGTAGTTCACCAGCATCTCCTTTCTGGCCCGGTCGCCGTGGTACATGGCCCGCAGCTGGGGCAGCATCACATGGGATTCGTCGATGAACATGAGATAATCCTTGGGGAAATAGTCCAGCAGCGTATAGGGCGCGCTGCCCGGCGCACGGCGGGACATGACCCTGCTGTAATTCTCAATGCCGGAGCAGAAGCCGATCTCCCGGAGCATCTCCATGTCGTATTCCGTCCGCTGGCGGATGCGCTGGGCCTCGATGAGCTTGTTGTTTTCCTCAAAATATTTGACACTGGCCTCCATTTCCGTCTGGATATCCCGCAGGGCCTCTTCCATTTTGTCCCGGGGTGTGACATAATGGGAGGCAGGATAGATGGCCGCATGGTCCACGAACCGCAGGGGCGCGCCGGTGATGGGGTTGATCTCCGCGATGCGGTCGATCTCGTCGCCGAAAAATTCGATGCGCAGGGCGTATTCATCGGTATAGGCCAGATGGATCTCCAGCGTGTCGCCCCGGACACGGAAGCGGTTGCGCTCGAAATTGATGTCGTTGCGTTCATACTGCAGCTCCACCAGCTTGGCGCAGAGCTTGTCCCGGTCCCGCTCCTGCCCCACCCGCAGGGAGATCACCATGTTGGCGTAGTCGATGGGGTTGCCCAGAGAATAGATGCAGGAGACGCTGGCCACGATGATCACGTCCCGCCGCTCAAACAGGCTGGAGGTGGCGCTGTGGCGCAGCCGGTCCAGCTCCGCGTTCACATCGGAATCCTTCTCGATATAAGTGTCTGTGGAGGGGATGTAGGCCTCCGGCTGGTAATAATCATAATAGGAAACGAAAAACTCCACCGCGTTTTCCGGGAAAAACTCCCGAAACTCCGAGCAGAGCTGAGCCGCCAGGGTCTTGTTGTGGGTGAGCACCAGCGTGGGCCGCTGGAGCTGCTGGATCACATTGGCCATGACGAAGGTCTTGCCCGCGCCGGTGACGCCCAGCATGGTCTGCTCCGGAAAGCCAAGCCTGGCTCCCCGCACCAGCTGCTCGATGGCCTCCGGCTGTCCGCCGGCAGGCTGATAGCTGCTCTTCAAACGAAATTCCGGCATAAGCGCCTCCTGTCTGATGAAATGTCCTACCTCTTCAGTATAGCAGAACATTCGTTCTATTGCAAGCAAAACAGGCGGCAAAATGCCGCCTGCGGGAGAAAACAGGCAAAAAAGCCCGGAGCTTCAGCAATAGCCGCTGTCCGCCAGCGAAACATAGTCGTGGTCCGCCACGATGATATGATCCAGCAGACGGATGTCCGCCGCCTCCAGCGCGGTCTTGATCCGGGCGGTGGTGGAAAGATCCTCCGGCGAGGGCAGAGCCACGCCGCCGGGATGGTTGTGGGCCAGGATCACTGCCGCCGCGTTGTATTTCAGAGCGGAGGAGAGCAGCTTGCGCACATTCACCTCGGAGGAATTGAGGCTGCCCTTGTGGAGCACCGTGCAGCTGAGCACCCGGCACTTTCCGTCCAGACAGGTGAGCAGAACGGTCTCCTCCTGCCGCCCGATGAAGCGGGGCAGCAGAAAGCGCCCCGCCTTTTCGGTGGAATCCAGGCAGAGCTCCTGCTGCTTCTGGCTGTAATAGACCCGGGTCAGCTCCGGCAGCAGCTTAAGAAAGGCCGCCGCGTTCTCCCCGATCCCCTCCACCTGCCGCAGCTCCTGGGCAGAGGCGTCCAAAACGCCGGCCAGGCTGCCGAAATCGTCCATCAGCCGGTGGGCCAGCTCGTTGGTATCCTTCCGCGGGATGGCGTAAAACAGCAGCAGCTCCAGAATATTGTGCTCGTCAAAGCCGTCCAGCCCTTCCCGCAAAAAGCGCTGGAGCAGCCGTTGCCGGTGTCCGTCGTGCAGACCCATAAGGGTCTCCCCCTTTCTCTTTCTATGGAGGTTTTATGAAAAAGCTTATCAGGTTCGTTTCTCTGTTTGGTTTGCTGTGCGCCCTGGGGGCGCTGACGCTGCTGCCCGTCCATGGGGCCTCGCTGGAGCTGCGGGGCGTTTGGGTGAGCACGGTCTACGATCTGGACTGGCCCTCCGCTCCGAGCCTTTCCGCCGCGGCGCTGCAGGCGGAGGCGGAGACGGTGGTGCAGAATGCGAAGGACTGGGGCATGAACGCCATCTTCCTGCAGGTGCGGCCCTGTGCCGACGCAATGTATGTCTCCGAGACGGAGCCCTGGAGCCAGTGGCTCTCCGGCACGCAGGGGCAGGCCGCCGACGGCGGCTTCGATCCGCTGGATTGCTATCTGCAGCTGTGCCGGGAGGCAGGCCTGCAGCTCCACGCCTGGATCAATCCCTATCGGATCACCCGGAAGGCGGCGGAGAGCCGGGAGCAGGCCTTTGCCCAGCTCTGCCCGGAGCATCCCGCCCGGCAGCAGGCGGAGTGGGTGGTGTTTCACACCGACGGCTGCCTTTATTACGATCCCGGACGGCCGGAGGTGCGGCAGCTGCTGCTGTCGGTGGCGGAGGAGCTGCTGCAGCGCTATCCGGTGGACGGGCTGCATCTGGACGATTATTTTTACCCCGGCAGCGACTTTGCCGATGAGGAGACCTTTCGGCGTTACGGCGGGGAGTATGAAAGCGTGGGCGATTTTCGCCGGGCGTCGGTGACGGAGCTGGTGGCCGCGCTGGGCGAGCTGACCCACCGGGTGCGGCCCGGCGCGGTGTTCGGCGTCTCGCCGGCGGGCATCTGGGCCACGGCCGACCATGACCCGCTGGGGGCGGAGACCAGGGGCGGGCAGTCCTATTATGACCATTATGCCGATTCCCGCCGATGGGTCCGGGAGGAGCTGGTGGATTATATCATCCCCCAGATCTATTGGGAGATCGGGGCCGCCTCCGGCGAATACCAGACCATGCTGGACTGGTGGAGCGGCGTTGCCCGGGATACGCAGGTGAAGCTTTATATCGGCCTTGCGGCCTACAAATCCGCCCAGGCGGAGGAAGGCTCTCTCTGGTATGGCAGCGATGAGCTGCTGCGGCAACTGAGCCGCATCCGGCTCTCCGATGTGGCCTGCGGCGCGGTGCTGTTCCGCTACGGCTCGCTGCTGGGCCAGCCGGCGGAGGAGGGCATCCGGGAGACCTTTTCCCAGGAGACCGGCATCGTCCCTGCGGCGGAGAAGCAGGCGGTCTATGCGGGGGAATACGGCGACTGCGCCGTCCTTTCCGGCCAGCGCGCGGCGCTTTGCTACGATGCTCCGGCCGGAAGCCGGGTGACGGCCTTCTGGGGCAGCGGCTGGGCCAGATTGCGCAGCGACGGACAGGGCCGCTATACCGGCAGCATCACGGCGGAGACGGCTTACAACAGCGAGAGCGTCACCCATCCGGTGCTGTTCTGCACCCAGCGGAACGGGGTAGTCTCCGTGGAGCTCTCCGCCTTTACGCTGACGGCGGTGCGGCCGGAGCAGGGGACAAGGGTCATTTCCGCCGCAGGACAGGAGACGGAGCAGGGATATCAGCTGAGCTTTGCGCTGTCCGGCCCCTGCGCTGCCGAGGTCCGCTGCAGCGGCGATGTGCTGCGGGTGACTCTGCAGCCCTGCGAAGGGGAGACGGTCCCGGTGCAGGACGGCTGGCTGAGGCACAGCTCCGTTCTCCGGCAGGAGAACACGCTTTTCTGGCGGCTGGTGCTGCCCGACACCGGCGGCAGCTGGCAGGCAAGGCTCCGGTGGGAGGAGCGCCGGCTGGTGATCACCGTCACGGAAGCGCCCGGGACGCTTTGATCCCATTATGCCACGATCCTGCCGGCTTTTCAATGAAAATCTGTCCTGCCGCCGGGGGATTTGACAGCGGCGGATTTTTCGGATAAACTATATAAGTTCGAATCATGAAAACTGCAGGAGGGTCTTTATGGCGAAGTCTGCGCACCGCTACGACAATGAAAGCATCTCCGCCCTGAAGGGCGCGGACCGGGTCCGCAAGCGCCCGGGCGTCATCTTCGGCTCCGATGGGCTGGAGGGCTGCGAGCACGCTTTTTTTGAGATACTGTCCAATTCCATCGATGAAGCCCGGGAGGGCTATGGCCGGGAGATCCACGTGACCCGCTATCTGGATCATTCCATCCGGGTGGAGGACTTTGGCCGGGGCATGCCGCTGGACTATAACGAAAAGGAGCAGCGCTACAACTGGGAGCTGATCTACTGCGAGCTTTATGCCGGCGGCAAATACAGCAACGACAGCGGAGAAAACTATGAATACTCTCTGGGCCTCAACGGTCTGGGCGCCTGCGCCACCCAGTATTCCTCAGAATTTTTCGATGTGATCTCCCGGCGGGACGGCTATGAATACCGCCTGCATTTTGAACGGGGCGAAAACCGCACCGACGCCCCCAACGGCATCATCAAAACGCCCTATGCGGGCAAAAAGACCGGCACCGTCCAGCATTTCAAGCCGGACATCCAGGTGTTTACCGACATCGACATTCCTCTGGCCTTTTATCAGGAAACGCTGAAGCGGCAGGCGGTGGTCAATGCGGGCCTGCGCTTCATCCTGAAGGACGAGACCGGGCCGGACCGGTTCGAGACCTATGAGTTCCTCTATGAAAACGGCATCCGGGACTATGTGGCGGAGCTGGCAGGGGAGACGGCCCTCACCGCGCCCCGGTATTTCAAGACCGAGCGCACCGGCCGCGACCGGCCGGACAAGCCCGAATACCGGGTGAAGGTGGAGGCGGCCTTCTGCTTTTCCAACGCCGCGCCGCTGATCGAGTATTATCACAATTCCTCCTTTCTGGAGCACGGCGGCGCACCGGACAAGGCGGCCCGCTCCGCCTTTGTCTCCGCGCTGGACGCCTATCTGAAAAAAACCAATAAATATCAGAAAAACGAGAGCAAGGTGGGCTGGAACGACATTTCCGACAGCCTGATCCTGGTGACCAACGGCTTTTCTACCTATACCTCCTACGAGAACCAGACGAAAAAGGCCATCACCAACAAATTCATCCAGGAGATGATGACGGAGTTTCTCCGCTCCTCGCTGGAGGTCTATTTTACGGAAAACCGGCAGGAGGCCGACCGGATCGCCGATCAGGTGCTGGTGAACAAGCGGGCCAGAGAGCAATCGGAGCGCACCCGCCTGAGCCTGAAGAAAAAGCTTTCCGGCACGCTGGACATCACCAACCGGGTCCAGAAGTTTGTGGACTGCCGCACCAAGGACCCCGCCCGGCGGGAGCTTTATATCGTGGAGGGCGATTCTGCCCTTGGCTCCGTCAAGCAGGGGAGAGACGCGGAATATCAGGCCATCATGCCCGTTCGCGGCAAGATCCTCAACTGCCTGAAGGTGGAATATGACCGGATCTTCAAAAGCGAGATCATCACCGATCTGCTGCGGGTGCTGGGCTGCGGCGTAGAGGTCAAGAGCAAGGTCAAGGACATCAATTCCTTCGATCTTTCCGCCCTGCGCTGGAACAAGATCATCATCTGCACCGATGCCGATGAGGACGGCTATCAGATCCGCACGCTGATCCTGGCCATGCTTTATCGCCTGACGCCAACGCTCATCGACCTGGGCTATGTCTATATTGCGGAGTCGCCCCTTTACGAGATCACCTGCAAGGGCAGGGAGGCGCCCTATTTTGCCTATAACGACAAGGAAAAGGACGCGCTGATCCAGAAGCTGGCGGGCAAAAAGCCCACCATCATGCGCTCCAAGGGCCTTGGCGAAAACGAGCCGGAGATGATGTGGGAGACCACCATGAACCCGGAGACCCGGCGGCTCATCAAGGTCCTGCCAGGGCAGGCGGAGGAGACCGCCCGGATGTTTGACATCCTGCTGGGCGACAATCTTGCGGGCCGGAAGGATTATATCGCGGAAAACGGCGCGAAATATCTGGATCTGGCGGATATTTCCTGAAAGGAGGGCCGGTTTTGATGAAGGAAAAGCACTATATGGAGCAGGAGATCCCGGTAACGCTGGAGAGCAATTATATGCCCTACGCCATGAGCGTCATCGTCTCCCGCGCCCTGCCGGAGATCGATGGCTTCAAGCCCTCCCACCGGAAGCTGCTCTATACCATGTATAAGATGGGCCTGCTCACCGGGCCCCGGACCAAATCGGCCAATGTGGTGGGCCAGACCATGAAGCTCAACCCCCACGGCGACGCCGCCATCTACGATACGCTGGTGCGTCTCAGCCGGGGCAACGGCTCGCTGCTGATGCCCTTTGTGGATTCCAAGGGCAACTTCGGCAAGGTCTATTCCCGGGATATGGCCTGCGCCGCCCCCCGATATACGGAGGTCAGGCTGGACAGGTTCTGCGCCGAGCTGTTTTCCGACATGGACAACGATGCGGTGGACTTCGTGGACAATTACGACGGCACCATGCAGGAGCCCGTCCTGCTGCCCACCACCTTCCCAAATATTCTGGTGAACCCCAATCTGGGCATCGCCGTGGGCATGGCCTGCCAGACCTGCGGCTTCGACCTGAACGAGGTCTGCCGCACGGCCATCGAGCGCATCAAAAATCCGGAGCACGACCTGCTGAGCACGCTGCTGGCACCGGATTTTCCCACGGGGGGCCAGCTGATCTATGACCGGGCCCAGCTGGAGGAGATCTACCGTACCGGCCGCGGCTCCTTTCAGGTGCGGTGCAAATGGGAATATTTCAAGACGGGCAACCTGATCGAGGTGACGGAGATCCCCTACACCACCACGGTGGAGGCCATCATCGACAAGATCGCCGACTTGATCAAGAGCGGCAGGGTCCGGGAGATCTCCGATCTGCGGGACGAGACCGACAAAAACGGCCTGAAGCTCACCATCGACCTGAAGCGGGGGGCCGACCCGGACAAGCTCATGGCCAAGCTGCTGAAGCTCACCCCCCTGCAGGACGGCTTCTCCTGCAATTTCAACATCCTCATCGGCGGTATGCCCCGGGTGATGGGCGTGGGCGAGATCCTGGACGAATGGACCGCCTGGCGTACGGAATGCATCCGCCGGAAGGTCTATTACGACCTGCAGAAGAAAAAGGCTCGGCTGCACCTGCTGCGGGGCCTGAAAAGGATCCTGCTGGACATCGACAAGGCCATCGCCATCATTCGGGATACGGAGGAGGACGCGGAGGTCATTCCCAACCTGATGATCGGCTTCGGCATCGATGAGCAGCAGGCGGATTTCATCGCGGAGATCAAGCTGCGCAACATCAATAAGGAGCACATCCTCAAGCGCCTGCAGGAGACCGACGCGCTGGAACAGGAGATCGACCGGCTGGAGGAGCTTCTGGAGAGCCGCCGCAAGCTGCAGAGGCTGCTGATTTCCGAGCTGGAGCAGGTCATCCGCAAATATCCCACAAAGCGGCATACGGGCATCATCTATGCGGACCAGGTGGAGCAGTATGACGAGAGCCAGCAGATCGAGGATTATCCCGTCACCGTCTTCCTTTCCCGGGAGGGCTATTTCAAAAAGATCGTGCCCCAGTCGCTGCGGGTCAGCAGCGAGCAGAAATATAAGGAGGGCGACGGCCTGCGCCAGAGCATGGAGACCTCCAACAAGGCGGAGCTGATCCTGCTGACTAACCGGGCCCAGGCCTATAAGGTCCGCCTGTATGAGTTTGAAGACACACGGGCCAGCGCCCTGGGCGATTATCTGCCTCAGAAGCTGGGTATGGACGAGGGGGAGGCTCCGGTCTTCGCCCTTCTGCCGGGGGATTATTCCGGCAATCTGATCTGCGTCTTTGAAAATGGCAAGCTGGCCAAGGTGGAGCTTTCTGCCTTTGCCACCAAGTCCAACCGCCGCAAGCTCACGGGGGCCTACTGCGACAAGTCGCCCCTGGTGGCCGCCTTCCACGCCCTGCCCGATGTGGAGCTGGCGCTTTATACCCAGTCCCGGGCGCTGATCGTCAACACTGCGCTGCTGCAGGCCAAGACCACCCGCGCCACCCAGGGCGTGGCGGTGATGACGCTGAAGAAGAACCAGCAGGTGCTCCGGGCCGTTTTGGCGGAGGAATCCGGCATTGAAAACCCCGCCCGCTACCGGACCCGCACCCTGCCCGCCGCAGGGGCCCTGCTGAAGGAAGAGGATTCGCCAAACAAGCAGCTCTCGCTGCTGTGAGAAAGCCATAAGGAGGTCTGAACCATGGAAAAACAGAGTAAAAACAGCCGCCTGGTGCGGGAGATCCTGCAGGATGTGGAGCGGGACATGACCGATGAGGAGATCCTGACGCTGCTGGCGGGCAGCAAGGTCTCCGTAAACCCGGAGAAGGAAGCGGGCAAGGCGGCCTCCTTCGGTCAGCGGGCGGCCGACGGCATCGCCCGGTTCGCCGGGAGCTGGGGCTTCATCTTTTCCTTTGTAGGCGTTTTGCTGGGCTGGATGGTGCTGAATATCGCCATGGCCGCCGGCGCTTTCGATCCCTATCCTTTCATTTTGCTGAATCTGGTGCTGTCCTGCGTGGCGGCTATTCAGGCGCCGCTGATCATGATGAGCCAGAACCGGCAGGAGGAAAAGGATCGCCGCCGGGCGGAAAACGACTATAAGGTCAATCTCAAGACCGAGATCCTCATCGAGGATCTGCACAATAAGCTCAACCGGGTCCTGACCCAGCAGGCTGCGATGCGTAAGCAGCTGGAGGCACTGGAAAAGACACCGGAAGCAAAAAAATAGCCGCCGCCGGGGGAAAAGCGCGCTCTTTTGGAATAAGTTCTGGAATTCCCGGGTAATATCTGAGTAAGAAGCCGGAAAAGCATCCGGAACAGAGAGGAGCCCCCTTATGCAGACCTTGCAGCAGAAACGGCCCGGGCGCGCCGCCCGGCAGGCCCAGGAGACAGAGCGACAGTCGCTGTTGGCGGAGTATTACGATACCCTGCTGCAGCTGCGGCAGGTCCGCGCCGCCTTTCAGCAGGTGACTGATCCGGAGCTGATCTCCGCCTGCGTCTATGAAATGAACGCCCTGCAGCAGCGCTATACCTACCTGCTCCAGCGGATGAAGCGGGAAAAGGTCACCTGCCTGCAGGTGCTCCGCTGAAAAGCAAAACGAAACAAACGAGCAAAGAAAAGGCACGCCGGTCTGGTGTGCCTTTTTGCGGTCATCGGGCGGTCAGTCCTGCTGCCTGGGCTGCCAGCCGGGCAGGGGAGAGCGCTGCAGTCCGCCGAAGATATGCTCCTTCAGGCCCGGGTAGCGCCCCTCCAGCTCGTAGAGCAGCTCCTTCATCTCCTGCCGCCGGGTGGCCTTGTCTGCCGGGCAGCGATTGCAAACCACCGGCAGCGCCTGCCGCAGGGCAAAATTGCGGATGGTCTTCTCATGAAGATAAAGCAGCGGGCGGATGGCGGTGAGCCCCGTCCGGTCCAGATGGGTCACGGGGAGGAAGCAGCTCAGGCGTCCCTCATAGACCAGCGAGAGGGCAAAGGTCTCCAGGGCATCGTCATAATGGTGCCCCAGGGCCACCTTATTGCAGCCCAACGCCAGCGCCTGACTGTTGAGGATGCCCCGCCGCAGCTTGGCGCACAGGGCGCAGGGGTTCGACTCCTTCCGGGCGTCGAAAACGATCTCCCGGATCTGCGTTGGGACAAGATGGTAAGGGACGGCCAGCCTGCGGCAGAGCGCCGCCACCGGAGAAAAATCCATCTCAGGATCGCCCGGGTCCAGCGTCACGGCCTCCAGCGCAAAGGGCGCGGGCCCCTGCTGCCGCAGGGCCGCAAGCAGGACCAGCAGCGCCAGCGAATCCTTCCCGCCGGAAACGCCCACGGCGATCCGGTCGCCGGGCGAGATCATCTGATAATCCCGGATACAGCGGCGCACCTGGGAAAGCAGCTTTTGCATGATTATCAACTCCCGGGGCTTATTTTAGTGGAAAGCCCACAAAAACGCAAGAGGAAAAAGTGAAATGGAGATCCAGAAAACGAAAGAAAAACGGAGGAAATGGGAGAAAATCAAAGCGCTTGTTTTGTAAATCGATTTTTCTCAAAAAACCTGTTGACAAGCCCCGCCCGCCTGTGGTATAACAATAAGGCTGAATCGTGAAAACTATTTTAGTTGAAAATAGAATCGGAGGAAAGATCATTATGTCCACCTATATGGCAAAAAATGAGACCATTGAGCGCAAATGGTACATCCTGGACGCCGCCGGCAAGCCCCTGGGCCGCACTGCCGCCGTGGCTGCCGCGCTGCTGAAGGGCAAGCATAAGCCCGAGTACACTCCTCATGTGGACTGCGGCGATTATGTCATCATCATCAACGCAGACAAGGCCGTTCTCACCGGCAAGAAGCTGACCCAGAAATATTACCGGACCCATTCCGGCTATGTGGGCGGCCTGAAGGAGACCCAGTACAAGACCCTGATGGAAAAGAAGCCCTGCATGGCCATGAAGCTGGCGATCCGCGGGATGCTGCCCAAGAACAGCATCGGCCGCTGGTCTCTGCTGCGCTGCAAGATCTATGAAGGCGAGCAGCACAACAACGCCGCGCAGAAGCCCGAGCTCTGGGCAGAATAAGGGGAGGTAACGAATCATGTATACACCGAAAAAGGCCTATTTCTACGGCACCGGCAGAAGAAAGAGCTCCATCGCCCGCGTCCGTCTGATCCCCGGCGGAACCGGCGTCATCACCGTCAATAACCGCACGCTGGACAATTACTTCGGCATGGAGACGCTGAAGTATATCGTTCGTCAGCCCATCGAGACCGTCGGCGTGGCCGGCAAGTTCGATGTGGAGGTCAAGGTCCAGGGCGGCGGCTTCACCGGCCAGGCCGGCGCTATCCGTCATGGTATCGCCCGTGCGCTGGTCCAGGCAGACGCCGAATACCGTCCTGCCCTCAAGGCTGCCGGCTTCATGACCCGCGATTCCCGCATGAAGGAGCGCAAGAAATACGG
>DHMK01000013.1:0-4065 GCA_002405755.1 Clostridiales bacterium UBA4644
AGCCAAGGGGCTGGGATGTGCCTTTTCGTCCCCCGTCCCCCGAAGGGCAAAGCCCAGCCCCGCGGCAGACGCGGGGCTGGGGTGCAAGAGAATACTTCCTCTGAGTAGGCGAACGGGGGGTTCCGGGGGGCATTTCGCCCTTGGTATAAAGGCCCCCCGGCGGCCTTTCTGTCCACTTTCCGCCGGTGGAAAGTGGACGAATGCCCCACCGCGCAGGCGCGGCGGGGGCCCCGGGCCGTTGCGCCCGCAGGCGCGGAAGTTTTCGATCGTCTCGGTCGATCGTAACCGTCAGCCCGTTCCTATACGGCACTTACAACCCCTCAGTCAAACCCTTCGGGTTTGCCAGCTCCCCTTACACAGGGGAGCCAAGCCCTCCGGGGGACGGGGTTCCCTCAGAGGGAGCCAAGGGGCTGGGCTATGCCCGCGGGCAGCGCTCGTCAGAGGGAGGCAAGACCTGCGGGGGACGGAGGACGGGGCGCAAAAAAATCGCCCCGCGGCGGAAGCACCGCGGGGTCAGCCAAAAATGCGCAGCAAGGGTCATGATGGAAAACGTGATAAAAAATGAAAGCAAGGAACGCTGCAAGGTATGACCCCACATGCCTGTTTGTCAGGGCAGGCGCGGGGGAAAAGCGCCAGGCCTGTCAGCTTGGCCGGACCGCCCCCCCTCCCGGGATCCGAACGGTAAAGAGCAGGTCGTCGCCGTCCTGCCGTCGGAAGCATTCTGCCGCAAGACCCGATTGCCGCAGGGTCTGCACATGGCGCTCCAGCGTGTTGCAGAACAGGCGCACATCCTTCAGGATCACCTGCCGCCGGGGGCGGGGCTTGTCCTGGAGAAGCCGCTCCACATACTTTTCCGCCTGGGCCACGGTCATTTGCTTCTGGCCCATTTGCGCGGCGGCGGCGGCCTGACGGGGCTCCTCCAGCTGGAGCAGGGTGCGGGCGTGGCGCTCCGACAGCCCATAACGGCGCACCAGATCGGTCACCTCCGGCCCCAGCCGCAGCAGGCGCAGCTTGTTGGCAATGGCGCTCTGCGTCTTGCCCACCCGCTCGGCGGCTTCCTTTTGCGTCATGTGATATTCCTGACAGAGCCGCCGCAGAGACGCCGCTTCCTCGAAGCAGTCCAGATCCTTCCGCTGGAGATTTTCCAGCAGGGCCATCAGGCTGCTTTCCCGGTCGTCGGCCTGAACGATGTAGCAGGGGACGGTGCTCAGCCCGGCCATGGACGCAGCGCGCAGCCGCCGCTCGCCGGCCACAAGCTCATAGCCGTCCTCCGTCTGCCGCACGGTCAGCGGCGTGATCACGCCGTATTTTCCGATGCTGTCCGCCAGCTCCTGCAGCGCCTGTGCGTCGAAAAGCTTGCGGGGCTGGTTGGGATTTTTGCGGATCTGCCGGAGCGAGATCCGCCGGAACTCCCGTGGGACCTGCGCTTCCTCTTTGGTCTGCCGCCAGAAAAGCATGGGTCGCTTCCTCCTTTCCTTGGATCGCAAGCTCATTTTACCACCGGGAAAGGGCGAAAAAGCGCGAAAAAAGGCGGCTGGATCAAAAATATTCTGAAATTTTCAAAAAAACTCCGGAAATTCAAAAAGGAGGGGCGCGTTTGCCCCCTCCCTTGAAAAAGGCGTTATTTTTCCAGGCCCATCTCCCGGCGCACCTGGGCAAAGCAGCGGACGGCGAAGTCCAGATCCTCCCTGGTGTGGCCGGCGGAGATCTGCGTGCGGATCCGGTCCTTGCCCCGGGGCACCACGGGATAGCAGAAGCCCACCACATAAACGCCCTTTTCCAGCATCCGCCGGGCAAACTCGTTGGCGACGCGGGGGTCGTAGAGCATGACGGGGACGATGGGATGCTCCCCGGGCAGCAGGTCGAAGCCCAGCTTTTCCATCTCCGCCCGGAAGTAGCGGGCGTTTTCGTGGACCCTGTCCCGCAGGGCGGTGGACTCCTCCAGAAGGTCGATGGTGCGGATGGTGGCGGCGCAGATGGCGGGGGCCAGGGTGTTGGAAAACAGATAGGGGCGGGAGCGCTGCCGCAGCAGCTCCACGATGGGCCGGCGGGCCGCGGTGTAGCCGCCGGAGGCGCCGCCCATGGCCTTGCCGAAGGTGCCGGTGATGATATCGACCCGGCCCAAAACGCCCCGGTATTCGCAGGCGCCCCGGCCGTGCGCGCCCATGAAGCCAACGGCGTGGCTGTCGTCTACCATGGTCAGGGCGTCGAACTCGTCGGCCAGATCGCAGATGGACTGCAGGTCGGCGATGTAGCCGTCCATGGAAAAGACGCCGTCGGTGGCGATGAGAAGCTTTTTGCAGCCCTCCGCCCGGGCGGCGGCCAGCTGGGCCCGCAGGTCGGCCATGTCGTTGTTTTTATAGCGGTAGCGCTTTGCCTTGCAGAGGCGCACGCCGTCGATGATGGAGGCGTGGTTCAGCTCATCGGAGATCACGGCGTCCTCCGGACCCAGCAGCGTCTCAAACAGGCCGCCGTTGGCGTCGAAGCAGGAGGAATAGAGGATGGCGTCGTCTGTGCCGGCGAAGGCGGCGATGCGCCGCTCCAGCTCCTTGTGGAGCTGCTGGGTGCCGCAGATAAAGCGGACGGAGGACAGGCCGAAGCCCCAGCGGTCGTAGCTCTCCTTTGCCGCCTGGATCAGGCGGGGATCGTCGGAAAGGCCCAGATAATTGTTGGCGCAGAGATTGACCACGCCGCGCTTTTCGGTGGTGTCGATGCGGGAGCGCTGGGGGGTGGTGATGATCCGCTCCTCCCGCCAGGTGCCGGCGGCGCGGATGGCCTCCAGCTCGGTCTCAAAGGCCTGCAGGGCAGATTTCATAAAAAGCTCCTCCTTCTGTTGTTTATTTCGTCCAGTCCAGAATGACCTTGCCGCTGCGGCCGCTGTTCATGGCGGCAAAGCCCTGTTCAAACTCGGTGTAATGGAAGCGATGGGTGATGACGGGAGTCAGATCCAGACCGCCCTGGACCATATAGCTCATCTGGTGCCAGTTGTCCATCTTGCGGCCGTAGATGCCCTGCAGGGTGAGGCCCTTGCCGATGATCAGGTTCATATCCAGCGAGACGGGGGTGTTGCTGATGCCCAGCAGGGAGACCTTGCCGCCGTTGCGCATAACGGAGAGCAGCTGCTTCAGCGCCTCGCCGCTGCCGGACATCTCCAGCCCCACGTCGAAGCCCTCCGTCAGGCCCTGCTGCTGCATGACCTGGGTCAGATCCTCCCGGCCGGTGTTGACGGCGGCGTCCACGCCCATTTTTTCGGCCAGCGCCAGACGGTAGTCGTTGCGGTCGGTGATGATGACCCGCCGCGCGCCGGCGTATTTGCAGATGCCTGCGGCGATGATGCCGATGGGGCCTGCGCCGGTGATCAGAACATCCTCGCCCACCAGATCCCACATGAGGGCCGTGTGGGTGGCGTTGCCGAAGGCGTCGAAGAAGGCCACCACATCCTCCGGCAGACGCTCGTCGATGAGGATCACATTGGTCTCGGGGATGCAGACATATTCCGCGAAGGCGCCGTCCCGGTCTACGCCCACGCTGGTGGTGTTGCGGCACCACTGGATGTTGCCCGTGTGGCAGTTGCGGCAGTGGTGGCAGGTGATATGCCCCTCGCCGGAGACCCGCTGGCCCACCTGCAGGCCGGAAACGCCGGCGCCCAGCGCCGCGATCTCGCCTACATATTCATGGCCGATGGTCATGGGCGGGTGGGTGATGTGCTCCCGGGCCCAGGGGTCCCAGTTGTAGATGTGTACGTCCGTGCCGCAGATGGCGGTCTTGTGGATCCGGATCAGCACCTCGCCGGGGCCGGGAACGGGGACGGGGACTCGCCGCAGCTCCAGACCGGGCCCGGCGGCGGGCTTGACGATGGCGTCCATCATGCGCTCCATGGTTGTTTTCCTCCTGCATACAAATATTCGGCGTTTTTGGCGATATGTATCTCTTATAAAGACAGTTTATGCGAAAAAGCCGGGATTGTCAACGGATATTTGCAATTTGTCCGCCGCCAGTCCGCCGTGCGCGGACAACCTTCCGCGAGAGCGCCCCGGAGGGGCATCCCAGCCCCTTGGCTCCCTC
>DHMK01000013.1:4182-8614 GCA_002405755.1 Clostridiales bacterium UBA4644
GCAGGCGACTGAGGGAGAGAATTTGCAACCGGCTCCCTCTGAGTATCCCCACTTCGCAATAAGCCCGGCGTATCTCTCCCTCCGTCAAGCCCTGCGGGGGAGGGGGCTTGCCAGACGGGGGACGCTGTGCTATGATAAAGCAAGACGCCGCAGGTGCGGCGGGGAAGGAGCGGCTTTTGGAATGGACGAAAAACAGATGATCCCCCTGACGCTGGAGGACGGCTCGGTGCTTTTGTGCGAGGCGGTGGGCGTTTTTTCCTGCGGGGGGAGGGACTATGTGGCGCTGATCCCGCCGGATCGGGGCGGCGCGGCGGAGATCTTCCGCTATGAGACCCACGGAGAGACCTACGACATCCGCTCCATCGACGACGACCGGGAATATGACCGGGCCGCCGCGGAATATGAGCGGCTGACGGACCGGCCGGTCTGAGCCGGCACAACACCAGAATAACGGAGGATACGAGCTATGGCATGGATCGCTTTGCGCTATCGGGGCGAGGAATATACGGCGAAGCAGCTCATCGACATTTCCCGGCGCTTTCTGGAGGGCAGCGGCTGCGCCTTTCAGGGCTATGAGATCTACGACGACTGCGATCTGCTGGTGATCACCGGCACGGACGAGGCCGGCGGGGAGAGCACCTTTGAGCTTTCGCTGGACGAGCTGGGGGACTATCTGGCCTGAGGCCTTTGACCGGCATTTCCCTTGATTTTGTGCGAAATTCGGGGCATTTTTTCCGTTTTTTTCCGAAAATGCCCTTGCAAAGTGCAAAACAGTATGATATAATCGCACCATAAGTAGGATGGTGGAAAGAAAGAGTGGGCTTCGGTCCACTCTTCTTTATTGAAATTTTGCGCTTGGGAAGGACGGAAGCATGACACAGAAGGAAGCCGTGCGCCGGGTGACGCAGCTGGTCTTGCCCCTTTGCGGGGAAAACGGCGTCGCCCTTTGGGACGTGACATTTGAAAAGGAGGGCCGGCAGCACGTGCTGACGGTCTATATCGATAAGGAGCCGGCGGTGGACATCGGCGACTGTGAGCGCATCTCCCGGGCGTTGGATCCCCTTCTGGACGCGCCGGAGTTTGACAGTCTGCCGCCCTATCTGCTGACGGTGTCCTCCGCCGGACTGGAGCGGCCGCTGAACCGGGAGGAGCATCTGCGCTGGGCCATGGGCAAGGAGATCGTTCTCCGGTTTTACCGTCCGCTGAACGGCGCGCGGGAGCTGACGGGAACGCTGCGCGCCTTCAACGAGCAGGAGCTGCTGCTGCAGACGGAGGCGGGGGAGACCGCCGTGCCCCGGGCCGCCGTGGCCCAGGCGCGGCTTTCTTTCACCTTTTGAGCATAGGATAATAATAAAAAATAAATTGAAATAGCTTCGCCGCAGCTGCGGCGGAAAGAGAGGAAGGAACCATGGCAAGCGAAATGATCAAGGCCCTGGAGGACCTGGAGAAGGAAAAGGGCATCCGCAAGGACTATATGCTGGACAGGATCGGCCAGGCGCTGGTGGCGGCCTATAAGGCCCTTTACAAGCGCGACCCCCAGGGCGCGGCCCTGGACAACGTGTTCGTCAACATCGACGGGGAGACCGGCGAGATCCGGATGCACGCCGTCAAGACGGTGGTGGAGGAGGTCTTGAACCCTGCCGCCGAGATGACGGTGGAGGAGGCCCGCAAATATTCTCCCGACCCCCAGCTGGGCGACGAGATCCGCCTGGACGTGAAGCCCCGGGACTTTGGCCGCATCGCCACCTCCACGGCAAAGCAGGTGATCATCCAGGGCATCCGGGAGGCGGAGCGGGGTCTGATCGCCGACGAATACGCCTCCAAGGAGCATGAGATCCTCACCGGCGTTGTGACCCGGATCGACCCCCGCTACGGCAGCGCCATTCTGGAGCTGGGCGGCCAGCGCCAGCACACCGAGGCCACCCTCTCCGCCCAGGAGCAGATCGCCGGAGAGACCCTGAAGGAGGGCGACCATGTGCGGGTCTATGTGGTGGAGGTCCGCCGGGGCGGCAAGGGCCCTCAGATCATCCTTTCCCGGACCCATCCCGGTCTGGTGAAGCGGCTGTTTGAGCTGGAGGTGCCGGAGATCGCCGAGGGCGTCGTCACCATCCGGTCCATAGCCCGGGAGGCGGGCAGCCGCACCAAGATCGCCGTCAGCTCCACCGACGAAAACGTGGATCCCATCGGCGCCTGCGTCGGCCCCAAGGGCGGCCGCGTGGCCGCCATCGTCAGCGAGCTGAAGGGCGAGAAGATCGACATTATCAAATACAGCGAGGATCCGGTGCAGTTCGTGGCGGAGGCGCTTTCTCCCGCCGACGTGCTGTCCGTTCAGATGCAGGAGGACGGAAAGTCCTGCAGCGTGGTGGTGCCCGACGACCAGCTTTCCCTTGCCATCGGCAAGGAGGGGCAGAACGCCCGTCTGGCGGCGAAGCTCACCGGCTTCCGCATCGACATCCGTCCCGCCAGCGCCGCGGCACAGGCGGAATAAGCGCCTGCGTCCGTCACCGATTTCAGGAGGTGTCTCCATGCCGAAAAAAATACCCATCCGTCAGTGCGTGGCCTGCCGGGAGCACCGGGAAAAGCCGCTTTTGGCCCGGGTGGTGCGGACGCCGGAGGGCGCCGTGGTCTACGACAGCCGGGGCAAGGTCCCCGGGCGCGGCGCATATCTCTGCCCCACGGAGGCCTGTCTGGAAAAGGCCGTGAGGAGCCGCGCCCTGAGCCGGGCGCTGGAAACGGAGATCACGCCGGAGATCTATGAGACGCTGCGGCAGCAGTGCAGGGAGGAGAAGCAATGACAGAGGAGCTTTTGGGCTTTTTGGGCCTGATGCGCCGGGCGGGCGCGCTGGCGCTGGGGGCGGAGGACGCCTTCGACGCCGCCCGCATGGGCAAGGCAAGGCTGCTCTGCCTGGCCCGGGACGCCGCAGCCAACACCCGGGACGGCATGAAAAACGCCGCCGCCCAGCATCAGCCGGAAACGCCGACGCTGGAGCTGGAGGCGGATAAGGCCCTTTTGGGCAAGGCGCTGGGCTGCGGCCAGTGCGCTGCCTTCGCCCTGCTGGATACGGGCTTTGCCCTGGCGCTCTGCAGGAAGCTGGGCCGGGAGGACTGTCTTCCCGCCCTGGAGGAGCGTCTGGCCCGGGAAAAGAAGCGCAAGGCCAAAAAGGAAGCGCAGAAAAAGTCGGCATCTTCGCTCCCGCCCGGAGCGAAGCCCGGCGCCGCAGGGCGCATCGCCGCAAAACGCAGGCAGGCCCGGGAGCAGACCGCCGGGCGGACGCCGGCGAAGAGCCGCGGCGGCCCCGAAAGCGGGAGGGCCAGCCGCCGGAGCAAGGGAACAAACACCGCGCAGGACCGGAAAAGGGGGAACTGAGCTATGATAAACAACAAGATCAAGATCACGGAGCTGGCAAAGGACTTTGCCCTGCAGAGCAAGGATATCTGCACGGCGCTCGCCGCCATGGGCAAGACCTATAAGCCCTCCCAGAGCATCAGCACGCAGGATGTGAGCATGGTGATGGATTATCTCACCCAGAAGCGCCAGGTGGGCTCGCTGGAGGCCATCCGCGCCACCGCCGTTCAGGCGGCAGAGCAGCGCAAGCAGGCTGCGGAGGATCGCATCCGCAAGCAGCAGGAGGAGGCTGCGGCCCGCATCCGCGCCGAGGAAAAGGCCAAGGAGGATCTGATCCGCCGGAGCCAGCCCAAGGCCGAGCAGAGCGCAAAGCCCCGTCAGCCGGAAAAGCCGAAGCAGCCCGCCAAGGCCCGGCCCCAGGGACAGACGCTGCAGTATACGCCGCCGGCCCGGACGGAGGAAAAGCCCGCCCAGACCCCCGCCCAGGAGCAGGCTGCCGCCGGCAAGCGCCACTATGTGGACACCCGGGGCAACAGCGTCAACATCGCCAAGTATGACGAGCGGCTGGATACGCTGGTGCCCCAGCAGGCGGGCCGCTTCAACCAGAGCCAGAGCAAGCAGAAGCTGGTCAAGAAGGATCAGCGCCGGCCCCAGTTCGGCAGCAAGCGCCGCCAGGAGGAGCAGGAGAAGCTGCGCCGTCTGGAGCAGCAGGCCCAGATCAAAAAGGTCCCGCTGAAGGTGCAGATCCCGGAGGAGATCTCCGTGGGCGAGCTGGCCCTGCGGCTGAAGAAGACCGCCGCGGAGGTCATCAAGCAGCTGATGAAGCTGGGCGTTCTGGCCAATGTTTCTCAGAATATCGATTACGATACCGCCTCTCTGGTGGCCATGGAGCTGGGCGCCGTGCCGGAGAAGGAGGTCGTGGTGACCATCGAGGAGCGTCTGTTTGACGAGCACGAGGATCAGGATCAGGATCTGAAGCCCCGGGCCCCGGTGGTGGTGGTCATGGGCCACGTGGACCACGGCAAGACCTCTCTGCTGGACGCCATCCGCAATACCCGCGTCACCGCGGGCGAGGCCGGCGGCATC
>DHMK01000013.1:8679-17489 GCA_002405755.1 Clostridiales bacterium UBA4644
CACCCAGCACATCGGCGCTTACCGGGTCAAGCTCAACGGCAGAGACATCACCTTTCTGGATACCCCCGGCCACGCGGCCTTCACCTCCATGCGCGCCCGGGGCGCGCAGGTGACGGACATCGCCATCCTGGTGGTGGCGGCGGACGACGGCATCATGCCCCAGACCGTGGAGGCCATCAACCACGCCAAGGCGGCGGGCGTTCCGCTGATCGTGGCGGTCAATAAGATCGACAAGCACAACGCCGACCCCGACCGGGTCCTGCAGCAGCTGACGGAATACGGTCTGGTGCCCGAGGAATGGGGCGGCGAGACCATCGTCTGCCCCATCTCCGCCTTGAAGCACGAGGGCATCGACAATCTGCTGGAGATGGTATTGCTGACGGCGGATATGCTGGAGCTGAAGGCCAACCCCGACCGTCTGGCCAAGGGCACCGTCATCGAGGCCAAGCTGGACCGGGGCCGCGGCCCCGTGGCCACCGTGCTCATCCAGAACGGCACGCTGCGCTCCGGCGACATCGTCATCGCAGGGACGGCCGTGGGCCGCGTCCGCGCCATGAACGACGAAAAGGGCCGCAGGCTGGAAGAGGCCGGCCCCTCCGTTCCCGTGGAGATCGTGGGCCTGGGCGAGGTGCCCGGCGCAGGCGACGTGTTTTACGCCGTGGAGGACGAGCGCATGGCCCGCACGCTGGCGGAAAAGCGGAAATTCGAGGAAAAGGAAAAGCAGGCGGCCGCCGTTCAGAAGGTCACGCTGGAGAATCTCTTCTCCTCCATCGAGCAGGGCAGCGTGAAGGACCTGAACATCATCGTCAAGGCCGACGTGAAGGGCTCTGCCGAGGCCGTCAAGGCTTCGCTGGAGAAGCTCTCCAACGACGAGGTCCGCGTCCGGGTGATCCACAACGGCGTGGGCGGCATCAACAACAGCGACGTGATGCTGGCCGAGGCGTCCAACGCCATCATCGTGGGCTTCAACGTGCGGCCGGAGGCCGGCGTTGCCGAGGAGGCCGAGCGGGCCAAGGTGGATGTGCGGCTGTATCGGGTCATTTACGACTGCCTGGAGGAGATCGAGCAGGCCATGCGCGGCATGCTGGCCCCCACCTTCAAGGAGGTCGTTCTGGGCCATGCGGAGATCCGCGAGACCTTCAAGGTCAGCGGCGTTGGCACCATTGCCGGCTGCTATGTGAAGGACGGCAAGATGCAGCGCAACGAAAAGGTCCGCCTGATCCGGGACAGCATCGTCGTCTACGAGGGCGAGCTGGCCAGCCTGAAGCGCTTTAAGGACGACGCCCGCGAGGTGGCCGCAGGCTTTGAATGCGGCATGAGCTTTGAGAAGTTCAACGACGTCAAGGTGGGCGATATCGTGGAGGCCTTCGTCATGGAGGAAGTCAAGCGGTAAAAGGAGGGTTCTATGCCATATAATTCAAACCGGGTCCAGCGCATCAGCGAGGAGGTCGCAAGGGAGCTTTCGGTGCTGCTGCGCAGCGTGAAGGACCCCCGGGTGTCGCAGGTGATGCTGTCGGTGGTGCGCTGCGAGGTCACCAACGATATGCGCTGGTGCAGAGTTTATCTCAGCGCCCTGGGCGAGCACGACAAAAAGGAGCTGAAGCGGGGGCTTTTGTCCTGCTCCGGCTTTCTGCGGCGGGAGCTGGCCCAGCGGCTGCGGCTGCGCTACACGCCGGAGCTGGTCTTCGTTATGGACGATTCCATCGCCCACGGCGCTCATATCGCCGCCGTTTTGAACACGCTGGACCTCCCGGAGGACGCGCCGGACGCGCCGGAGGATGGGGAGGAGGCCCGGGATGAGCAGGCCCGTTGACCTTGTGGAGGCCGGCGAGTGGCTGCTGGAGCACGACGGCTATCTGATCCTGACCCATCGCCGTCCCGACGGCGACACCGTGGGCAGCGCTGCGGCCCTGTGCCGTGGGCTGCGGCAAAAGGGCAAGCAGGCCTTCGTTTTTCCCAATGAGGACCTGACGCCCCGGCTGGGCTTTCTGCTGGAGGGGCTTACGGCCCCGGCGGGGCTTCTGCCGGCCCATATCCTGGCCGTGGACATTGCCGACGCCGCGCTGCTCACCGAGGGGGAGGCCCCTTACGGGAGCCGGGTGGATCTCTGTATCGACCACCATCCCTCCAACACCGGCTATGCCTCGCAGCTCCTGCTGCAGCCAAAGGCCGCCGCGGCGGGGGAGACGGTGCTTTCTCTGCTGGAGACCATGGGCGTTTTGCCCGATCTGCCCATGTGGGAGGCCCTTTATATCGCCGTGGCCACCGACACCGGCTGCTTCCGCTTTTCCAACACAACGCCCTTTTCCCATGAGATCGCCGCCCGGGCCATCCGGGCGGGGCTGGATTTTCACCGGCACAATCATACCTTTTTTGAGGCCAAGAGCAAGCTCCGCTTCGCCGTCGAGCGGCAGATGATGGACCGGCTGCGGTTTTCGCCGGACGGCAGGATCTGCTGCTCCTGGCTGGACCGGGACTGGCTGGATGCCATCGGCGCAGGCGACGACGAGCTGGACAATCTCTCCACCCTGACCATGGGGCTGGAGGGGGTGGACTGCGGCATCATCCTCACCCAGAACCGAAGGGACGGGCGGTATAAGGTCTCCGTCCGCACCCACAAGCCTGCGGACGCCAGCCGCATCTGCCAGCATTTTGGCGGCGGGGGCCATCCCCGGGCGGCGGGCTGTACCGTAGACGGGCCTGCGGAGCAGGCGGCGCGCCGTCTGATGGCGGCGGCAGAGGAGGAGCTGGAGACATGCTGAACGGGATCCTGCTGCTGGACAAGCCCCAGGGCTTTACCTCTCACGACGCGGTGGCCAAGCTCCGGGGCATGCTCCGGCAGAAGCGCATCGGCCACGCCGGGACGCTGGACCCCATGGCCACGGGACTGCTGGTGGTGCTGCTGGGCAACGCCACCCGGGCCTCCGATCAGGCTGCGGGGCAGCAGAAGGAATATCTGGCCCGGCTGCGGCTGGGGCTGGAGACCGACACGGAGGACATCACCGGCCGGATCCTGGCGCAGCGGCCCGTGACCGTGGGGAGGGAAGCGCTGGAGGCTGTTTTGCCCCGGTTCACCGGGGAGCTTCTGCAGCGGCCGCCCATGTATTCCGCCCTGCAGGTGGACGGCCAGCGGCTCTATGCCCTGGCCCGCAAGGGCGCGGCGGTGGAGCTTGCGCCCCGGCCCATCACCGTCTCCCGGCTCTCGCTGCTGCCCCCGGCGGAGGAGCTGCCGGCGGGCGACTTTGATCTGCAGGTGGTCTGCTCCAAGGGGACCTATATCCGCTCCCTCTGCCGGGATCTGGGGCAGGCGCTGGGCTGCGGCGGCTGTATGGCCGCGCTGCGGCGGGTGCGTTCCGGCGGATTTTCTCTGGAGGACGCGCTGACCCTTGCGCAGATCGCGGCTGCGCTGGAAGCGGGCGCGCTGGAGGAGCATATCCTGCCCACGGACCGGGTCTATGAAGCCCTGCCCGCCGTTTGGCTCAATGAGGCCGGGGATATTCGCGCGTCCCACGGGGCTTTTTTCACAGAGGAGCAGCTTTCCCGGGGGGAGCTCCCGCCGGAGGGGGCGCTTTGCCGGGTCTATGACAGCGGCGGCGCTTTTCGTCAGGTGGGACAGGTCCGTCCGCTGGAAAAGGGCGGGCTGGCCATTTTCTGTAAGACCAATTTTTGCTGAAGCCTTTTGCAAAGGAGGGCGCTTATGACGGATGCAGCACAGCCCCGGGGCCGGGTGGTGGCGCTGGGCTTTTTCGATGGAGTCCACCGGGGCCACCGGGCCATTTTGCAAAGGGCTGCGGCGCTGGCGGCGGAGAAGGGGCTGGAATGCGCCGCCGTCACCTTTGAGACACATCCCCGGGCCTATGTTCTGGGCCGCGCGCCGGAGCTGATCGTTTCCTTTGCCCGGCGCTGCGAGCTTTTGCGGCAGGCGGGGGCTTCGCTGGTGGTGGCGCTGCCCTTCGACCGGCAGATGGCCGAGACCTCGCCGGAGGAGTTTGCCGCCATGCTGCGGGAGCGCTACCGGGCGCAGGCGGTGGTCTGCGGGGAAAATTACCGCTTCGGCTGCCGCGCCGCCGGAACGCCGGAGGACCTGCGCCGGTTCGGGCTGGAGACCTGTGTTGTGCCGCCGGTGCTCTACGGAGGGCGGCCCGTTTCCTCCACCCGGATCCGGGAATGCGTCCGGGAGGGCAAGGTGGGCCTGGCCCGCCGCCTGCTGGGCCGGCCCTTTCAGCTGGAGGGCGGCGTGGCCCACGGCTTTCAGGTGGGCCGCAAGCTGGGCTTTCCCACGGTCAACCTGGCGGTGGAGCCGGGGCTTCTGCTGCCCGCAAGGGGCGTTTATGTGACCGAGACGGCGCTGCCGGAGGGAGTCTTTCGGGCCGTTACCAACGTCGGCTCCCGCCCCACCTTTACCCAGGCGGATATCGTCAGCGTGGAGAGCTATCTGCTGGGCTTTTCCGGCGACCTTTACGGCCGGGAGGTGCAGGTGCGCTTTTTGAAATATCTCCGGCCGGAGCGCCCCTTTGAAAGCGCCCAGGCCCTTTCTCAGCAGATCGCCCGGGACGTGCAGGCTGCGCTGGACTGGAGAGGGTAAAAAAAGCCCTCGCCGCTGTTTTTCTCACCCCTCGTGCAAAGGAGGAAACGCAAATGGATCAATTCTTTCGGGATCTCTGGGCGGGCGTCCAGATCTTCCACAGCAATTTCACCGCCCGCTACGGCGCGCTGGTCAACACGGTCTTTCTTTCCGCCGTGGCGGCCGTGTTTCTCTATGCGCTGCTGCGGGCCATCGCCGCAGGCCGCCGGGGCAGACGGAGCGCCTCCACCCTGCACCAGCGCCAGCCGGACCCCGTTCTGACGGAGCGGGCCGCCGAGAGCCTTGCCATGGCCATCCGCATCCCCAGCGTCACCGGCGAGCCCGGCCCCATGGGGGAGATGGCGCGGTTTTTGAAGGAGCGCTATCCCAACGCCGCCCGGACGATGGAGTTTTCTCCCCAGCCGGACGGCAGTCTGCTGCTTTGCTGGAGGACCCGGGAGCGCACGGACAACGACCCGGTGCTGTTCTGCGGCCATCTGGACGTGGCCCCCGGCGGCGACGGCTGGACCCAGTGCGGCCCCTTTGAGGGTCTGCGCAGCGAGGGCCGGATCTGGGGCCGGGGCGCCATGGACTGCAAGGGCATCGTGGTGGCCATGCTGGAGGCGGCGGAGGCGCTGATCGGCGCGGATTTTTCGCCCCGGCGGGATGTTTATTTTGCCTTTGGCTGCGATGAGGAGACCGGCGGCGGTCAGGGCGCGGGAGCCATGGCGCGGCTGCTGGAGAAGCAGGGCCTGCAGTTCAGCCTTGTGATGGACGAGGGCGGCGCGTTTCAGGATATTTACCGGGACGGCCGCTATTATTCCGCCGCCTACATCGGCATGGGCGAAAAGCGGCACTGCGAATATAAGCTCACCGTTACCGCCCCCGGCGGCCACAGCAGCGAGCCGGGCCGCAGCACGGCGCTGGGCATGCTCAGCGAGGCGGTGTGCCGGGTGGAGAGCGTTCAGCCCCATCCCCACATCCTGCCCATCGTCTGGGACCAGCTGGACGAGACCATCTCCACCTTCCCCTTTATCAAGCGGTTTTTCATCGCCAACAAGCCGCTGCTCAAGCTCTTTTCCGGCCGCATCTTCCGGGACGATCCCGCGGTCAGCGCCCTGATCCGCAGCACCCTTGCCGCCACCAAGATGGACGGCAGCTTCCCGGCGCTGAACATGCTGCCCCAGAGCGCCTGCGCCTATTTCGACGCCCGTCTGCTGCCCTCCGATCCGCCGGAGAAGCTGCTGCGGGGCCTGCAGGATCTGGTGGCCGATCTGCCGGCGGAGGCCGAGCTGGTCAATCCCGGGGAGGAGAGCTTCATCACCTCCAAAAAGCAGCCCATGTATCGGCTTTTGCTGGGGGCCATCGAGGAGCTTTATCCCCGTCTGCCCGTGATCCCCACGCTGATGACGGCCTCGGAGGACGCCCGGCACTATTCCGCCCTCAGCGACTGCATCCTGCGGTTCGCGCCCATCACCCTGGGGCAGGAGGGCGGCGCAAACACCCATGAGGGCGACGAGTATCTCTCCGAGCAGTCGCTGGGGCTGGCGGTGGAGTTTTACCAGACGCTGATGAAAAAGCTATGAGACGCAGAAAAACAGGCCCCTCCATCCGCTGGAGGGGCATTTTCACAGCAGCGGCGGCGTTGGCGCTGGCGCTTTTAGCGGCGGCGGGCTATGCGGGGGAGTGGCTTCGCCCGCGCCGGGAGGCCTTTCCCGACGGGGCGCCGGCGGAGGAGACCGGCCTGACCCTGTATATGGCGGACGTGGGCCAGGGGCTGGCCATGCTGCTGCAGTGCGGCGGCGAGAGCGCCGTCATCGATACAGGCCCGCCGGGCACGGCGGAGGAGTTTGCCAGGGAGGTGTCTGTCCGGGCCCCGGAGGGGCTGAAATATGTCTTTCTGACCCATCCCCATCAGGATCACTGCGGCGGAGCGCAGGCGCTGTTTTCCGCCGTGGAGGCAGAGACGCTGGTGATCTCCGACTGCGGCGACCGGGAGGCGGCGCTGATCCAGGCGGGAGACTGGCTGGGGGCCTCCGACGCCCAGATCGACTTCACCGCCGCCGGGCGGGAATATACCCTGGGCGGGGCGAAGCTGGCGGTGCTCCATCCCGCCCCCGGCTTCGAAAGCGACGACGCCAACGAATGGTCGCTGGTGATCCGGGCGGAATATGCCGGGACGGCGCTGCTGTTCACCGGCGATCAGGTCCAGCAGGTGGAAAACAGCCTGATCCCGCTGGAGCGGGTGGACATTCTGCAGGTGGGACACCACGGCAGCAACACCTCCTCCGGGGCGGCGTTTTTGGAAAATATCGCGCCGGATCTGGCGCTGATCAGCGTTGGGGCAGACAATTCCTACGGCCATCCCCACAAAAAGGTCCTCCAGCGCCTGCGGGAGACGGGGGCGGAGATCCTGCGCACCGATCAGTGCGGGGCCATCACCGTTACCGTGGCGCCGGAGGGCGGCTGGTCTGTTTGGACGGAGCGGGGAGAAGACCGGGACGCGGCCCCGTAAAACGCGGAAAAACCGGATTTTTTTGCAAAAAGCGCTTGCGCTGTCCGCGCTGCTGTGCTATAATACCACTTTATTAAAGCAAAGCATTTTCGGCGGTCTCCGCCGCGCAAAGGAGCAGATCCCCATGATCAAGCTGAAGGTCCCCCAGGGCTATCGCACAGCCCTTTCCGTTTACGACACCCAGCGGGCCATTGAGTTCATCAAAGACACCTTTCCCCGCCATCTGGGCAGCGCGCTGAATCTGAAGCGGGTCTCCGCCCCGCTGTTCGTGGGCGCAGAGACCGGCCTCAACGACAACCTCAACGGCGTGGAGCGGCCCGTTTCCTTCGATGTGCCCGCCGCCGGCGGCGCGGAGCTGCAGGTGGTGCATTCGCTGGCCAAGTGGAAGCGCCTTGCCCTGAAGCGCTATGAGTTTTATCCGGGCAACGGCCTGTATACGGACATGAACGCCATCCGCCGGGACGAGGAGGTGCTGGACAATCTGCACTCCGTCTATGTGGATCAGTGGGACTGGGAGAAGATCATGCTCCCCGGCGAGCGCAACGAGGAATATCTCAAGGACACCGTCCGGCGCATCGTGGCCGCCATCTGCAACACCAATGAGGAGCTGACCTGGGCCTTCCCCTCGCTGCACACCGTGCTCTGCCGGGAGGTCACCTTCGTCACCTCCCAGCAGCTGGAGGACGAATATCCCGACCTGACCCCCTCCCAGCGGGAGCTGGAATATGCCCGGCGGTATCAGACCATCTTCGTCATGCAGATCGGCAAGACGCTGCGCTCCGGCAAGAAGCACGACGGCCGCGCCCCGGACTATGACGATTGGGAGCTGAACGGCGATATCATCTTTTATAACCCGGTGCTGGACTGCGCCTTCGAGGTCTCGTCCATGGGCATCCGGGTGGATGCGGCGGCGCTGGACCGCCAGCTCACAGCCGCCGGCTGCCAGGACCGGCGCAGCCTGCCCTTCCATCAGCTGCTGCTCTCCGGCCAGCTGCCCCAGACCATCGGCGGCGGCATCGGTCAGAGCCGGCTCTGCATGCTGCTCATGGGCTGCGCCCACATCGGCGAGGTCCAGTCCGGCGTTTGGGACGAGGCCACCCGGGAAAAATGCCAGCAGGCGGGCATCTTCCTGCTCTGAACAGAAATAAGCGCGAAATACAGCCGGATCTTCATAACCGGCTGTATTTTTTATTATAAAAAATACAAATCGCAGCAGAAATCCGCGCTTTACAGCCGCCCGATTCTCTGGTATCATAAAAGCAGAAAGAAAAAGGAGGGACGCGGCATGGGCTTTGGCTTTGGCTACGGGATGTTTGAGGGGATGTTTACGATCGTCTTTGTGCTGATTTTTGGCGTGATGATCTATGCCCTGGTGCAGGCCATCCTGCGCAAGCAGAAAAACGATGCGTCGCCCCGGCTGACGGTGTTGGCCCGGGTGGTCTCCCGCCGGCAGGAGGTCACGCATCATACCCAAAATCGCGGCGACGGCATCCTCCATACCTCCAGCACCACCCGCTATTTCGTCACCTTTCAGGTGGAGAGCGGCGACCGGATGGAGCTGGAGCTGGACGGCTCGGATTTTGGCATGATCGCCGAGGGCGACGAGGGCCGGCTCTCCTTTCAGGGGACCCGGTTTCTGGATTTTCAGCGGAGCTGAAGCAAACCGGATGCAAAAAAAGCCTGCAGAATGCAGGCTTTTTCCTATTGGATGTTTTTTCACGGACATGCGCC
>DHMK01000013.1:17588-18337 GCA_002405755.1 Clostridiales bacterium UBA4644
GAAACCGGCCCGCAGGCCGGGGCCAAACTGTCGAGAAAAACCCAGCGAAGCGGTTTTTCGACAGTCTCAAGCCTGCGAAGCCGCAGGCTTTTTCAGTTTGCCCTTCAGCCCTCCATCTGGCGGGAAAAGAACAGGGCGGCGGCCTGGACCAGCCGGGCCTCGCTCTCGCCCACGGGGGCCTCTCCCTGCAGCAGCGCCACGCAGCCGCACAGGTCGCCTCCGGCGATCACCGGCGCGATGATCGCGGCCTCCGCGCCGGCCACGGCGGACGAAAGGGCCACGCCCTCCCTCCGTTGGAGCTGGCGGGTCTGCATGGCCGCGTCCAGGGCGGGGGAGATGGGCTTGTTTTCCAGCTCCCGGCGCAGGGGGCCTGCGGCGGCAATGATGCTGTCCCGGTCGCAGATGGCGGCGGGGCGGGCGCTGGTGCGGTAAAGGGCCTCGCAAAGGTCTGCGGCCATGGCGCTCTGCTCCCCGGCGGGCGAATATTTCCGAAAGATCACGCTGCCGCCCGCTTCTGTGAAGATCTCCATGGGCTCGCCCTCCCGGATCTTCAGGGTGCGGCGGATCTCCTTGGGGATGACCACCCGGCCAAGGTCGTCGATGCGCCGCACGATCCCAGTTGCTTTCATATCTGTATTCCTCCGTTTCCTTCCGTTTCCCTCCTATTTTCTCCCGCAGCGGGAAAATTATGCGAAAAAAAGGCGGAGCCGCGTTTTGCGGCTCCGCTTTGCGCTTATTTTGCTTTAGTT
>DHMK01000078.1:0-34609 GCA_002405755.1 Clostridiales bacterium UBA4644
GGCGGCGGCACCTTCGATGTGTCTCTGCTGAGCATCGATGACGGCACCATCCAGGTGCTGGCCACTGCCGGTAACAACCATCTGGGCGGCGATGACTTTGATGACCGCATCGTCCAGTGGATGCTCGCTGAGTTCCGCAAGGATCAGGGCGTGGATCTGTCCGGCGACCGGATGGCCATGCAGCGCCTGAAGGAAGCCGCCGAGAAGGCAAAGATCGAGCTTTCCGGCGTCACCTCCTCCAACATCAATCTGCCCTATATCTTCGCCGATGCCAACGGCAGCCGCCATCTGGATCTGACCCTCACCCGGGCCAAGTTCGATGAGCTGACCCGCGACCTGGTGGAGGCCACCACCGGCCCCGTCCGTCAGGTGCTGTCCGATTCCGGCGTCAACGTCTCCGAGATCGCCAAGGTGCTGCTGGTGGGCGGCTCCAGCCGGATCCCCGCCGTGCAGGAGGCCGTGAAGAAGATCACCGGCAAGGAAGGCTTCAAGGGCATCAATCCCGATGAGTGCGTGGCAATGGGCGCTGCCATTCAGGGCGGCGTGCTGGGCGGCGATGTGAAGGATCTGCTGCTGCTGGACGTGACGCCCCTGAGCCTGGGCATCGAGACACTGGGCGGCGTTTGCACCAAGATCATCGAGCGCAATACCACCATCCCCACCAATAAAAAGCAGATCTTCTCCACTGCGGCCGACGGTCAGACTTCTGTTGAGATCCATGTGCTGCAGGGCGAGCGTGAGATGGCTGCCGGCAACAAGACGCTGGGCAAGTTCCATCTGGACGGCATCCCCGCCGCGCCCCGCGGCGTGCCCCAGATCGAGGTGGCCTTTGATATCGACTCCAATGGCATCGTGAACGTTTCCGCCAAGGATCTGGGCACGGGCAAGGAGCAGAAGATCACTATTACCTCCTCCACCAATATGTCCAAGGAAGACATCGACAAGGCCGTCAAGGACGCCGAGAAGTTTGCCGCCGAGGACAAGAAAAACAAGGAGGCCGTGGATGCGCGCAACGAGGCAGAGAGCCTGGTCTATCAGACTGAAAAGTCTCTGGGCGAGCTGGGCGACAAGATTTCTGCGGACGAAAAGGCCAAGGTGGAGAGCGCCTGCAGCAAGCTGAAGGAGACGCTGAAGGGCTCTGATGTGGAAGCCATCAAGGCAGACACCGAAGCTGTCAAGCAGGCCTTCTACGCGGTGGCGGAGAAGATGTATTCTCAGTCCGGCGCGCAGGGCGCGCCCGGCGCGGAGGCTGGCGCAGGCGCTCAGCAGGGCCCCAATGGCGAGACCGTCTACGATGCGGACTACAAGGTCGTGGACGACGACGAGAAGAAATAAACCAGACGATATGTGATGGCGCGGCGGGGCGTTTGCCCCGCCATCCGCCTGTATACTGACAGTAGGAGAGCGAACATATGGCGGAACAGCGCGATTTATATGAAATTTTGGAGCTCCAGAAGGGCGCCTCGGAGGATGAGATCAAAAAGGCCTACCGCCGGCTGGCCAAAAAGTATCATCCCGACCTGAACCCCGGCGACAAGACCGCCGAGGCCAAGATGAAGGAGGTCAACGGCGCCTACGAGATCCTTTCCGATCCGGAAAAAAAGGCCCGCTACGACCAGTTTGGCTTTGCGGGCATCGATCCCAATTATGCCGGCGGCGAACCCGGCGGACCCGGCGGCCCGGGAGGCGGAGGCTTCAGCGGCTTCCAGGACTTTGATCTGGGCGATATTTTCGGCTCCATGTTTGGCGGCGGCTTTGGCAGCGCCGCCGGCCAGCGGACCCGCTCCGGTCCCCGGAAGGGCGAAAACCTCCGGGTGAACCTGCAGCTGACCTTTGAGGAGGCCGTTTTCGGCTGCGAGAAGAGTGTTACGGTCACGCGGGAGGAGACCTGTAAGGACTGCGGCGGCAGCGGCGCGAAAAAGGGCACCCAGCCGGAGACCTGTCCCGTCTGCCGGGGGACCGGCCAGGTGAAATCCACCCAGCGGACGCCTTTCGGTGTCTTTTCCAGCAGCAGCCCCTGTCAGAACTGCCGGGGTACCGGCCGGATCATCAAGGAACCCTGCGCCGGCTGCGGCGGAACGGGCAAGGTCCGCAGGAGCCGCACCATCAAGGTGAAGATCCCCGCCGGCATCGACAACGGTCAGACCATCTCCCTGCGGGGCGAGGGCAATGGCGGCGTTCAGGGCGGCGCGGCAGGCGATCTGTATGTGACGGTCTATGTGAAGGAACACAAGATGTTCCAGCGTGACGGTCAGGACATCATGCTGGAAATGCCCATTTCCTTCGTTCAGGCTACCCTGGGCGCCTCTATCACCGTCCCCACGGTGGACGGCAAGGTGGAATATGAGATCCCCGAGGGCACCCAGACCGGGACGGTGTTCCGTCTCCGGGGCAAGGGCGTCCCTAATCTCAATGGCCGGGGCCGGGGCGACCAGTATGTGAAGGTCAATGTGGAGATCCCCAAAAACCTGAACCACGAGCAGAAGGAGCTTCTGCGGAAATTTGAAGAGAGCACCGGCGACAGCTGCTATGCCCAGCGCAAGGGCTTCTTCAAAAAGATGAAGGATCTTTTCAAATAAAAGCTTTAAAAAACAGGATCTGTGCGTTTGCCGTCCTGCCGCAGCCTGCGGCGGGGCGGCTTTTTTCGTGAAAAAACCGAGGCCCTCCCGGAAAAAAGCAAAAAAACCCGCTCTGCCCGGGGGAATGGCTTGTATTGCCCGATCAAATTTGATATAATGGCATCAATAAAAATATGATTTGGAGTATGGAATGAAACGAAAAAAATGGCTGCTGCCAGTCGAAACAGACGCCTGCGTCAGCAAATTGGCCGGTGAGCTTGGGCTCAGCCAGCTTTCGGCCCATGTGCTGGCGGCCCGGGGCTTCGATTCCCGGGAAAAGGCACAGGCCTTTCTGGACCGATCCCTGAACGGGATCCACGACCCCTATCTGCTGAAGGACATGGAGCTGGCTGTGGAGGAGATCCGCCGGGCCCTGCGGGACCGGGTAAAGATCGCGGTCTACGGCGATTATGACGTGGACGGCGTCACCGCCACCTGCATCATGATCCAGTATCTGCGCTCCCGCGGGGCAGACTGTACCTATTACATCCCCGACCGTCTGGGCGAGGGCTATGGCCTGAACACCGCCGCCATCCAGTCCCTCTACGACGATGGCTGCCGCCTGCTCATCACCGTGGACAGCGGCATCACCGCCGAGGAGGAGGCCCGCTTCGCCAAGTCTCTGGGCCTGCGCCTGATCATTACCGACCATCATGAATGCAAGGAGCAGCTGCCGGAGGCGGCCGCGGTGGTCAATCCCCGCCGGCCGGACAGCGCCTATCCATTCCGGGAGCTGGCGGGCGTCGGCGTGGCCTTCAAGCTGATCTGCGCGCTGGAGCGGGAGCGCCCGCTGGAGGATCTGCTGCAGGAATATGCGGATGTGGTGGCCGTGGGTACCATCGCCGACGTGATGCCCCTGACGGGAGAGAACCGGATCATCGTCTCCCACGGCCTGCGCTACCTGCAGAATACGAAAAATTACGGCCTGAAGGCGCTGATGCAGAAGCTGGGCATGGACGCCCGCACGGTCACCTCCAACGCCGTGAGCTTTACCATGGCGCCCCGCATCAATGCGGCGGGCCGGCTGGGCGCCGCCAGCAGCGCCGCAAGAATGTTTCTCACCGATGACCCTGCCGAGGCTTCCGCCCTGGCAGAGCATCTCTGCGCCCTGAACCACCGGCGGCAGGAGGAGGAAAACGGGATCTATGAGCAGATCATGGCCCGGATCCAGGCCAATCCGGAGCTGACCCGGGGCAGGACCATGACCCTCTGGGGCGACGGCTGGCACAACGGCGTCATCGGCATCGTGTCCTCTCGCCTTTCCGACCGTTATGGCGTGCCCTGCGTGCTGATCTCCATGAACGGCGACAACGGCAAGGGCTCCGGCCGCAGCATCAAGGGCTTCAATCTCTATGCGGCGCTGGAGAAAAATGCGCCGCTGCTGGAAAAATACGGCGGACATGAGCTGGCTGTGGGCCTGACGGTTCGCCGGGAGCATCTGGAGGAGCTGCGGCAGGCGCTGGAGGACTACGCTCTCTCCGGCGAGGTGGAGGATGTGGTCCCCTGCGTCAGCGTAGACTGCCGGGTGGAGCCGGAGGAGCTGACGCTGTCGGAGGTCCGGGGCCTTTCCGCGCTGGAGCCCTTCGGCATGGGCAACCCCCAGCCGGTGTTTCTGATGAACGACGTGCGCATCGAGGAGATCACGCCCATCAGCCACGACCGTCATGTAAAGCTCCATCTCTCCAAAAACGGGCGGTATTTCTATGCCTTTGTGTTCGGCATGGGCGCCCGGAGCTGCCAGTTCGTCAAGGGCGACCTGCTGGATATGGTCTTTTCCGCAGAGATCAATCATTATAAAGGGACGCAGAGCGTCCAGCTGGTGATCCGGGATGTGAAATGGGCCGCCGGCGAGGAGCGGGCAGATCAGGAGACGCTGGCCCTCTGCGCCCGCTTCCGGGAGGGCGCGGAGCTGGAGCAGGAGGAGGCCGCTCTGCTGACGCCCACCCGGGATGAGCTGGTGGCCGTCTTCCGCCATATCAAGGCCAACGCGGAGGAGGGCGTTTTATGCGCCTCCGCCGCAACGCTTTACCGGAAGGTGCGGTACGAATCCCGCCTTTGCGGCCATATGAACGCAGGCAAGCTGCTGGTCTGTCTGGATATTTTCCGGGAATGCGGGATCTTTTCTTATGAACAGACCGGCGGAGAGCTGGTGGTGCGCCTGCTGAATTATCAGGGCAAGGCAGACATCAACGGCTCTGCCGTGCTCAAGCAGCTGATGACCATGCTGAGGGGCTGAGAAGAGCAAGATGGATCAGAAGGAACAACAGGCGTATATGGAAACGCTGCAGCGGCAGATCGAAGAGATCGCCGCGGGCTTTTCCCCGGAGGAGGGCGAGAAGATCCGCCGGGCCTACCGCTTTGCGGCCCAGGCCCATCAGGATCAGCTGCGCAGGAGCGGCGAACCCTATATCATGCATCCGGTGGCCGTGGCCTGCATCATCGACCAGATGGGGCTGGACGCGGAATCCGTCATGGCCGGGCTGCTCCACGATACGGTGGAGGATACCCCCGTCACCCGGGAGGATATCGCCCGGGAGTTTGGCGCGCCGGTAGCCATGCTGGTAGACGGTGTTACCAAGCTCACCAAAATGGAGCATACCTCCTACAGCACCAAGGAAGAGCAGCAGATGGAGGATCTGCGCAAAATGTTCATCGCCATGGCGAAGGACATCCGGGTCATCATGATCAAGCTGGCAGACCGGCTGCACAATATGCGCACCATCCAGTATCAGAAGGTCCAGAAGCAGCGGGACATCTCCGTGGAGACCATGGAGATCTATGCGCCGCTGGCCCACCGGCTGGGGATGCAGGGCGTCAAGTGGGAGCTGGAGGACCGGTCGCTGAAGATCCTGGATCCTGTGGGCTACAAGGAGATCTCCGACTTTCTGGAGGACAAGAGCCACGGCTTTGCGGCCTTTCTGGAGGAGACGAAAAAGCGCATCCAGGAAAAGCTGGAGCAGGCTGGCATCGCCTGCCAGGTCAAGGCCCGCCTCAAGAGCGTTTACAGCATCTACCGGAAGCTCTACGGGCAGAACCTGAGCTTTGCGGAGCTTTATGATATCTGCGCCACCCGGGTCATCGTCAAGGAGCTGACCGACTGCTACAATGTGCTGGGCCTGATCCACGATCTGTATAAGCCCGTTCCCGGCCGCTTCAAGGATTATATCTCCACCCCAAAGCCCAACGGCTATCAGTCGCTGCACACGGTGGTCATCGGCTCGGAGGGCATCCCCTTTGAGGTGCAGATCCGCACGGAGGAGATGGACCATCGGGCGGAATACGGCATCGCCGCCCACTGGAAATATAAGGACGGTTTGAAGGGCTCCCAGAAGGAGGAGGCCTTCGCCTGGGTCCGGCAGCTCATCGAGACCCAGCAGGATACCGACGCCTCGGACTTTATCAAAAATATCAAGACCGATCTGTTTGCCGATGAGGTCTATGTCTTTACGCCCCGGGGCGACGTGATCAATCTGCCCCAGGGGGCGACGCCCATCGATTTTGCCTATGCTATCCATTCCGCCGTGGGCAACCGGATGACCGGCGCAAAGGTCAACGGGCGCATCGTTCCCATCGATTACCAGCTGAAAAGCGGCGAGATCGTGGACGTGATCACCTCCAAAACCGCCGCCGGCCCCAAGCGGGACTGGATGCAGATCGTCAAGACCAACGGCGCCCGGACCAAGATCAAGCAGTGGTTCAAAAAGGAACGCCGGGACGAAAATATCGAGCAGGGCAAGGCCGCGCTGGATCGGGAGCTGCGGGCCAACCTGCTTTACGATGCCTTCCAGCAGCCGGAGATGCAGAGCCTGATCCTGAAGCGTCTGGAGATGCCCGATCTGACGGAGCTTTATGCATCGCTGGGCTATGGGGGCATCGCCATGAGCCGGGTCATCGCCAAGGTGCGCGATGAGCTTCAGCGCCAGCGGGCGGCAGAGCAGAAGGAAGCCAAGCTGGAGGCCAAGCTGGCCGCCCAGACGGCCCGGGTCCAGCGCTCCGTGGCGGATACCGGCGTCATCGTGGAGGGGCTGGACAACTGTCTGGTCAAGTTTGCCAAGTGCTGCAGCCCCCTGCCCGGCGACCCGATCATCGGCTTCGTCACCCGGGGCTATGGCGTCTCGGTCCACCGGCAGGACTGCGCCAATGTCCGCGCGGCGCTGCAGAGCAAGCCGGACGATGGCCGCTGGATCCGAACGGAATGGGCCATGAATGAGCGGCATCAATACAGCGCGGGCATTCGGGTGACCACAAGATCCCGGGTGGGAGCCATCACCGATGTGCTCACCGTGCTCACCAATATGAAGATCAATGTCAGCGAGATGAACGCCAAGGAGATGGACGACGGCCAGTGCGACCTGTTTTTGACCATTACCGTCTCCGATGCGGAGCAGATGGAGCTGGTGCTCAGCCGCATCCTGCGGGCCAACGGTGTGATCCAGGCCCGGCGCATCGTGGCGGGCAGCTGAAGGAGAGGGGAGAAGAAAATGCGAGCAGTTTTGATCCGGGTCACCCGGGCCTCCATCACCATCGACGGACAGGCTGGCGGCTCCATGGGCCGGGGCTATGTGGTGCTGGTGGGCGTCAAGCCCGGCGACGGCCCGGCGGAGGCGGCCTGGATGGCGAAGAAATGCGCGGAAATGCGCATTTTTGAGGATGAAAATGAAAAAATGAACCTGGGCCTGGGCGATGTGGGCGGCGGGATGCTGGTGGTGAGCAATTTCACCCTCTATGCCGACTGCTCCCACGGCCGCCGGCCGGACTTTTTCGGCGCGGCCAGACCGGAGGAGGCCATCCCCGTATACGAGGCCTTTCTGGCGGACCTTCGGGCCCGGGGCATCCCGCTGCTGACGGGGAAGTTCGGCGCGGATATGGCCATCGACCATGTGAACGACGGCCCGGTGACGCTGATCCTGGATACGGATACGATGATGAAAAGGAAACCGGAGGGAAAACAATGATCCTGAAGCATGTGATCGTGGGCCTGCTGCGCACGAATTGCTATCTGGTCTGCGACGAGCAGACCAGGACCTGCGCCGTGATCGATCCCGGCGCAAAGGCGGCCAATATTCTGGAGGCTGCGGCAGAGATGGGCTGCCGTGTGGAAAAGGTCCTTCTGACCCACGGCCATTACGACCATGTGATGGCGGCGCCGGAGCTGCTGCGGCAGACGGGCGCGCGGCTCTATATCTCCAAAAAGGACGAATGGCTGCTCAGCTGCGACGAGGTGCTGCGCTACGGCACCCGGCGGGAGGGCTATACCGTTCCCCATGTGGACGAATATCTGGAGGAGGGGAAGGATATTGCCCTGGGCAGCCTGACCTTCCGCGTTTTGGAAACGCCGGGCCACACCGCTGGCTCCTGCACGCTGCTCTGCGAGGACAGCATGTTCAGCGGCGACACCCTGTTCCACGAATGCTGTGGCCGCTGCGATCTGGAGACGGGCAGCATGGAGGACATGATGGCCAGCCTGAAAAAGCTGGCGCTGCTGCCGGGCAATTATCAGGTCTATCCCGGCCACGAGAGCTTCTCCACGCTGGACTATGAGCGGCAGTATAATCCCTATATGAAAGAGGCAATGCGCCGATGAACTACTGTCTGCAGGGCCACGACCGGGACAACGGCGTGCAGGAGATGCTGATCTCCCTGCTGCCGGACGAGCCCCACGACCGGGTGGAGGCCCTCTCCGGCGATGGCTGCCGCAGCACCGCCTGGGAGGAGGACGGCTTCATTTGCGCCCGGGCGGAGATTCTCCGGGGTGTTCGCCGGAGCCAGGCCCAGACTGCGGTCCCCATCCCGGCGGAGACCGATGGGGAGGAATATAAGCGGGCGCTGACCTATGCGGTCAAGACCGCCGTCTATCAGGCGCTGCTGCCGCTGCTGGAGCAAAAGCCCGCCTGGGGCAGCATGACCGGCGTCAAGCCCGCAAAGCCAGCCCGCCTGGCCATCCGGGAGGGGATGGAGCCCGCCGCGCTGGAGCGCTATCTGCGGGAGCATTATGACGTTTCGGAAAACCGGGCCCGGCTCTGCCGCCGGGCGGCGGAATATGCCATCCGGGCGGAGGACGGCCTTCTCCCCGGTGAGACGCAGCTTTATCTCGGCATCCCCTTCTGCCCGGCCAAGTGCAGCTATTGCTCCTTCGTCAGCAACGACATGACCCGCTGGGGCTTTATGATCCAGCCCTATCTGGAGGCCCTGCTGCAGGAGGTGGCGGCCGGCGGCGTACTGCTTCGCCAGCATGGGCTGCCGCTGGGCAGCGTCTATATCGGCGGCGGGACGCCCACCACGCTGGACGAGACCCAGCTGGACACGCTGCTGGCGGCCCTCCGGCAGGCCTTTGACCTGTCCCGCTGCCGGGAGTTTACCGTGGAGGCGGGGCGGCCGGAGACCATCGGCGAGCAAAAGCTCCGGGTCCTGCAGCGCCATGGCGTCACCCGCATCAGCATCAATCCCCAGACCATGAACGACCGGATCCTGCAGGGCGTTGGCCGGCGGCACACCGCCCGGGACATCGAGGAATGCTACCGGATGGCCCGGCAGACGGGGGATTTTCTCATCAATATGGATCTGATCGCCGGCTTGCCCGGCGACGACGACGCAAGCCTGCTGGAAAGCGTCCGCCGGGTGGCGGCGCTGCGGCCGGACAATGTGACCATCCACTGTCTGGCCCGCAAGCGAGGGGCGCGGCTGTATTTCGGCCCAACGGGCCAGCTTCCGGCGGAGACGCTGGACGCCTGCTACGCCCAGCTGACGGCCCTTGGCTATGAGCCCTATTATCTCTACCGGCAGAAATATATGGCCGGCGGACTGGAAAACGTGGGCTTCTGCCTCCCCGGGACGGCGTCCCACTACAATATCTGCATGATGGAGGAGCTTTCCGACGTGCTGGCGCTGGGCTCCGGCGGCGTCAGCAAGCTCTGCTCGGAAAACGGACGCCGGGTCCACCGGGTGGCAAATCCAAAATATCCCAAGGAATATATCGAGCGCATCGGCGCCATCGCGGCGGAAAAGCGCCGCCTGCTGGACGGCCCGCAAAAGGCTTGCAATCCGGAGCGCGCCGTGCTATAGTTTTGGCATAGAATGATTCGTGATCTATTCAAAAAAGGAGGAGCTTATCATGGATGACAAGGTGAGAGAACTGCTGGAAAAGGCGAAGCTGACGGCGGCTGCCGCGGCCGGCGTGGCCTCCCAGGCCGCAGGAACGGCGGCGGAAAAGGGCGGACGGCTGGTGGAAAAGACCCGGCGCAGCCTGAAGCTGCTGGATCTGAACAATGAGATCGAGATCCTCATGCGGGAGATCGGCCGGATCGTCTACCTGACCCACACCGGAACGGAGACCGAGGAGAGCGCCCTGCAGGAAAAGCTGGAGCGCATCGATGCAAAATATGCGGAGATCGCCGGGCTCAAGGCCGAGCAGGAGGCCCAGCGCACCAAGGTGGTCTGCCCCGTCTGCGGCAAGGAATGTGATAAGACGGATCTTTACTGCCGCGTCTGCGGCGAAAAGCTTTCCTGATCGGGAAAATCGCCGTACATTGGCGCAGGGAGTCCTCCTGCGCCTTCTTTTTTGGCGGGGCATGAAGCGCCGCCGGACCGCATAAAATCCCCATAGGCAGGGCCTTTTTTGGGCCAGTTTTTTCCGGGAAGGGCGGTCGTTTCCTTGCGCCAGCGCAAACATGAGACATTTTTCGGCGGCACGCTGATCCTGATGGGCTCCGGCATTCTGGTCAAGCTCATCGGGGCGTTTTTCTCCATCCCTCTGGCCAATCTTTACGGCGCAGACGGCAACGATATCTTCATCAGCGCCTATTATGTCTATACGGCCATGTATGTGATCTCCTCCGCCGGGCTGCCGGTGGCGGTGTCCAAGATGGTGGCGGAGCGGCGGGCGCTGGGGCGGCTGCGTGAGGTGCGGCGCATCGCGCGGGTCTCCATGGGGGCCTTTGTGCTGCTGGGGGCGGCGCTTTCGGGGGCGATGCTGGCCTTTTCCGGGCCCATCTGCCGGCTCATCGGCTCCTCCTGCCGGGAGGCGCTGCTGGCGGTAGCGCCTACGGTCTTTTTCACCTGCATCGTTTCTGCGGTGCGGGGCTATTATCAGGGCATGGCCAATATGGTCCCCACGGCGGTCTCCCAGATCATCGAGGCGCTGGGCAAGCTGCTCTTCGGCCTGGGCCTGGCCTATTATCTCATGGGTCAGGGCTGCCCGCTGGAGCGCGTGGTGGCGGGAGCCATCGCCGGCGTAACGCTTGGAACGGCCCTCAGCGCCCTGTATGCCGTGCTTTATGCCCTGCGGGATCCGGCGCGGCACAGAAAAGCGCCTATGGCCGATCCCTCCTGCCGTCCGGCAGGGACGCTGCTGCGGGAGCTGATCCGGCTGGCCGCGCCCATCACCGTGGGAGCTTCGGTGTTTATCGTCAGCGCAATGATCGACAATTTCATGGTCAAGCTGCGCCTGCAGGAGGGCTGTCTGATGACAGACGCCGCCGCGGGCTATACCTATGGCGCATACGGCTACGCCGTTAAGCTGTTCAATCTTCCGCTGACGCTGGTGGTGTCCATCGGCGTGAGCCTGCTGCCGGCCATCAGCGCCGCCCTTGCGGTAAAGGACCGGCGGCGCACCCTTTCGCTGGTGGAGAGCGCCTTCCGCCTGACGGGCATGCTGGCCTTTCCCTGCGCCTTTGGGCTGGCAGCCATCCCCGGGCCGATCCTGGAGCTGCTCTTTGCCAAACAGCCGGAGGCCTGCGCCCAGGCTGCGCCGCTTCTGGCGGCGCTGGCGCCCTCAGTCTTTTTTGCGGCCATGGTTTCGGTGAGCAATCCTGTGCTGCAGGCCATGGGCAAGGCGCGGCTGCCGGTGATCAGCATGGCGGCGGGGGCGGCGGTGAAGGCCGTGTGCAACTATGTGCTGGTGGGCATTCCGGAGCTCGGCATCCTGGGCGCGCCCATTGCCACGGGTGTCTGCTATCTGACCATGATGCTGCTGAACTTCCGCCATATCCGGCGGCAGGGCGCGGCCTTTTCTCTGGCGCGGAGCTTTGGAAAGCCGCTGCTGGCCGGGCTGGGCATGGGCGCTTTCGTCCGGCTGATCTGGCCGCCGGTGCAGGCTATGACAGGCCCCGGAAGAGCCGGAACGCTGCCGGCGGTGCTGATCGTGGTGGGTCTGGCGGCGCTTTTTTACCTGCTTTTGCTGGCTGCGCTGCGCGCCATGCCCCGGGAGGATGTGCTTATGCTGCCCGGCGGTGAAAAGCTTGCAAAAATCCTGAAAATCCGGTGATTTATTCTTGCAAAGAAGGAGAAAATATGATAGATTTAGAACAGTCTCACTACAGCTTTCAAGACCTGCTGGAGATCATGGCGCGGCTGCGGCAGAAGGAGGGCGGTTGTCCCTGGGATCTGGCCCAGACCCATGAGAGCATCCGGCGGAATTTCATTGAAGAGGCCTATGAAGCGGCAGAAGCCATCGACCAGCGGGACGACGCCCATCTTTGCGAGGAGCTGGGGGATGTTTTGCTGCAGGTGGTCTTCCACGCCCAGATCGCCCGGGAAGCGGGCGCCTTCGATATGGACGATGTCTGCACCGGCATCTGCAAAAAGCTGATCCTGCGGCATCCCCATATTTTTGGCACGGCGGACAGGCTCACCGACGCCGGGCAGACGCTGGATCTCTGGGAGGAGGTCAAGCGGAAGGAGAAACACCAGCAGACCTATACCGATGCCATGAACGATGTGGCCCGGTCGCTGCCTGCGCTGATCTATGCGGAAAAGGTCCAGTCCCGGGCGAAGCGCTCCGGCTTTGACTGGCCGGAGGTCTCCGGCGCGCTGGACAAGGTCCGGGAGGAGACGGCGGAGCTGGAGCAGGTCATGGACCAAAAGGACCGGGCGGAGGAGGAACTGGGCGATCTGCTGTTTGCGGAGGTGAATGTGGCCCGGCGGCTGGAGCTGGATCCGGAGCAGGCCCTGATGCGGGCCACGAAAAAGTTTATGAAGCGCTTTGCCCTGGTGGAGCAGGCTGCAGGGGACAAGCTCCGCACCATGTCCCTTTCGGAGATGACCGCCCTCTGGGAGCAGGCCAAGCAGCAGACCGCAGGATCGTAAAGGAAGCGGCTCGTCCGCTTTTGATATGGATATTCTAATTGCAGAAGGAGATACGATTATGAACAAAATGGAACTGATTTCCGCCATCGCGGAAAAGGCAGAGCTGAGCAAGAAGGACGCGGAAAAGGCCCTGACCGCCGTTGTAGAATCCATTTCCGAAGCGCTGAAGACCGGCGATAAGGTCCAGCTCATCGGCTTTGGCTCGTTCGAGGTCAAGAATCGGGAAGCCCGCATCGGCCGCAATCCCAAGACCAAGGAAGAGATCCGCATCCCCGCCTCCAAGACCCCTGTGTTCAAGGCCGGCAAGGCCCTGAAGGACAAGGTCGCCCAGTAAATCCCAATACGAGCGCTGCCGGGGCCGGAAGGCCCCGGCTTTTAAGATCATCCCGCGAAAAGGAGAAGCACCATGCGTCTGGATAAATATCTCAAGGTGGCAAGGCTCATCAAACGCCGCACTGTGGCCAACGAGGCCTGCGATGGCGAGCGCGTCACGGTAAACGGCCGGGAGGCCAAGGCGTCTTATCAGGTGAAGGTGGGCGACGTGATCGGCGTCTCCTTCGGCAACCGCAGTCTGCGGGTGAAGGTCCTGCAGGTGCCGGAGTTTGCCACGAAGGAGCAGGCCGCCCTGCTTTATCAGGAGCTGCCGGAGGAATAAAAAGGTCCGCCCCGGGCGGACTGTCATAAAAGCCGCGGCCTCTTCATATCCTTCCAACAAGGAAGTATGAGGAGGTCTTTTTCATGGAAAACAGCAATCAGTTTCAGGCGGACGGGCCCCACAGCCTGGTTTTGGAGGAACGGCGGCGGCTGAACGTTTCCGGCGTCAGCGAGGTGCTGAGCTTTGACGAGGAGCAGGTGGTGATGGAGACGGCCCTGGGCCAGCTCACCGTGGAGGGGGAGGGACTCCATGTGGAAAAGCTCAGCCTTGATGTGGGCGAGCTGACGCTGGAGGGCAACGTTCAAAGCCTTTGCTACAGCAGGGAGACCAAGCGCCGGGGCTCCTTCTGGTCCCGGGTGTTCTGATGCTGCCCACCAGCCTGAACGAGCAGATGGGCATCTTCCTCCGGGCCATCCTGCTGGGGGCCGCGCTGGCGGCGGGCTTCGACCTGCTGGAGGGCCTCCGACGGGCCTGCCGGCTGAGACGCTTCGGAACGGCGCTGCTGGACGGGCTGTTCTGCCTGGGCAGCCTGGGGGCATTTCTGCTGTTTTTTCTCCGCAGCACCGATGGCCGGCTCCGGGGCTATCTGCCGCTGGGGCTGGCGCTGGGCGCGTTTTTGGAGCAAAAGGCCCTTTCCCGGCTGCTGCGGCAGTGCTGCACCTGGCTGCTGCAGGGGCTTTTTCGGCTGCTGAAGCGTGGCCGCGACGGGCTTTTCTGGCTGTTCAGCTTTCCCAGGGGGCAATAAGGGACAATAAAGCAAAAAGCGAAGCTCCGCAGAGAAGATCTCTCTGCGGAGCATTTTTGCGGTCATTTCTCCGTCTGCAGCCCGGGCCAGGACGAAAGCAGCGCCGGATCCACCGGCGTACACCCGCAGGCGCAGATGCCGATACATTCGCCGCAGCGGGTGCATTTGTCCAGATCCACCACGGGATAGGTGTTTACCAGCGAGATGGCCTGCTGCTTGCAGGCGGCGGAGCACAGAATACAGCCGATGCAGGCGTTCAGGTGGCTGGGAATGTCCGGGCTGCTTCTGGAGCGCGCGCGATTCAGCCGCTTTGCTACCTCGGAAGGGGAGACGCCCATGCATTTTACAAAGTTGCGGTAATAGGTGGAAAAATCCTGAAAGCCAACGGCGGCAGCGGCGTCTGTGATGGACCGGCCATCCCGCAGCAGGCGCAGCGACTGCTGGATGCGCCGCTCTGTGATATATTGCCGGATGGGCATGCCCGTATGCAGCTTGAAGGCGTTGTAAAGGCTGCTTTGGGAGAGCGCCGCGATCTTGACCAGATCCGCCGTGCCGATATCGTCGGCAAGGTGCTGCTCAATATAGCGGATGCAGCTGATGACGGCGGAATAATTGCTTTCCGAGGGCTGCTTTCTGTCCAGCAGCTGCGTGGTGTAAACGTCCCGCACCATCAGCTGCAGGGCGGAGATCACCAGCATATTGCCGATCTGGAAGGGGCTGTCGGCAGAGGTGTTCTGCTCGTCCATCAGGCAGTAGAGCAGATGCACCAGCCGCTCCCGCTCATGCCGCGGCATATGGATGATGGGCGGCAGGTTGGAAAAATCCTTTTTCAGCTTTGGAAAGCAGGATACCAGCGCATCCATCATCTCCTGGGAAAAGGAAAAACAAAAATAGGAGGTTTCCGGCGAAAAGATATACAGGCTATGATTGCAGTAGATCGGGGTGAACAGCAGATCTCCGGGCTGCATCCGCAGCATCTGATCCTGCTGAAAATATGCCAGATCGCCCTTCAGCAGCAGCGTACAGTGGTAAAAGCTGTGGTAGTGCGCGTCTACCTTGCCGGTATAGCGCTCGCCGATATAGATATGATAATTCTGCTTGCTTGCAAAAAGCAGCTGCCGGTTGAGATTGTTCATGACTGCGGTTCCTCCTCTGATCCTCGGCTGCTTCCAGCGTGTCTTTGCTTGATTATAAGGCGATAAAATAAAAAATGCAAGATAGAAAGCCTAACTTTAGAAAGAGAGTAATTTCCATCCGCTCCCAGCATTGCTATAATTTTGACATAAAGTGAATTGTTTTTGCAAGACGCTTTGTAGAATATAGCTATAGCACAAGAAAAATACAGCAGGGAGAGTGGCAGTATGAGAGTTTACATCAGCATGGACGCAGAAGGGATCTCCGGGATCTATAAGCTGGCGCAGGTGATGCCCGGCCACACGGAATATGATTATGCCCGCAAGCTCATGGCCGGGGATATCAATGCCGCAGTAGCCGGGGCCTGCGACGCCGGGGCGGAAAATGTCTTTGTGTGCGACGCCCACAACGGCGGCGATAACCTGCACATTACCGATCTGGACGAGCGCACGATCCTCTGCTCCGGTGCAGACCGGCCCTTCAGCATGGCGGAGGGGGCAGAGCTGGGCTACGACGCGGCGCTGCTCATCGGCTACCACACCCGCAAGGGCAGCAAGGGCGTGATCAGCCACAGCTACGCTTACGGCTCCATGGTGGAAATGCGCATCAACGGAAAGATCGCCTCGGAATACGAGCTGATCGGCTATATGATCGGCTATTACGGCGTGCCGGTGGTGTTCCTTTCCGGCGACGACATCATCACGGCAGACGCCAGGAAGAATGTTCCCGGGATCCACACGGTGGAGACCAAGCGCTGCATCAGCAACGGTGCCGCCGCCTGTCTGCATCCCAATGTTACCGGACGCCGGATCCGGGAGGAAGTAAAGAGCGCGCTGCTGAATCTGAAGGCCGAGGGCATCGCGCCCATGCGCCTGGAGGGCCCGGTGACCATCGATGTGCGCTATACCGCCGAAGCCCAGGCCTGGAAGGCCATGCAGGCGCCCAACACCATCCGGCTGGACGAGGCCACGGTCCGCTATCTGGGCGAGGATTACAAGGAAGCCTATATGGCCTTTCTGGCAGGAACGACGCTTGCCGGCACCTTCCGGGACGACGCAGATCTTTACTGCTGAAAACGATAGGGAGGGATGAGATGCTTCGCTATGTTTCCAAACGGGTGATCCAACTGGTCCTCGTGTTTTTCATCGTATCTGTTCTGATCTTCACGGTGGTGCGCATGACGCCGCTGGACCCCATCGCCTCCATCTCCAAGGGCAAGGCCATGAGCGAGGAGACCCGCCTTGCGCTGATGCGGGAGTATGGGCTGGACAAGTCCTGGGCCGGGCAGTATGTTTCCTGGATCGGCGGCCTGTTCCGGGGCGATCTGGGCAAAAGCTTTCAGTACCGGCAGGCCGTGACGGAGCTTCTGGCCGTTCGCTACAGGACCTCGGTGCAGCTGGTGGGCATGAGCGCTCTGATGATCATTTTTCTGGCGATCCCCCTGGGCGTGGTCAGCGCGGCCCATAAAAACAGTCTGCTGGATCAGACGCTGACGGTGTCTTCCCTGATCTTTGTGTCTTCGCCGCCGTTTTTCACCGGGATTTTGCTGATGCTGCTGTTTACCATGGTGTGGCCGGTCTTTCCCACCTTCGGCACCGGCGCGAATTTCTGGGACAACATGAAATATCTGTTTCTGCCGGCGGTATCGCTGGCGGCGGTGCGGGTGGCGCTGTCCATGCGCATCACCCGCAGCAATATGGTGGAGCAGCTGCAGGCGCCCTATATCCAGACGGCCACGGCCAAGGGACTTTCCCGGCGGACCGTTGTTTATAAGCACGCCCTGAAAAACGCCGCCATCCCCATCATGACCGTCACCGCGCTGGATATCTCCGGCATGCTGGGCGGCTCCGTTCTGGTGGAAAAGGTCTTTTCCTTGAACGGCGTCGGCTCTCTGCTGGCAGATTCCATTACAAAATCCGACTATCCCGTAACGCAGAGCATCACGCTTATTATGGTGCTGGTCTTCATGCTGTGCAACCTGTTTGTGGATATCATGTACGGTGTCATCGACCCGCGGGTGCGGCTGGATTAAGGAGGCGCTTATGGAAAAGAAACAAGCCTTTTCGGCCAAACGCAATACCGGAACGCTGTTCACCGTCCCCGTGGTGATCGCCATGGCGGTCCTGTGCGTTATTATTTTCTGCGCGGTGTTTGCGCCGCTGATCTTGCCCTACGATCCGGTCTATCAGGACATCGGCGCGGCCCTCAGCGGTCCCACGGACCAGCATATCCTGGGTACGGACAGCGTTGGCCGCGACCTGCTGAGCCGCCTGTTCTACGGCGGACGGACCACCATCGTGGGCGGCCTGGCCATCATCTCCCTTTCCATTCTGCTGGGCTTGCCTATCGGGCTGCTCTGCGGCTATTACGGCGGGCTCATCGATTCCATCTTTATGCGCGTCTGCGATATCCTGCTGTCCTTCCCCTCCATGCTGCTGGCCTTCGTGCTGGTGGCGGGCTTCGGCCGGGGCAGCATGAACAACGCCATCATCGCCCTGGGCGTGATCTATGTGCCGGGCCTGGCCCGGCTGGTGCGCTCCCTGACGCTGGTGGAAAAGAACAAGGTCTATGTGGAGGCCCTGCGCTCCATGTGCTATTCCAATCTGCGGATCATGTTTGTCCACATCATCCCAAACTGCATTTCCAGCGTCATCATCCAACTCACGCTGGACATGGGCTACGCCGTGCTGGACCTTGCGGGCATGAGCTTTCTGGGCTTCGGCGTCCAGGCGCCCACGGCGGACTGGGGCAATATGCTCAACGAGGGCCGGGGCTATCTGATGCAGAAGCCTATGCTGGCCATCCTGCCGGGCCTGTGCATCATTGCGCTGGTGGTCTCGCTGAATATCTTCAGCGATGGGCTCTACCGTTATCTGGAGCCGCAGCAGCGCAAGCTTCCCACCTTTAAAAAATATGACCGAATGCGCGCCAGAGCGATGAAAAAAGCGGGGGTGAAAAACGATGGCTGAGCTTTTGGAGATCCGGGATCTTTCCGTGGAGATCATGTCCACCCGCGGCCTGGTCCACGCCGTCCGCGGCGTCAACCTGACGGTGGAGACAGGCTCCATCCACGGCATCGTGGGCGAATCCGGCTGCGGCAAGAGCGTCACCTCCCGTTCGATCCTGCGGCTCTATGACAAGCGCTATGTGCGCACCCGGGGCCAGATCCTCTTTGACGGCCAGAACCTGCTGGAATGCTCGGAAAAGCAGATGCAGAAGATCCGCGGCAAGCAGATCAGCATGATCTTTCAGGACCCCATGACGGCGCTGAACCCCCTTTACCGGGTGGGCGACCAGATCGCGGAGGTCTACACCCGCCATTTCGGCGATTCCCGGAAGGAGGCCCGGAAAAAGGCGCTGGAGATGCTGGAGCTGGTGGGCATCCATCCGGCGGAGGTGCGCTATGAGCAATATCCCTTTGAGTTTTCCGGCGGTATGCTGCAGCGGGCGGTGATCGCCATGGCGGTGGCCGGCGGGCCAAAGCTGATCATTGCCGACGAGCCTACCACCGCGCTGGATGTGACCATTCAGGCCCAGATCCTGGAGCTGCTGCAGACGCTGCAGCGGGAGCTGAATGTGGCGATCCTGGTCATTACCCATAATTTCGGCATCGTCTCGGAGATCTGCGACACTGTCTCCGTGATGTATGCGGGTACCGTTTTGGAGACGGGCTCCAAGGAGGATGTGTTCCGCAGCCCCGCCAATCCCTATAGCCGGGCGCTGATGGAGAGCATCCCCCGCCGGGGCGTCAAAAATCAAAGGCTCCGCACCATCCCCGGCATCCCGCCGGAGCTGTTTGACGAGATGGAGGGCTGTCCCTTCGCGCCCCGGTGCGAATATGCACTCCAGCGCTGCCGGGAGGAAAAGCCCAGGCTCACGCCCCGGCAGACTACGGGCGGGCGGCCCCATCTGGCGGCCTGCTACGATGCGGAGGGAGGTCAGGACCATGTGTGACAGGAAAAACGCCGTGCCCTGCATGGAGGTGCGCGGCCTGAAGAAATATTATCCCTTTAAGGGCGGCCGGACGCTGCGGGCCGTAGACGGTGTAGATCTGACCATCCATACCGGCGAGATCTTCGGCATCGTGGGCGAATCCGGCTGCGGGAAGTCCACGCTGGGCAAGTGCATGATGCGTCTCACCGACCTGACGGAGGGGCAGGTGCTGTTTCAGGGGAAGGATATTTCCGGCCAGAGCCGCAAGGCCCTCCGCAGCGAGCTGCAGCGGATGCAGATGATCTTTCAGAATCCCTATTCCAGCTTCAATCCCAAGCTGAAGCTCTCCTATTCTCTGGCAGAGCCCTGCCGCCTGAAGGGCATGGGCAAGCCCCAGATCCTGGAACGAATGGATCAGTTTTTGCAGTATATCTCCCTCTCGGAAAATGAGCTGAACCGCTTTCCTCATGAGCTTTCCGGCGGACAGCTCCAGCGGCTGGCCATCGCCCGGGCATTGCTGCTGGATCCGGAGTTTATCGTGGCCGATGAGCCGGTCTCCGCGCTGGATGTTTCCGTGCAGGCCCAGATCCTGAACCTGATCGCTGACCTGAAGGAGAACTTCCGCATGACCATGATGTTCATTTCCCATGATATGACCGTGGTGGAGCACATCTGCGACAAGATAGCGGTGATGTATCTGGGCGCGGTGGTGGAATGGGGCGAGAGCGATGCAGTCTTCCGCAATATCCAGCATCCCTACACCCAGGCGCTGATCTCCGCGATCCCCGTCATCGACCTGGATCAGCAGAAAAAGGAGCGCATCCTCCTGCAGGGCGATATCCCCACGGCACTGGAGGAGCACAAGGGTTGCCGCTTTGCTTCCCGCTGCTCCCGCTGCCGGGAGATCTGCAGGAACCAGCCGCCCAGGCTCCGGGAGACGGAGCCCGGCCACTATGTGGCCTGCCATTGCTGTTAGTTTGGCAAAGGTCAAATTGACATAATAAAACAAAAACAGAAAGGAAAATCACTCATGAAAAAGTTCCTCTGTGCATGTCTGATCGTCGCCATGCTGGTCACGCTTACGGCCTGCGGCGGCACGGGCGATGGAAAAGCCTCCGGCGAAAAGATCGTTCTCAATGTTCACATGAACGGCGACCCCGTTGCCATCGATCCTGCCTTTGCCTATGACAACGCCAGCAGCCTGGTGGTCAACCAGATCACCGAGAGCCTGCTGACCCATAATCCGGACAATACCCTCAAACCCAACCTCTGCAGATCCTTTGAAGCTACCGATCCCTGCACCTATGTTTACCAGATTCGGGACGATGTGACCTTCTCCGATGGCACGCCCATGACCATGGACGATGTGATCTATTCCATAAGGCGGCATCTGGACGCGGACCTTGGCTCCTATATGAACTGGTTCTTTGCCAATGTGACCTCCGTGGAGGCCACCGGCGAATGGGAAATGACCATCAAGCTGGCCGAGCCGCAGGCCACCTGGCAGTATGTTCTGGCCACCTCCGCAGGCATGATCGTCCAGAAGAAGTTTTGCGAGGAGCACGCCGGCGAGGTTGGCTCCGCCTCTGTGGGCATCATCGGTACTGGCCCCTTCGTCTTTGAAAAGTGGGAAAACGGCTCCAAGGTGATCCTGAAGAAAAACGAAAACTACTGGGACAAGGCCGCCAAGACCAATGTGGATGAGATCGTCTTCAGCATCATCGCCGACGATACCACCATCGCCACCGCCCTGAAGAGCGGACAGGTGGATTTCTCCTGGGATTTCTCCAGTAAGCTGGTGGACACCATCCGGGGCTTTGACAATGTGGAGCTCAAGAGCTGGAGCGGCATGGGCATCGAGTATCTGGCCTTTAACAATATGCGTAAGCCCTTTGACGAGGTGAATGTCCGCAAGGCCATCGCCTATGCCATCGATCTGGATTCCATCTTCAACAATGTGATCAAGGATTCTGGCATCAAGGGCGATCTGCTGCCCATGACGGATTCTCTCTTCACCGTGGAGGCTGACCGCTGGAAGCAGTATGTAAAGGACCATGGCGGCCATGTCTACGATCTGGACAAGGCGAAGGAATATCTGGCCGCGTCCTCCGTTCCCAACGGCTTTGATTTCACCATGTATGTGTCTCAGGCCAGAAGCCAGGCCTATGATGTGGCGCTGGTGGTCCAGCAGAATCTGAAGGCGCTGAATATCAATGCGGAGATCGTCACGCTGACCCAGGACGAGGTCTACGCCTATCAGTTCGGCAACATTCTGGACGCCGAAGGCATCCGGGATTATGACTGCCTGGTGACCACCTGGGGCGCGGACTATCCCGATCCCTCCGCCAACCTGGATCCGCTGTTCAACATCGCCAATATCGGCGCCGGCGGCTATAACTGCGCCGCGTATTCCAACGAGACCGTGGACAGCCTGCTGAATCAGGCCGTTACCACCACCGATGAGAGCCAGCGCATGGAGCTTTTGTTCCAGGCCTGCGATATCATATATCATCATCGAGGACGAACCCTATTATGTCTATAACTACACCAAGGGCTTTGCGGCCTTCAACAAAAACTGGAGCCTGGGCGATATGAACTACACCTGCGCCTGGGACTGGAACTTCAAGGATGTGGTTTACAACGGATGATCTTCCGCGGATCCTCCAAACAGCAAGCGGGAGGCGGCCAAAAGCCGCCTCTCTGCTTTTGCGCGGAAAAAAGCCCGCTGCCGGCATTGCGGCAGCGGGCGCAGAAAAGTCAGAAGCGGGGGATCATAGCAGATAGGCGCTCAGCAGGTCGAAGGTGTTGGTCAGGCCACTGATATGGGTGCGCTCATAGCCGTGGGAGGCGTAAACGCCGGGGCCGATCAGGCTGTGGCGCACATCAAAGCCCGCCCGCAGCGACACATCCACGTCGGAGGTGTAATAGGGATAGACATCCACGGCGTAGTCCAGATGGTTCTGCTCCGCCAGAGAGATCAGGGTGGAAACGGTGTCGTAATGATAGGGGCCGCCGCCGTCCTTGCCGCAGATGGAGACCTGCTTTTCCGTGCAGGTCAGGCCGTCGCCCACGCAGCCCATGTCCACGCTCATCATTTCCACGATGCCGTTGGGAACGCCTGCCGCGCCGCCGTGGCCGATCTCCTCATGGACGGTGAAGCCGATCCAGACGGAGCGCTTCAGCGTGAGCTTTTCGTCGTGGATGCGCTTTGCCAGCGTCAGGAGCACCGCCGCGCTGGCCTTGTCGTCCAGAAAACGGCTCTTGATATAGCCCTTGGAGGTGACAGTGAAGCGTGGCTCCATGCAGATGAAATCGCCGGGACGGATGCCCAGCCGGGCCACGTCCTCCCTGGACGCCACGTCCTCGTCCAGCACAACCTCCATGGTCTCCTCAAAATTGCGGTTGGTGGTGGCAAGCTGGTTGTTCACATGAGCGGAGGCATTGGCCAGCTGGATGGTGCCCTCATATTCGCCGTTGAAACGGGTCTTGATCCGGCAGGTCTCCGTCTCCACATTGTTGGCCTGCAGACCGCCCACCCGGGAAAGCATCAGGCGGCCGTTGTCCTTGATGCTGGCCACCACCGCGCCCAGCGTGTCAATATGGGCCAGCAGCAGGATGGGGTTTTCCGTGCCGCCCAGATGGGCGCGGACGCCGCCCTTGACGGGGTTCTCCGGCGTGTAGCCCAGGCGGGCCAGCTCCTCGTTCATATACTGCTGGACCTGCTTGGTGTAGCCGCTGGGGCTGTCGATAGCCAGAAGATTTTGCAGCTGCTGCAGCATGTAATCCTGATATTCCTGTTTCATAAAAAGCTCCTCCTGTTTATGATTTCAAAAAGCTCCGATCAAAGGGCGGCGTAGGCCTTTGCGATCCGCGCGGCGCAGCGGGCGTTGTGGAAGGCCAGCTGGATGTTGGTGTTGAGAGATTCGCCGCCGGTGAGCTCCACGATGCGGGCCAGCAGGAAGGGGGTGATCTTCTTGCCCTTGATGCCCTTTTCCCGGGATTCGGCGATGGCCTCGTCGATGATCTTCGCCATCTGGTCGCTGTCCATGGCATATTCCTCCGGAACGGGGTTTGCGATGATCAGACCGCCCTTCAGGCCGGCTCCCCATTTGGCCTGCATGACCCGGGCCGCCTCTGCCTCGTCCTGCAGGGCATAGTCCACGGAAAAGCCGCTCTTGCGGCAGTAGAAGGCGGGGAAGTCCTGGGTGCCCATGCCCAAAACGGGGACGCCCATGGTCTCCAGATATTCCAGCGTCAGCCCGATGTCCAGAATGGACTTGACGCCGGCGCTGACCACGGCCACGCTGGTATGGGCCAGCTCCTGCAGGTCGGCAGAGATGTCCATAGTGGTCTCCGCGCCCCGGTGGACGCCGCCGATGCCGCCGGTGGCAAAGACGGGGATGCCGGCCATCTCCGCGATGAGCATGGTTGTGGCCACGGTGGTGGCGCCGGCCTTGCCTGCCGCCAGATAAACGGGAACATCCCGGCGGCTGACCTTGCCCACGTCCTCGGCCCGGCACATCCGCTCCAGCTCTGCGTCGGTCAGACCAACCTTCAGCTGGCCGTCCAGAATGGCGATGGTGGCGGGGACGGCGCCCTCCTCCCGGATGAGCTTTTCCACATCATGGCCAAACTGCAGGTTCTGGGGCCAGGGCATCCCGTGGGAAAGAATGGTGGATTCCAGCGCCACCACAGGGCGGCCTTCGTCCAGCGCCTTCTGCACCTCGGGCAGAACGGAAAGATAACGATTCATTCCAAAACACACTCCTTTTGATGATCCAGGATCAATTGACAGCTCAGGTCCGGGCGGATGGTGGCCCGGCTCTGGAGCGTTAAAACAGAGGCAGTCACGGCGAAGCGCAGGGCTTCCCGCGGCTCCATGCCGGAGATATGGGCAAACAGCAGGCCTGCCAGCAGACTGTCGCCTGCGCCGGTGGCGTTTTCCGCCCGGGTCAGGGGGCGGGGCCTGGTCCAGAAGCAGCCCTCCGGCGAAGCGGTATAAACACCCCGGCTGCCCGCGCTGAGAAAGACCCGGGAAACGCCCTTCTCCCGCAGGGCGGCGGCGCAGTCCTCCGGGGTCTCCCGCCCGGTGAGCAGGCGGGCCTCCGCCAGATTGGGCTTGACGGCAAAAAGCATGGGCAGCACCGGCAGCAGCCGCTTTGCCTTGGCGCAGGAGACCGTGTCGGCAAAGATGGGCCTGCGGGAAAACCGCCCGCAAAGCCAGCGCAGCGTCTCCTCCGGCAGGTTGGCGTCCAGCACGATGGCAGACGCCTGCTCCAGCGTATGGGCCCGGCGCTCCAGCAGCGCCGGCGTCATGGCCGCCAGGATCTCCATATCGTTCACTGCTGCGGCCATCTCCCCGTCGCCGGAATGGATGGAAAGATAAGCGCCGGTGCGCATCCCCGGCAGGGTGAAGGCGGGAGACAGATCCAGCCCGGCCCGCTGGCAGGCGTTCTTCAGAAAATCGCCGTTGGCGTCCTCGCCGAACACGGTGATCAGCGCGGCGGGAGCGCCCATGCGGCAAATGTTTTCGCAGATGTTCCGGCAGACGCCGCCGGCAGAAAGGGTCAGCTGGCCCGGGTTGGAATCTCCCGGCAGGATGGGGCCGAAGCTCCGTCCGCAGAGATCCACATTTGCGCCGCCAACGCCCACGATGCAGGGCTTTTCCAAGGGCGATCCCTCCTTTGCTTTGCAGCCTTATCCTACCACGGCGGAGCCGGAATGTCAAAGGGCAGGCGGGCGCATAGAATGGGCTGGGAGGTTAATTTACATATGCTTCATTTTTTGGAATACGACCGCCGGGCCGCCGCGGCCTATGCCCGCTACTGGGCTTATCGGCGCAACCCGCAGTATTTTGACTTCAGCGGCATCGGCGGCGACTGCACCAATTATGCCAGCCAGTGCATTTTTGCCGGGGCGGGGGTCATGAACGAGACGCCGGTGTTCGGCTGGTTTTACCGCACTGCCAACGACCGCACTCCCTCCTGGACGGGGGTGCAGTATCTCTATGATTTTCTCACCCGCAATCTTGGTCCCGGCCCCTTCGCCACGGAAACGGCGCTGAGCCGGCTGGCGGTGGGGGATGTGGTGCAGCTGGCCGCCGGCGACCGGCAGGAATATCATCATACGCCGGTGGTGGTGCGCATCGATGGGGAGGCGACGCTGGCTACGGTGATGGTCTCCACCCACAGCTACGACTGCGATTGCCGCCCCTTGTCCACCTATTCCATCAACAAGCTCCGCTGTCTGCACATCGAGGGCGTGAGAAGGGAAGGGTAGAGCCTTACCGCCGCTCCTGCGGGAAGCTTGCCCGGGCCCAGCTTACGGCGTGGTCCCGAAAGCGGCGGGTGATGGTGGAGGGGGTGGAGGCGCGGCTGACGGCAATGCCGATATCCCGGAAAAAGGGCTGGTCCAAGGGCTTTTTCACGATGCGGAACCGGTCGTTGTGCAAAACCAGCTCGTGAACGATGCTGATGCCCAGCCCGCATTCCACCATGGCAAGGATGGCAAAATCGTTGCTCACCTCGAATTTGATGTTGGGCGACTGCCGCAGATGGTCCAGAAACAGGTCGATCTCATAGTCCTGCTCCTCCTTGAGACTGATGAAGTCCTCGCTGGAGAGCCGGCTCACGGGGAAGCAGGGCGCGTCCCGCAGAGGGTGCGCCGGCGGCAGGATCACTGTCAGCGAATCCCGCAGCAGAAACTCCGTCTCAAACTCGTCCGCCACGGAAAGGGCCAGAAAGCCGCAGTCGATCATGCCCCGGCGCAGCCAGGTGGCGATCTGCTGATATTCGCCGTTGAAGATCTGAAAGCTGATGTTGGGATATTGCAGGTGGAAGGCCTTGATCATCTCCGGCATCCAGCTGGTGGACATGCTGGTGAAGGAGCCGATGCGGATCAGGCCGGAGCGCAGCCCGTGTAGCTCGCTGACGGCAAAGCTCAGATCGGCCTCCTCCTTGGCGATGGCCTGCAGCCGGGGCAAAAGCTGCATCCCCTCGGAGCTGATCTCGATGCCGGTGCGGTTGCGCTTGAGCAGCGGCACGCCCCATTGCTCCTCCAGATCGGCGATCATGCGGCTGACGGCGCTCTGAGTATAGCCCAGCCGTTCCGCCGCCCGGGTGATGCTTCCGGTCTCCACGGCCTTCAGATAGGCCAGATATTTCTGGATCACAGGCTATCGCCCCCCCCTTTCTGTCTTTTCTTTATTCCGGTTTGGAATGGATAGCAGAAAAATCATTTTGTTGCACGATTTTCAAGCAGATTATATACTAAATTTGAGCGTGAATCAACATAAATTTCACCGGCCAGCCAGATCATTTCATGGGCGGGCCGGATCCAAAGGAGGAAAAACCAATGATCCGTTATTCTGCATTGGGCGCGGCCGGCTATGTCTGCGGCGAGGTGCTGCGCATGATGGTGGCCCATCCCGACGCCCGTCTGGTCAATGTGCTGGATCCCTTTGGCGTGGGAACGCCCATCGCCGAGATCCATCCCGCCCTGCGGGGCTTTTACGATCAGAAGATCATGGACCTGACGGAGGAGACCGTCCGGGAGACCGCCAAAAACAGCGACGTGCTGCTGGTGCAGGTGCCCTCCGGCGAAGTCGCCAAATGGGCGGAGATCGCCCTCAGCGAGGGCGCGAAGGTCATTGATATCGGCGCGGATATCCGCTTCCGGGATGCGGCCGTCTGGGAAAAATGGTACGGCATGAAGCATCCTGATCCCAAGCTGACCTACGATGCCGTTTACTGCATCCCCGAGGTCATGCGGGAGCTGGCCCGGGGCAAGGCTCTGATCGCCAACCCCGGCTGCTACCCTACCGCCACGACCCTGGCCCTGATGCCCATGCTGAAGGCCGGCCATATCGTGGAAAACACCATCGTCATCGACGCCAAGAGCGGCTTCACCGGCGCAGGCCGCCGTCCCACCCTGAACAAGCTGCTCACCGAGGCGGAAAATAATTTCTGCGCCTATTCTCTGGGCGGCGGACACCGCCACACCCCCGAGATCGAGCAGAACATCGCCTATATCACCGGCCGGGATCTGATGAAGCCGGAGACCTGGCAGTATGTGAATTTCCAGCCCCATCTGCTGCCCACCGTCCGCGGCATCGAGGTCACCGTTTATGCAACCTGCAGCCGGGACTATACTCCCGACGAGGTCTATGAGATGTATTGCGCCGCCTACCGGGACGAGCCCTTCGTCAAGGTCTTCCCGGCCAGCCAGCCCGTCCAGACCAAATGGGTCTACGGCAGCAATTTCTGCGAGATGAGTCCCACCTTCGATGCTCGCACCCACCGTCTGATCGTCACTTCCGTCATTGACAACATCGGCAAGGGCGCCGCCGGCCAGGCCATCCAGAACATGAATCTGATCATGGGCCTGCCGGAGACCACCGGCCTCATGATGCCCCCCATGTATCCGTAACACAAAAACACAGGCAAAGGAGAACGCATATGGAATATAAAATCATCCAGGGCGGCGGCATCACCTCTCCCAAGGGCTATACCGCCGGCGCCGTTTATGTGGGCGTCAAGAGCCGCAACAGCCAGAAGCCGGATGTGGCCGTGGTCTATTCTGAGCAGGAGGCCGCCAGCGCCGCCGTTTTTACCACCAATAAGTTCTGCGCCGCCCCCGTGCTGCTGGATCGGGAGATTCTGAAGAGCGGCCGGGCCCGGGCCATCGTGATCAATTCCGGCAACGCCAATGCCGCCACCGGCGAGCAGGGCATGCAGGATGCGCTGGCCACCGAGCGGGAGGCGGAGCGTCTGCTGGGCGTGGGCGAAAATCAGGTCTTCGTCTGCTCCACCGGCGTCATCGGCCAGAAGCTGCCGGTGGAAAAGGTGCTGGAGGGCGTCCGCCGGATCATTCCCGATGGGCTGGACGCGGCCAACGGCTCCGAAGCCGCCTATGCCATCATGACCACCGACACCGTCCGCAAGGAATCCGCCTATGAGCTGGAGCTTTCCGGCGGCACCGTCCGCATCGGCGCCATGGCCAAGGGCTCCGGCATGATCCATCCCAATATGGCCACCACCCTGGCCTTCGTCACCACCGACGCCCGGTGCGACGCCCCCACCCTGCAGAAGATGCTTTCCGCCGCCATCGATAAGAGCTTCAATATGTGTACCGTGGACGGCGACACCTCCACCAACGACACCATGATCCTGCTGGCCAACGGCGCCTCCGGCGTGGAGGTAAAGACGGAGGAGGACAAGGCCGCGCTGGCCGCCCTCATCGAGCATATCTGCATGGATATGGCCCGCCGCATCGCCTCCGATGGCGAGGGCGCGACCCATCTGATCATTGTGGAGGCCAACGGTCTGCCCACGGAGCACGATGCCCGCCTGGTGGCAAAGTCCATTGCAGGCTCCATGCTGTTCAAGGCCGCCGTCTTCGGACGCGATGCCAACTGGGGCCGCATCATGGCCGCCGCAGGCTATTCCGGCGCGGATGTGGATCCCGCCAAGGCCGACTGCAGCCTGAAGAGCACCGCCGGCGAGGTCCAGGTGATGAAGGACGGCTTCGGGCTGGACTTCAGCGAGGAGCTGGCCAAAAAGGTCCTCACCGAGCACGATATCACCGTCATCGTGGATTTCCATTCCGGCGATGGCAAGGCCACGGCCTTCGGCTGCGACCTGACCTATGATTATGTCCGCATCAACGGCGATTACCGCTCCTGAAGGGTGGCGTTCATGAACGAGCTTGCGTGCAAGGCAGAGATCCTGCTGGAGGCCATGCCCTACCTGCAGAAATACCGGGGCAGGGTCATCGTCGTCAAATACGGCGGCAACGCCATGATCAATGAAGAACTGAAAAACGCCGTCATGCACGATATCGTGCTGCTGAAGCTGCTGGGCATGAAGCCCGTCCTCAGCCACGGCGGCGGCCCGGGCATCAATCAGATGCTGGAGCAGCTTTCCATCCCCGTGAAGTTCATCGACGGCCTGCGCTACACCTCCGAGGATATCATGCGGGTGGTGGAGATGGTGCTCATCGGCCGGGTGAACACGGAGCTGGTGGGCTATATCAACAAGCTGGGCGGCCGGGCCGTGGGGCTTTCCGGCGTCAGCGGCGGCATTTATCAGTGCCATCAGCGGGAGGAACGGCTTGGCTTGGTGGGAGAGATCGACCGGGTGGACGCCTCCGCCGTTCAGGCGCTGCTGGAGGCGGACTTTATCCCCGTGATCGCCCCGGTGGGCACCGACGGTCAGGGCCATACCTTTAATATCAACGGCGATACCGCCGCCGGCAAGCTGGCTGCCGCCCTGGGGGCGGAAAAGCTCATGCTGCTGACGGACATCGAGGGACTTTGCAACGACGTCAAGGCCCGGGATGTGATCTCCTATCTGAATGTGGCGGACGTGCCCGCCCTGAAGGAAAAGGGGACCATCTCCGGCGGCATGATCCCCAAGGTGGACTGCTGCGTGCAGGCCATCCGTGAGGGCGTTGCCAGCGTCCACATCATTGACGGACGCCAGCCCCACAGCATCCTGTATGAAGCCTTCTCCCCGGAAGGCTCCGGCACCACGGTTGGGGCCGGGCGGCCCAGCGTGGGCATCAAATGGTAAAAAATAAGAGGAGGATATCATCATGATCCAGCTGTATCAGACCAACGCCGAAGTCATCGCGGCCGGCGATCAGTATCTTTACGGCAACCATATCCGTATGCCCCTGTCCATCGAGCGGGGCGAGGGCGCCTATGTTTTTGACAAGGACGGCAACCGGTATCTGGACTTCATCGGCGGCATCGCCGTCAACGGCCTGGGCCACTGCCATCCCGCCATAGTCAAGTGTCTGGAGGAGCGGGCCCACACCATCCTGCACTGCTCCAATTATTTCTATAATGAGCCTGCCGTCCAGACGGCCCGTCTCATCGTGGAAAACAGCTGCTTCGACAAGGTCCTCTTCGCCAATTCCGGCGCGGAGGCCAACGAAGGCCAGATCAAGCTGGCCCGGAAATATGCCAAGGACCACGGCCACCCCGAGCGCTTCGTGGTCATCACCATGAAGGAATCCTTCCATGGCCGCACGCTGGCCACCTGCACCGCCACCGGCCAGTATCCCGTCCACCGCTATTTCGAGCCTCTGCCCGACGGCTTCCGCTATGCGGAGTTCAACAATCTGGATTCCGTCAAGGCCATCATGGACGAATATGTCTGCGCCATCCTCACTGAGCCGGTGCAGGGCGAGGGCGGCGTCCGTCCCGCCAGCCGGGAGTTTCTCCAGGGCCTGCGGGAGCTTTGCGACGAAAAGGATATCCTGCTGATGTTCGACGAGGTGCAGGTTGGCTCCGGCCGCACCGGCAAGCTCTTTGCCCATCAGTATTACGGCGTGGAGCCGGACACCTGCTCCATGGCAAAGGCACTGGGCTCCGGCGTGCCCATCGCCGCCGTCTGCGCCAGGGGCGAGGCCGCCAAGGTCCTGACGCCCGGCACCCATGGCTCCACCTTTGCCGGCGGGCCGCTGGCCTGCGCGCTGGCCGCCACGACGCTGGATGTGATGCTCAACGAGGGCGTTTTGGACAACTGCGCCGAAATGGGCGAATACTTCCGTCAGCAGGCCCATGAGGTCATCGAAAAGCACCATCCCGACGCAATTCAGGAGATCCGCGGCCTTGGTCTGATCGACGGCATCCAGCTGAAGCACCCCTCCGGCCAGCCTGTGGTAGATCTGTGCTTCCAGGATTCCAAGGTCCTGATCAACAACACCGCCGGCAATGTGCTGCGCTTCATCCCGCCGCTGATCGTCGGCAAGGAGGAGATCGACATCGTCATCAAGGCGGTGGACGATGCCATGACCAAGCTGGGCTGGTAAACAAGGAAAGCATTTGACCTGATCCGAGCTGTCCTGCAGCGCCGCGTTTGCGGCGCTGCTTTTTGCGTCCGGCAGAAAAAAGCGGGATTTGACCGGTAAAATCACATTTTTTCGGATTTTTTTCCATTTTTCCCTTTACAAATCCGAAAAATGTGTGTATTCTTAAAATTAATCACTTTTTTACTTTAGCAGGATCGCATGTTAAAGGAATGTCAAGATCAGAGCTGTGCCCGGAGGCACAGGAAAGAGAGGGTAACATATGGGCGAGACAAAGTCCTCCCGCGCACAGTGGGGGAGTAAATTCGGCTTTTTGATGGCGGCCATCGGCTCTGCCGTGGGCCTGGGAAACATTTGGGGCTTCCCCTTTAAGATGGGGCAAAACGGCGGCTTCGCCTTTTTGCTGGTTTATCTTGTATTGGCCGTTTTCGTCGGCTATATCATCATGAACTCCGAGCTGGCCCTGGGCCGCAAAACGGGCAAGGGCATCATCGGTGCTTACCACACCGCCAGCCGCCGCTTCCGGTGGGTGGGCATGCTGGGCGTCATCTCTCCCTTCCTGATCCTGATGTTCTATTGCGTTTTGGGTGCATACTGCATGCAGTATATGTTCCTGAACTTTGCGGAGCTGGCCATGGGCGTTTATTCCAAGTCCGCCATGACGGGCGCGGATTCCTTCCTGGCCATGATCACCAATCCCTTCGGCTGCATCCTGTTTACGCTGATCTTCGTTTTGATGAATATTCTTGTGGTCCGCAGCGGCGTTTCCGAGGGCATCGAGAAGTTCAACAAGGTGGGCATGCCCGCTTTGTTCGTGATGCTGCTGATCATTATCGGCCGGTCCGTCACGCTGGACGGCGCAGCCGAGGGCCTGAAGTTCATGTTCGCCCCCAATTTTGAGCCGTTTTCCAGCTTCAAGGGCTTTATCAGCGTTTTGGCTGCTGCCGGCGGACAGATGTTTTTCTCCCTGTCGCTGGCCATGGGCGCAATGATCACCTACGGCTCCTATCTCTCCAAAAGCGAGAGCATCACCAAGAACTCGCTGGTGATCGTGGTCTGCGACACGCTGGTGGCGCTGATGGCCGGTCTGGCCGTCATTCCCGCGGCCTTCGCCCTGGGCGGAGACGGCGCAGCCATGGCCGGCCCCAAGCTTCTGTTCATCACCATGCAGGACGTGTTCTCCCACATGGGAAAGCTCGGCCCCGTGTTCGGCATCATCTTCTACGGTCTGGTGATCATCGCGGCCCTGTCCTCCTCCATCTCGCTGGTGGAGGTGCTGGTGACCTATCTTTCTGACCGGGCCGAGCAGAAGGGCAAAAAGGCCAACCGCAGCCGCATCACCTGGATCGTCAGCGTCCTGTTTGCTCTGGGCGCCGTGCTGGTTGCCTGGGACGGTCTGGGCGCCAACGGGCTTTGGGTGCCCTTCCAGAACACGCTGGGCATCGTGGGCGAGTTCAACGACTGCTGGCTGGACTTTTTGGACTGCATCGCCGAGGGCATTGCCATGCCGCTGGGCGCGCTGTTCATGTCTTTTATGATCGGCTGGGAGCTGAAGCCCCGCTATGTGCTGGAGGAGATCGGCCAGACCCGCATCTCCCGCTTCTATTCCTTCTGCATCCGCTTTGTCTGTCCGGCCGTCATGCTGCTGGTGCTGGCTGGCCAGCTGGACAATTTCTTCAAGCTGGGCTGGTTCAAATAAGTCTGCAGCAGGCTTCAAACAGGCGTCTGATATCCTTGCGGTATCAGACGCTTTTCCTTGAAAAGGACTTGACACTCTCAGAAATGAGAATATAATAAGAAAGGAAAATGATCCGGGCGGTGATACGATGGAAATGGTAAAGTTCTTGATGAATCCTGTCCGGCAGAGGATCTTTCAATATCTTCTGATCCATGGAACGGGCACGGTCAAGGAGATCCGAAAGGCGATCCCCGATGTTTCCGCCGCCAGCCTGTATCGGCATATCAAGCTGATGACGGAACGCTCCATCCTGCAGATCGTCGGAGAAAACCGGATCCGCGGAACGGTGGAAAGCATATACCAATTAAATAAGAGCGCGCTGGAGCTGGACGATCCGGAGGGAGCCGCCGTTCAGCTGATGCTGTTGAATATCAGCGCCGCCTTTGCAAATTACTTTTCCGGCGGCCAGGCAGATCCCAGGAAGGATCTGCTCCTGCTGAGCACCTGCACGCTGAAGCTGACGGATGAGGCCTTTCTGCGCTTTCTTTCAGAGGTCCGCCAGCTGGCGCTGCGATATATGGACATACCGGTCTGTGAAAGCAGCAAAACAAGACAGATCACTCTGATCTCCGCCCCGCCGGATGAGCGGGCGGAATAAGGCTGCATCCGCCGTACAACACAACTGCAGAGCATGTTTGAAAAGCCAGACGCAGAGACGCAGAGCTGACCCCGATAAAATCGGGTCGGTTCTGCGTTTGCTGCTAAAAAAGGGAAGGGGAGAGCTGAATGGGAAAAACAGTCGGGCTGCTGGCTGCGGCAGGCGTATTGCTGCTGCTGGCCGGCGCGGTGGGCTGCCTTTCGGCGGCTGCGAACTTCAAAAAGGGGGCGGGAGAATGAGCGCTGCGAAAGGGGACCTGAAGCCCTTTCTGGACGAAGCGGGACGGCTGACCGCGCTTCCGGCCAAGCACAAAAAGAAGCTGGCGGCGCTGTGGTATCTGGCGGGCAAGCTCCAGGCCGGGCGGCAGTATTCGGAGCCGGAGATCAATGCTCTGCTGGACGAATGGACGCTGTTCCACGATCCGGCCACGCTCCGGCGGGAGCTTTATAACAAAAGGCTTCTGGACCGGACGGCAGACTGCGGCCGCTACTGGAAGGAAGAGAGCATATCCACGCTGGAAGCGTTTCTGGCGCAGTATCTTTAAGAGGTATGGCCCTATGAGCAAATACGACGCCCTTTGGGCATACCTGCAGCAAAGCGGTCGGCCGCGGCTGGTCCTGACCTTTGACCAGATCGGGCAGATCGCCTGCGTACCGCTGGACCACTCCTTTTTGAAATGGAAAAGGGAGCTTTGCAGCTACGGATATGCGGTGGAGAAGATCTCCATGAATGGGCAGACTGTGTCGTTTGTCAGACAGGAGGAAAACGCGTGAGCACATCAGAGGAATATATCCAGTTCGTTCTGGAGCAGCTGGACGGCGTCGAGGACCTTACTTATCGGAAAATGTTCGGCGAATATCTGATCTATGTCCGGCAAAGGCCTGTGCTGCTGGTCTGCGACAACTGCGTCATGGTCAAAAAGGCGCCGGAGCTTGCGGAACTGATGGCAGATGCGCCGGAGGGGATCCCTTATGAGGGCGCAAAGGCCCATTTCGTTCTGGATGTGGAGGATCGGCAGCTGACCCGGGCGGTCATCGAGCTTCTGGTCCGGATCACGCCGGTCCCCAAAAAGAAAAGCAGAAAGGTGCGGGAGTGACGACCTGTGAAGGGCAAGGCGGCGCCATCGCCCGCCCGCACCTTCAGACAGAGACGCCGCGTCCTCCGGAGCAGAAAAACGAAAAAAGGCCCGCAAACCCTCTCATGTCAAGGGCTTGCGGGCCTTTTGTCTGGTGCCGGTGGTGGGACTCGAACCCACACACCATCGCTGGCAACGGATTTTGAGTCCGCCTCG
>DHMK01000078.1:34657-55130 GCA_002405755.1 Clostridiales bacterium UBA4644
CTACCAATTCCAACACACCGGCAAAAATACAATCTTATTATAATGCGGGTTTGGTCAAAAAGCAAGCCCTAATATGAACATTGTGTAAAACGCTGAAAATAAGTCTTGATAATTTCGCAATATGCATAATCAAACGCTTTTTGCAAAAACAGAATAAAAAATCACGCTGGGAGATGCTTCCTTTTTTTCTGAAAAGGGGGCGCGGAAGAGCGGGTTCGGCTAAAACCAATTTTTTGCGCTATAAAAGTCGAAAACCGGGGGAAAAAAGAACGACCCATAAAATTTCCGCAAAATTTCCTGTTTTGACTGTTTTGCTTTCCGATTTACCCTTGTGAATTATCGAAAAAACACTCGTCAAAAGTGAAAAAATGCGGCGAGGTCAAGGACTTTACCAAAACCGAGAACCACAGCCGTTTTGGAAATCTGCCAAAAAACGCAAAAAAAATTAGCGAAAAGCCACTTGTCAAAAAAAGTGACCTGTTGTATAATTATAAGCATCAATTTGGCCGTTTTGTCTTTTGGCCAAGGGCACGTCTCTTACGCGGAAAGGGAAGGACCTTGGCAAGGATGGGAACCGGGCAAAAGGTAAATTATTAAAGGAGATGCGCAAATGAGTAAGAAACTGATTGCTCTGCTGTTGGCTGCTATGATGCTTCTGGCGATGGCCGCTGCCTGCGGAAACAACAACGCCAATGTCAACAACGACAACAACAGCGAAAACAATGACACTCCCAGCAACGACGACAACCCCGCCCCCGTTGAGACTGCCAAGAAGGTCTATTATTCCGTTCTGGGCAGCGATCACTCCAGCCTGAACTTCCTGGATAACGTGGATACGCCCGTGGAGACCGTGGCTACCTACTGCATGAGCTATCTCTATCGTACCTATCCCAATGAGGATGGTATGGGCTATCATTACATCTGCGATATCGCCGCCGAGATGCCCATCAAGGTCGACGATTATAACTGGGACATCAAGATCCGCGAAGATGTCAAGTGGAACGACGGCACCCCCATCAATGCCGACACCTTCATGTTCACCTTCCAGCAGCAGCTGAATCCCAAGATGGCCGCCAGAATGGCCACCTTCCTGTTCGACAACGCCATCACCATCAAGGGCGCGAAGGAATACTTCGAGCAGGGCGCTGACGGCAACATCTCCTGGGATACCGTCGGCATCCAGAAGATCGACGACTACACCATCCGCATCACCACCACCGACACCAACACTGCCGATCAGGTCTGCAACCACTTCTATCAGAGAAACCTGGTTCCCGTCCATGAGAAGCTTTGGAATGAGTGTCTGAGCGCTGACGGCGCCACCACCTCCTACGGCTCCGACCTGAGCCACTTCATCGGCTGCGGCCCCTACACCTTCACCACCTGGGATTACGATTCCATCCAGATCTACACCAAGAATCCCGACCACTGGCTGTCTGACCTGTTCCATTACGATGAGGTCCAGATCCGCATCGTTCCCGAGATGAACGCCCGCGTTGAGCTGTGGGAGCAGGGCCTGCTGGATTCTCTGAGCCCCAACGCCGAGACCCTGGAGCGCTACATCGATGATCCCCGCCTGGTGGAATATGGCTCCACCACCGTCTATCACCTGGACATCAACTGCAAGAACCCCAACAACCCCATCTGCGGCTCTGACAATTACCGCAAGGCCATCTATCACGCGATGAACCGCGAAGTCATCGCCAAGGAGCTGTTTGGCCACATGGAGCCCGCCGGCTGGTATGTCAACTCTCAGGCCGGTCTGCTCAGCGAGAACGCCCTGACCTACCGTGAGTCCAAGTACGGCAAGGCCGTCGAAGAGATGGTCGCTGGCTGGAGCGCCGAAGGCAGCACCACCGGCTATAATCCCGAGCTGGCCCTGGATTACTTCAACAAGGCTTGCGAGGAGTGCAATGTCAGCGAAGACACCGTCATCAACATCATCATAGCTTACGATCCCTCTGATACGGCCTGGCACAAGACCGCGCAGTACATTCAGCAGGAATTCCCCGTGATCTTTAACAACCGCGTCACCGTCGAGATCAAGAACTATTCCGGCATCTCCACCACTGCTTATAAGCAGCAGGGCGATGATGGCTGGGATCTGTCTCCCAACGACTGGGCTCGCGGTATGTCCCGTACTTATCCGTTCCAGTGCTTCTACTACTTCACCTCCGGCTACGAGGGCGGCCCCAACAACTACCACAACGCCGATTTCGATGCTCAGTATGATTACTGCGCTTCCATCCAGAACGGCGATTACGACACCCTGCTGCAGGAGACCCAGAAGCTGGAAGAGATCTATCTGGAGCATGTGATCCAGTGCCCCATTGTTCAGGATGTTTCTTATGAGCTGCATGCTGAGCGCCTGGCCCTCCCCGTCAAGACCTACATTCCGGGCTTTGGCTGGGGCAACTGCTACGGCGATATCAAAGAATAATCGCCCCCGCTTCCGCTGTGATCCGTCACAGTACTTGGATGTCCCTTTTCGGGAGCGTGCCGCCTCTGCGGCGGCACGCTCCCTCTCTAAGAGCCGGAAGGCGTCTTTTTTGTTTTCCTGATCCTTTCCAGGAAAATCCAATGCAGTTAGGAGAATCCTATGTTTAAGTACATTCTGGAGCGCATTGGCGCCATGCTGATCACGCTGTTTTTGGTCATGACCCTGTCCTTCTTCGTGATCCGCCTGATGCCGATGACTATCTTTGAAAATCCCGAGGTTCCCGCTGAGATCCAGCGGCAGCTGGAGGACAAATTCCACCTGAACGATCCGATGATCGTCCAGTATTATTACTTCATGCGGGATGTGATCACCGATCTGGACTTCGGCATTTCCATCAAGCTCCGTCCCGGTCTGCCGGTGTGGGATATTCTGGTTTCCCGTCTGCCGCCCACGCTTTTGGTGAACTTCCTTTCCCTGTTCATTTCCGTGCCCCTTGGTCTGATCGCCGGTACGGCGGCGGCACTGAAGCGCAATACCTGGCTGGACCATGTGATCTCCTTCCTTGTGGTCATATTCATATCGGTCCCGTCCTTTGTCTTTGCCTCCGTGATGCAATACGGTCTGGCTTATAAGCTGGGCTGGTTCCCGGTGCTTTATGACGCTACCACGGGTACCGTTGGCGCCATGCTGTCCTCCATGATCCTGCCCATCATCGCGCTGTCTCTGGGACCCATCGCCACCATCGCCCGTTACCTGCGCGGCGAGCTGATCGAAAACATTTCCTCTGAGTACCTGCTGCTGGCCCGCACCAAGGGCCTCACCAAGGTCCAGTCCATCACCCGCCACGCGTTCCGCAACTCCCTGATCCCCATTTCCAATACCCTGATCTCCATGATCACCGGTATTATGGGCGGATCGCTGGTTATCGAAAATATCTTTGCCATCCCCGGCGAAGGCGGCCTGCTGGTCAAGTCTATCATGGCCGGCGACCACTTCCTGACGGTGGCGTGTTTGATCTTCTATTCCGTGACTTCTCTGGTGACGATCCTGATCGTCGACCTGTCTTACGGTATCATCGACCCCCGCGTCAGAGTAGGAGGCAGAAAATAAATGATTTACGACAGAAACAATTTGCCGGAAGAGCTGAAAAATCTGCCTGCTTCTGCATTTGAGTCTCTCCACCAGGAGGACATCAAGGACGAAAAGTTTCAGACAAAGCCCATCGGCTTCTTCAAGGACGCCATGATCCGCCTGAGCAAGGACGCCGTCTCCATGATCTCCCTGGCGATGATCCTGCTGATCGTGATCCTTTCTCTGGTGGTCCCCAACATCACCGGCTACACCTACACCCAGCAGAACGTGTCCCAGACCAATATGCCCCCCAAGATCCCCGGCCTGGAAAAGCTGGGCATCGCCGATGGCACCTATATCCTGAAGGACCGCCGGAAGGACAAGCTGGACGACACCGACCGCTACCCCGAGGGCAGCGTTCTGGAGACCCTCAACGAGCATGAGGTCAACGGTGTGATCATGTGCGATGTGAAGGTGGATTATTACGCCTTCTGCGGCGCTCCCGCCGATGAGTATCACTGGCTGGGCACCGACTCCCTGGGCCGCGACCTGATGACCCGTCTGTTCCGCGGCGCGCGGATCTCTCTGCTGATCGCCGTCATCACCGTGTTTACCAATGTGTTCATCGGCGTGGTCTACGGCGCAGTCTCCGCTTATTACGGCGGCAAGGTGGATATCTTCATGACCCACCTGGCCGAGGTCATGGACGGTATGCCCTATGTGGTGGTTACCATCCTGTTCATGCTGGTGCTGGGCGCCGGTATCTTCTCCATCATCCTGGCCATGACGGTCACTGGCTGGATCGGCACCTCCCGCCTGATCCGCGCACAGTTCTATCGCTTTAAGGGCCGCGAGTATGTCCTGGCTGCCCGGACGCTGGGCGTGCCTGACCGCGTGCTGATCTTCCGCCACATCCTGCCTAACTGCGTTGGTCCACTGATCACTCGAAGCATGATCGCCATCCCCGGCGCCATCTTCTCTGAGTCCTTCCTGGCATACATCGGCCTTGGTATCGCGCCGCCCAATCCCTCCATCGGCATTCTGCTTTCCGATGGTCAGAAGGTGCTGCTGCAGTACCCCTATCAGACGGTCTTCCCCGCGATCCTGATCTCCGTGCTGATGATCGCCTTTAACCTGTTCTCCAACGGTCTGCGTGACGCGCTGGATCCCACGAAACGCGGAGAGGAGTAATACTATGGCTGATTATATGAACAATGAAGTCATCCTGAGCGTCAAGGATCTCCGGATCAGCTTCCGGGCCTATGGCGGTAAGGTGCAGGCCGTCCGCGGCATCAGCTTCGACCTTCACCGGGGCGAAACGCTGGCCATCGTGGGCGAGTCCGGCTCCGGCAAGTCCGTGAGCATCAAGGCCATTATGGGTATTCTGGCCAACAACGCCATCATCGAAGAGGGCGAGATCCTCTACGACGGCAAGGACCTGACCAAGGTCAAGGAGGATGCTTTCCACGAGATCCGCGGAAAGCGCATCGGCCTGATCTTCCAGGATCCCCTGTCCGCGCTGAACCCCATTATGAAGATCGGCAAGCAGATCACCGAGGTCCTGCGCCTGAACAAAAAGGTCACCAAGGAAGAGGCACGGGAAAAGGCGCTGGAGCTGATGCGCGCCGTGGGCATCCCCGATGTGGAGCGCCGCTTTGAGCAGTATCCCTTCCAGTTCTCCGGAGGTATGCGGCAACGTATCGTTATCGCCATCGCCCTGGCCGGCGACCCGGAGATCCTGATCTGCGACGAGCCCACCACCGCTCTGGACGTGACCGTCCAGGCCAAGATCCTGGAGCTGATCAACCAGATCAAGGTGGAAAAGAACCTTTCCGTCATCTTCATCACCCACGATCTGGGCGTCGTGGCCAATATGGCCGACCGGGTCAACGTGATGTATGCCGGCAAGATCGTGGAGACCGGCACCAGCGAGGAGATCTTCTTCGCTCCCGCCCATCCTTATACCTGGGCGCTGCTATCCTCTATGCCCGACCTGCACACCAAGGAGCGCCTGCTGGCCATCCCCGGCACGCCGCCCAACATGATCTATCCCCCCAAGGGCGACGCCTTTGCGCCCCGTAACCAGTTCGCCATGCGGATCGATTACGAGCAGGAGCCCCCCATGTTTAAGATCACCGAGACCCATGCCGCCGCCACTTGGCTGCTGCATCCGCAGGCACAGAACAACCATATCGAAATGCCTGCAAGCCTGAAGGCCCGTATTGAACGCATGAAAAGGAGTGGAGCGGTAAATGGCTGACGATTACATTCTCGAAGTAAAAAACCTCTGCCAGCATTTCAGCTCTGGCCGCGGTAAAAACAAAATGGTCGTGAAGGCCGTGGACGATGTAAGCTTCAGAGTCCGCCGTGCCGAGACCTTCGGTCTGGTGGGTGAATCCGGCTGCGGAAAGACCACCACCGGCCGGACCATCATCCGTCTGTACGATCCCACCGGCGGCGAGGTGCTGTTTGACGGCAAGCCCATCTCCGGTAAGATGGATAAGGAGCTGCGCAATTATCTGACCTCCAATATCTCCATGATCTTCCAGGATCCCATTGAATCGTTGAACCCCAAGATGACCATCGAGGAGATCGTGGGCGAGGGTCTGAAGGTCCGCGGCCAGAAGGATCCCGCGGAGATCCGCCAGAAGGTAGTGGAGATGCTGGCCAAGGTTGGCCTTGTGGAGGAGCATGCCACCCGTTATCCCCACGAGTTCTCCGGCGGCCAGCGGCAGCGTATCGGCATCGCCCGCGCCATCATCATCAACCCCAAGATGGTCATTGCGGACGAGCCTGTCTCCGCGCTGGACGTTTCCGTTCAGGCACAGGTCATCAACCTGCTGAACGACCTGAAGGAGGAAATGGGCCTGACCATCCTGTTCATCGCCCATAACCTCTCTGTCGTCAAATACTTCTCCGACCGGATCGGCGTTATGTACTACGGTCATCTGGTGGAGGTCGCCAACGGTGACGATCTGTATGCAAAGCCGCTGCACCCCTATACCCGCGCTTTGCTTTCGGCCATCCCCGAGCCTAACCCTCTGACCGAGCGCACCCGCGTCCGCATCGACTATGTGCCGGAGCGCGACCATGATTATTCCGTGGAGAAGCCCTCCATGGAAGAGGCGGAGCCGGGCCATTTCGTCTATTGCTCTCCCTCCGAGCTGAAGAAGTATCGGGAAATCGTGAAAAATGCTTGATCTGCTGTTGAAAAACGGCCTGATCTGCGATGGAACTGCAGCGTCGCCCTTTGTGGGCGACGCTGCGATTCAAAATGGGAGGATCGTGGAGCTTGCCCCTTCCATCTGCGCAGACAGCGCCGAGACGCTGGATGTCTCCGGGCTGGTGGTGGCGCCGGCCTTTATTGATATGCACTCCCATTCCGACGCCTGGTTCATGGCCGACGGCCGCTGCGAAGCGAAGCTCTATCAGGGCGTGGCCACGGAGATCGTGGGACAGTGCGGCAGCTCCTGCTTCCCCCGCAGCGTCAGTCAGATGACGAAGGTCCGCCGGGCGGCGGAGGAGGGTAAGCTCTCCAAAATGGAGGCCTATCAGGCGGGCACCTTTGAAAAGCTCCTGCGGAAGCGGGGGCCGGAGGATGTCATGTCTACCAATCTGGTGCAGCTGGTGGGCCACAATGCCATCCGACGGGGCGTGGTGGGCCTGGTCAAGCGGCCCGCCTGGGAGGACGAGATCCGTCTCTCCAAATATTTGCTGCAGCAGGCCTTTGAACAGGGCTGCTGGGGTATGTCGCTGGGTCTGGGCTATCTGCCCGGCCTGTTTGCCGACACCCACGAGCTGGAGGAGCTCATCCGCCTTTGCTATATCTATGACCAGCTGGTCACCGTCCATATGCGGGACGAGGGCGACCGGGTCTTTGAAGCGCTGGACGAGATGATCGACCTGGCCCGCCGGACCCATGCCCATATCCATATCGCCCACCTGAAGCTGGGGGCGAAAAGCGTCTGGGGCAGGGCGGAGGCCCTTTATGAAAAGCTCCTTCGGGCTCGGGAGGAGGGCCTGGAGCTGACGGCGGATGTTTATCCCTATCCCGCCTGCAGCACCGGACTTTCCAGCCGCCTGCCCGATTGGGCGCTGGACGGCGGCACGGAGCATGCCTGTCGATTGCTGGCAGCCCGGGGCCGGGAGCACGATGAGATCCTGGAGCTTTTCCGGGAAAAGTATCCCACCCGGGAGGACGGCGACCGCTTTTATATCATCGGCACCGGCGGCGTCTGCCCGGAGGTGGACGGCAAGACCGTGGGCCAGCTCAGCGAGGAATGGGGTCTGCCCGTTCCGGAGACCATGATCGAGACCCTGCTGCGCACCCGCTGCCAGGAGGACTGCATCATCTTCAATATGGACGAGGACGATGTGGAGTGGCTGCTGCGCCAGCCGGGCATCGCCATCGGCTCCGACGCCTCCTGCCGCCCCTTCGCCCCCGCCATGAGCGACGGCAAGCCCCACCCCCGGACCTACGGCACATTCCCGCGCTTTTTGCGTCTCTGCCGGGAAAAGGGCCTTTGCTCTCTGGAGCAGGCCGTCCACCGCATCACCCAGCTGCCGGCGGAAAATGTGGGCCTGAAGGACCGGGGCGTGCTCAAGCCGGGCATGGTGGCCGACATTACCGTCTTCGACTGGGCGCACATCCGGGAGACCGCCACCTACGACGATCCCTTCCAAAAGCCCGTGGGCGTGGAGCATGTGATCATGAACGGAAGGCTGGCTCTGAAAAACGGCCGGCAGACCGAGCTGCGCCTGGGTGATTATCTCCGCAAGCCATTTGTGGGCTGATCCATCAAAATAAAAGGCATGGAAGCGTTTGCTCCATGCCTTTTTTGCGTTTTTGGGGATCATTTGCTTTTCAGATCCTGCTTGATGCGGGTGGTGGAGATCTCCGGCGTCCGGGGGAGATAGACCACCTGACATTGCTCCTGCAAAAAGTCAAATTTGCCCTTCCAGTCGTCGCCCATGACGAAAATATCGATCTGATATTTGTCCACATCCGTGGTCTTCTGCTCCCAGCTTTCCTCCGGGATCACCAGATCCACATAGCGGATGGCTTCCAGCATGCGCTTGCGCTCCTCATAGGGGAAATAGCATTTTTTCTGCTTCTGGTTCCAGTTGAACTCATCGGTGGAGAGGGCCACCACCAGATAATCCCCCAGCTCCCGGGCGCGGCGCAGCAGGTTGATATGTCCGTAATGGAGCAGATCAAAGGTGCCGTAGGTAATGACGCGCTTCATATCACATCTCTCCTTTTTCAAAATAAGACTGGATCAGGTCTGCCACCCGTCCGGCGGAGCCGCCGTCCTGCCAATGATTGTAATAGTCGCAGGCCTGCTGCCGCGCGGCCCGCTCCGGATCCCTTCCGGCGGCCATATCCTCGATGAAATCCACCAGATCGGAAATGGTGTAAAGGTATCGACCCTTCACGACCTGCGTGATGTCCTCCATCACCAGTCCGCGCTTTTCCTGATAAGCCGAAAGGTCGTCCAGCGTCAGACCGATGGGCTTGCCCGTCAGCAGGAAATCGCAGTAGACGGAGGAATAGTCCGTCAAAAGTCCGTCGGCGTCGGCCAGCGCTTCATAAAGCTGAACGCCCGCCCGCCGCAGGTCCTCGTCGCCGATCAGTCGGAAGGCGCTCAGACTGCCGGCACGGATGACGGACATATCCTGCATGGGATGGGGCTTGAGGATCAGCAAAAGCCCCGCCTGCTCCAGCGCTTTGTTGAGGGCCTCCAGCGCCCCGGGCTCCTCCAGCAGGGGCAGGCCGCAGCCGGAGAGAGCGTAGTTGCTGCCGTAGGACCTGGTGTGCTGCCGGAAGGTGGGCAGCCAGAAGAGGACCTTTCTGCCCTCCCGGGGGACGACCCGGTCCAAAAGCCCCCGGGGCCGGATCAGCGCGTCGCACCGGGGATAGCCCAGCAGACGGCCCTGCTCCGGCGCAAGCCCCAGCTCCCGCTCCATGACGGCCTTTACCTGCTCCGAGGGATAGCTCCAGCGGTTGCAGAAGGGGCCGGGGGTGTAAAAGCCCCGGCAGCATTTGATGGGCGTCCCGTGACCAAGAAAGAGGCTCAGCTGCCCCCGGCGGGGCGGCCAGAGGGTCTTGTTGCAAAACAGAACGCATTTGGAGGAAAGGGCCAGCCGGATGGCCCGGACCCGCTGCCATGAAATCTCCGGCCGATATTCCACAAAGGAGACGTTTGCCTGGGGATAGGCCTCCCGCCAGAGCGCCGGCTCCCGCACCAGCCAGGTGAGAGAAACGCCCTGAAAGGCCTTCCGCCGTAAAAGCTCCTGAAAGACCGGAAAAACATTGCAGGAAAGATCCGGGCTGCTCTCCAGCAGGATCCGCCGCCGCAGGGGCAGCAGGGAAGCGCCGCCGTTGATTGCGGCCCGCAGCACAGCTTTGATCATGAAGCCCTCCTCCTTGCCCGGCGCAGCAGCCGCCGGATCAGATCCTTTTCCTCTGCGTTCAGCAGGCAGAGCCATGCATAAGGCAGATAGCAAAGGGTGAATAACGCACATTTAACAAAAAACAGCAGCCAGCCGCCGTCGGGCAGCAGCCGGCGGAGCGCCAGCGCAGGCAGAGCCATGGGCAGCAGCTTCAGCGTCAGCAGCCCAGCCATGCGCCAGTAGGCGGGGATGTCCAGCCCGATCCGCCTGTGATAATACCAGTTCATCATGGCGTATTGCCCGGCGAACAGGGCCAGCGTCGTGCCGATGGCCGCGCCCACGCCCTGCCAGCGCATGGCCAGCGGGATGGAGACGAGCACATTGATCACCGCCAGCATCAGATAGCTCAGGCTGCGGTACTTATGCCGGTTCATGGCCTGCAGGATGGAGATGCCCAGGTTCTGGGACAGAGGCACGATACCCGGGATCATGATGATCAGGGCGATCCAGTAGGCAGCGCGGACCTCCGGCGCGCCCAGATCCCCTCCGCCGATCAGGCCGATAAACTGCCGCCCAAAGGCGATAAAGCCCGCCAGCACAAAGGAAAGCAGCAAAAACTGCACATGGCCGATGCGCAGAAACAGCGGGGAAAAATCCGCCTTTTCCCCGTCTCTGACATAAAGCTGGGTCACATGGGGCAGGTAAACGCCGCTGATGGCCGTGGAAAGCTGCTGGAAATAGGCGTTGAACTGAACGCCCACGGTATAGACCGTGACGGCGGCCGTCCCGCAGACCGCCCCCAGAATAAACTTGTCCGTGCTGGCATAGAGCTGATCAATGAGGATATTGAGAAAGATAAACAGGGAGAAGGAAAAGATGCTCTTCAGCATTTCCCCCTCCGGCCGGCAGAGCCTGGGCCGGGCATCGGTCCGGGCAAGGCAGTACCAGGCCAGAAACAGCTTGACGGCGATGGAGACCACGGTGGTGACGGCAGCCAGCGCCGGCGAGCGATAGCCCTGCCGCAGCACCAGCAGCATCCCGCCATAGGTAAACAGCGTGTTCAGGATGTTCATGAGCTTGGCGAAGGCAAAGCGCTCCTGTGCCGTGATCAGCGAGGAAAACACGCTCAGAGGGAAGGAGACCGCCAGATTGACGGAAAGGATGGAAAGCACCTGCCGCAGAATGGAAAGCTCCTCCGGGGTGAATCTTGCGCCGAACAGCCAGGGCAGAAGACCGTGGGTGAGCAGGGAACAGATGCCCAGCGCCGCCGCGCCCAAAACGAGATACATCTCCAGAAACATGCCGCTGCAGCGGTCGGCCTTGTCCCGATCGCCCTCGGCCCGATATTTTACATAAAACCGCACCAGCGTCTGCCCGAAGCCCAGGTCCAGCATGGTGAGAAAGGCGATCACCGAGGTAGCCACGGAATAAACGCCGTATTCGCTCTCGCCCAGATGCCGCAGCAGGATGGGCGTGAAAACGATGCCCACCAGCATATTGACGCCCCACTGAACATAAGCCAGCAGCGCGCCCATACGCTTTTGATCGTGCATAGAAAGCCCCTTTCTCCATAGATGGTCAATATTTTCATTATAGGTTTCCTGTCTTCTTCTGTCAAGCCGCGTCACAGCAAAAGAAAACGGAGGAATGCGCCCTGCGGCGGCGCTTTCGGGTTGAAAAGCCCGGTGAAATGTGGTATAATAAAGTGCTATATCAGATTTATTTATTATTTGAAGAGAGAAAAGCGCTTATGTTTCTGAAATCCATCGAGATCCAGGGCTTCAAATCCTTCCCCGATCAGACCGTTATGAGCTTCGGCCGGGGCATTACAGCCATCGTCGGTCCAAACGGCAGCGGAAAAAGCAATATCGTAGACGCCATCCGCTGGGTCCTGGGGGAGCAGAGCACCAAGACCCTCCGGGGCGGTAAGATGGAGGATGTGATCTTCGGCGGCACCGCCCGGCGCAAGCCCCAGGGCTTTTGTCAGGTGACGCTGACACTGGACAATACCGACGGCGGCCTGCCGGTGGACTATGCGGAGGTCATGGTGACCCGCCGGTATTACCGCAGCGGCGAGAGCGAGTTTTATATCAACCGCAAGGCCGTCCGCCTGAAGGATATCCACGAGCTGTTTATGGACACCGGTCTCGGCCGGGACGGCTATTCGGTCATCGGTCAGGGCCGCATCGACGAGATCCTCTCCGTCAAGAGCGCCGACCGGCGGGAGATCTTTGAGGAGGCCGCCGGCATCACCAAGTTCCGCTTCCGCAAGGAGGAGAGCGAGCGCAAGCTGGCCGCCTGTGAGGAAAATCTGGTGCGCATCCGGGATATCATCACCGAGCTGGAGCAGCAGGTGGCCCCTCTGAAGGATCAGGCGGAGCGGGCAAAGGCCTTCCTGATCTACCGGGACGAGCTGCGGGCGCTGGAGGTCAATGTCTGGCTGGACAGCCTGGACCGGCTGAAGGACAGCCTGCAGAAGGCCCGGACGGACTATGACAACGCCGAGCGGATGCTTTCCGCCCGCAAGCGGGAGACGGAGGAGCTGCAAAACCGCTCCGCCGCCCTGACAGACGCTCTCCATGAGAAGGATCTGGAGGGGGAGCGCCTGCGGGAGGAGCAGCGTCAGGCGGAAAATCGGGAGAGCGATATGCGGGCGCAGATCGCAGTGAACCAGACCCAGATCCGCAATACGGAGGAAAATATCCGCGCCGGACAGCGGGCGCTGGAGGAGCAGGGAGCGCAGGGGCAGGATCTGCAGGCCCAGAAGGCCGGGCAGGGGCGCCGCCTGGCAGAGCTGGCGGAGCAGACCTGCGCCCTGGAGGGCGAGCTTTCCGCCCTGCTGCAGCAGGTGCAGGAGGCCTCGGAAAACGCCCGGGAGCTTTCCCTGCGGCTGGACGCTCTGGATGCCCGCATCCGCATGACCCGGGAGCAGGCCGCCCAGCGCAGGGCAGAGGCCGGCGCCCTGGCTTCCGGCGCACAGGAGATCCGCGCCCGGGGCGAAGCCGTGGAAAAGGAGCTGGCCGAGCTGGAGACCCGTCTGGAGACGGAACGGCAGCAGGCCCGGGCCCTCCGGCGGCAGAAGGAAGAAAACGAAGAAAAAAAGGCCTCGGCGGAGAATATGCTCCGGGGCTTTGAGCTGCGGGCCCAGGCCCGGCAGAAAAAGGCGGAGGATCTGCAGACCCAGACGGAGCAGACCTCACGCCAGCAGGCGCTGCGGACCCAGCGGCTGGAGCTGCTGCGGGCTATGGAGCGGGAATACGAGGGCTTCGGTCAGAGCGTGCGCCGGGTGATGCAGGCGGCGGGCAGGGGAGAGCTGCGGGGCGTCCACGGCCCGGTCTCCGATCTGATCCGCACGGAGGATGAATACTCTGTGGCCATCGAGATCGCCCTGGGCGGCAGCCTGCAGAATATCGTTGTGGACGATGAGCAGTGCGCCAAAAGCGCCATCCAATATCTCAAGACCCATGATTTTGGCCGGGCCACCTTCCGCCCGCTGACTGCCGTCCGGGAGCGGCGGGGCGGCAAGCAGCTCTCCGGCCCGGGCTTTGCCGGCTGGGCTGACCAGCTGGTGCGCTTCGATGGGCAATATGCCCCGCTGATCCGAAGCCTGCTGGCGGATACCGCCGTGGTGGACCATATGGACAATGCCATCGCCATGGCGAAGAAACACGGCTATGCCTTCCGCATCGTCACGCTGGACGGCCAGCTGATCAATCCCTCCGGCGCCATGACCGGCGGCTCGCTGAACAAAAATGTGGGCGTTTTGTCCCGCGCCAACGAAATCGCCCGGCTGGAGCAGGAGACCGTCCGGCTGCAGCAGAAGCAGCAGGAGCTGGAGCAGAGCCTGCGCGCCGCCCGGCAGGAGATGGAAAGCGCCGGCTACGAGGCCAATGTGGCCCGGGACGAGCTGCGGTCGGCGCAGGACGCGCTGCTGGAGCTTTCCGCCCGGCAGAGCCAGCATCGGGCCCTCATCGAAGCGCTGGAGCAGCGGCAGGAGGAGCTGGAGGAGGAGCGCGGCTCCCAGAGCCGACGGATCCAGTCGCTGGAGGAACAGCGAAAGGCCCTGATTTCCCAGGCAGAGACGGAGGACCGGGCTGCGCAGGCCCTTTCTGCGGAATATGACGGCCTTTCCGGCGGAAGAGCGCAGGCAGAGAACCGCACTGGCAGCCTGACCCAGCAGAGCACGGACCTGCGGGTCCGTCTGGCGGAGTGCCGCACGGAAAGCGACAGCACCCGCCGGAGCATAACGCAGCTGGAGGAACGCATCCTTGCGGCCAGCGGCCAGCGAAAGGACCGGGAGGCCGCCATAGAGGCCCTGCGGCAGCAGAGCTGTCAGCTGCGGGAGACCGTGGCCCAGCAGGAGCTGGTGGCCGCCCAATACGCCGGGGAAGCGCAGAACGCCGGAACGCGCCTGCTGGCGGTCAATCAGGAGAAGCTGCGGCTGGAGGGTGTCCGCGGGCAATGCGAAAAGGAGCTGCGCAGCAAAAACGATGAGCTGATCCATCTGGAGCGGGAGCGGGGCCGCCTGGAAAATAAAAAGACTCAGGCGGAGATGGAGGAGGACAATATCCTCCAGAAGCTCTGGGAAAGCTATGAGCTGACCCGGGTCACCGCCCAGGAGCTGCGCCAGCCCATGGAGAGCCTTTCCACCGCCAACCGGCGCATCGGCGAGCTGCGCGCCGCCATCAAAAAGCTTGGCTCGGTGAATATCGACGCCATCGAGGAATATGACCGGGTGAGCCAGCGCTATGCGTTCATGAGCACCCAGCGGAACGACCTGGAAACATCCCGGGAGGAGCTTCTGAAGATCATCGGCGACCTGACAAAGAGCATGAAGGAGATCTTCGCCGTCCAGTTCCGGGCCATCAACGAGAGCTTCCGCCATACCTTTGCGGAGATCTTCGGCGGCGGCAGCGCGGAGCTGCGGCTGGAAGACGAGAGTGATATCCTCAGCTGCGGAATCGAGATCCGGGTGGAGCTGCCGGGCAAGTCCATGCGGGCGATCTCGCTGCTCTCCGGCGGAGAAAAGGCTTTCGTTGCCATCGCCCTGTATTTTGCCATCATCCGGGTGCGGCCCACGCCCTTCTGTGTGCTGGACGAGATCGATGCGGCGCTGGACGATGTGAATGTCAGCCGCTACGCCGCCTATATGCGCACCCTGTGTGAAAAGACCCAGTTTATCATCATCACCCATCGACGGGGCTCCATGGAGGGCTCCGACATCCTCTACGGCGTTACCATGCAGGAGCAGGGCGTGACCAAGCTGCTGGCGCTCAACATGAACGAGGTGGAGGCCCATATCCGGGAAACGCTGCAATAACTGATCATCGCCTGAAGGAGGCAAGTATATGTCATTTTTTGATAAGATCAAGCAAGGCCTGAAAAAGACCAAGGAGAGCACCGCCAGCTCCTTCAACGCCGTTTTCGCGGCCTTCCGCACGGTGGACGAGACGCTGCTGGCCGATCTGGAGGACGCCCTCATCATGGCGGACATCGGCGCTTACACCGCATCGGAGGCCATCGACGAGCTGCGCCGGCGCTCCAAGCGCCAGAACCTGCAGACCAGAGAGCAGGTCGTCGACTGTCTTTGCCAGGTGCTGGCGGAGAAGATGACCCCCAACAACGGCCTGCAGCTGAACACAAAGCCCTCCGTGATCCTTGTGGTGGGCGTCAATGGCGTGGGCAAGACCACCACCATCGGCAAGCTGGGCGCAAAGCTCACTGCCCAGGGCAAAAAGGTCCTCTTTGCCGCAGCCGATACCTTCCGGGCTGCCGCCGCCGATCAGCTGACCATCTGGGCGCAGCGGGCCGGCGCGGATATCGTCCGTCACGGAGAAGGGGCCGACCCCAGCGCCGTCATCTTCGATGCCGTCACCGCCGCCAAGGCGAGAAAGTGCGACGTGGTCATCTGCGACACGGCGGGCCGCCTGCACAACAAGCAGAACCTGATGAACGAGCTGGAAAAAATGAACCGGGTCATCCAGCGGGAGCTGCCGGAGGCCAGCGTGGAGACGCTGCTGGTGCTGGACGCCACCACCGGGCAAAACGCCATCTCCCAGGCGGAGGGCTTCAACAGCGTTACCAAGCTCACCGGCCTTGTGATCACAAAGCTGGACGGGACGGCCAAGGGCGGCATCGCCATCCATGTGAGCGCCGATCTCAGCGTCCCGGTGAAATATATCGGCGTGGGCGAGCAGGTGGACGATCTGCTGGAGTTTGACGCCTACGATTTTACCAGGGCCTTTTTCGACGGCGCGCTGGACGAAGCCGCGCCGGCAGAGGAAGCATAAAAGAAAGGGGAGCGCGCCATGGCCAGACACGACGGCAGAGCGCCGGGGGAGATCCGCCCGGTTTCCATCATTCCTGATTTTATCCTGTATCCGGAGGGCAGCGTTCTGATCTCCTGCGGCAATACCAAGGTGATCTGCAACGCTACCGTGGAGGAGAGCATCCCGCCCTTTTTGAAGGGGCAGGGGAAGGGCTGGGTCACGGCGGAATACAATATGCTCCCCCGGGCCACTCAGACCCGCTCGCCCCGGGACATCAGCAAGCTCAAGCTCAATGGCCGCGCTGCGGAGATCCAGCGGCTCATCGGCCGGGTGCTGCGCTCCGTCACCGATCTGGACGGCCTGGGCGAACGGTGCATCACCATCGACTGCGATGTGATCCAGGCAGACGGCGGGACCCGCTGCGCCTCTATCACCGGGGCCTTCTGCGCGCTGGTGATCGCCCTGGACAAGCTGCGGCAGCAGGGCGTTTATGCCGATCTGCCCCTTTACAGCTATGTGGCCGCCGTCAGCGTGGGCGTGGTCCACGAGACCCCCGTCTGCGACCTGGATTATCTGGAGGACAGCGGCGGCGAGGTGGACTTCAACTTCGTCATGGACGACGAGAGCAACATCATCGAGCTGCAGGGCACCGGCGAGGAGCGCCCCTTTTCCAAGCGGGAGCTGGACGAGATGTATCTGCTGGCAGAGGGCGGCATCAAGCAGCTCATCGCCGCCCAGAAGCGGGCGGTGGGACACCTGTTCCGCTGAAGAAGGGAGAGAAAACGCCCATGAGATCTTATGTGATCGCTACCAACAACGCCCATAAGCTGGCGGAGATCCGCGCCATTCTGGAAAACGATTCCCGCCGCTTCCTGTCCATGGCGGAGGCGGGCATCCATACCGACCCGGAGGAGACCGGCGCAACCTTTGAGGAAAACGCCCTGATCAAGGCCCGGGCTGCCTGCCGTGTCTCCGGCCTGCCTGTGCTGGCCGACGACAGCGGTCTCTGTGTGGCTGCGCTGGGCGGCGAGCCCGGCGTCCATTCCGCCCGGTATTGCCCGGGGAGCGACAGCGACCGGGTGCAGTTTTTGCTGCAAAGACTGGAGCAAACGCCGGAGGGGCAGCGGGACGCCTGCTTCGTCTCCGTCATCGCCTGCGTCTGTCCGGACGGGACGGAGTTCACCGTCCGGGGCGAATGCCCCGGCGTGATCCTGCGGGAGAGCCGGGGCCGGGGCGGCTTCGGCTACGATCCGGTGTTTTTCCTGCCGGAGGAGGGCTGCACCTTTGCGGAAATGCCCCAGAGCCGGAAAAACGCCCTTTCCCACCGGGCCAGCTCGCTGGCGAAAATGAAGGAAGCGCTTTTGGCCCGGGGCCTTTGAGATGAACAGAAAAACAGAAAGATTCGAGGATAGAACACCATGCTCACAAGCAAACAACGGGCCTTCCTGCGGGGAATGGCCAACACGATCCCAACCACCCAGCAGATCGGCCGGGACGGCGTTACCGATGCGGTGTGCCGTCAGGCGGAGGAGGAACTGAAGGCGAAGGAGCTGATCAAGCTCAAGGTGCTGGAGGGCTCGCTTTTGACGGCTCGGGAGGCCAGCGAGCTGCTTTGCCAGGCCATCGGGGCAGAGCCGGTGCAGTGCATCGGCAGCCGGCTGGTGCTGTATAAGCCTTCGCCGGACAAGCCCAGGATCGTCCTGCCCCGGGAGCGGGCATGAGAGTCGCCATGTTCGGCGGGACCTTCAACCCGCCGCATCTTGGACATATGGCGGCGGCCCGGGCCTGCGTGGAGACGCTGGGGCTGGACCTGCTTTTGCTGATGCCCGCCAATCTCCCGCCCCACAAGGCTCTTCCGGAGGGTTCTGCTTCGCCGGAGCAGCGGCTGGAGATGTGCCGCATCGCGGCGGAGAAGCTCCCCAACTGCCGGGCCTCCGATCTGGAGCTGCGCCGCCCCGGCCCCAGCTATACGGCAGACACCGCCGCCCTGCTGGCGGAGCAATACCCCGGGGCGGAGCGCTGGCTGGTGGTGGGGACGGATATGCTGCTTTCCTTTGACCGCTGGCGTCAGCCGGAGCGCATCGCATTGCTCTGCCGTCTGGCCGCTGTAGCCCGCAGCGATGAGGACCGGGCTGCGCTGGAGCAAAAGGCGGCCCAGCTGCGCCAAACGCTGGGGGCGCAGGTGGACATCATCCCAAACGCCGCCCTTCCCGCCGCATCTACCCAGGTGCGAAACGGACTTGACGCGTCGCTGCTGGATCCGGATGTGGCGGAATATATCCGGCAGAAGGGGCTTTACCGTCCTTCGCTGGAGACGCTGCGGCAGGCTGTTCAAAAGCGCGTCAGCGAGAAGCGCTTTGCCCACATTCTGGGCTGCGAGCGGCTTGCGGCGCAGCTGGCGGAGAAATACGGCGCAGACGACTATACCGTCCGGGCATCCGCCATCCTCCACGACTGCACCAAGGGCCTTTCGGAAAAAGAACAGTTGCTTTTGGCGGAAAAATGGCATATAATCACTGATTATGGAACAGAAGACTTCTCCGCCCTGATCCATGCGGATACCGGCGCGGAGACGGCAAAGCGGGAGTTTCGCATGCCGGACGCCGTGGTCGAAGCCATCCGCACCCATACTACGGCGGCGGAGCATATGACCCTCGTCCAGAAGATCCTCTATGTGGCGGATCTCTGCGAGGAGACCCGGACCTATCCCGGCGCGGCGCAGCTGCGGGCGCTGGCGCTGACGGATCTGGAGGAGGCCTATATCGCGGCGCTCCGGCGGACTCTGACCTTTGTGCGATCCCAGGGGAGGACCCCTTATTATAAAACAGAGCTGGCCCTGCACGCCGCTCTGCAAACGCCTGAAAAGGAGGAAACAACATGACGGAAATCACCCCCAAGGAGCTGATGGAGACCATCGTTTCGGTGGCCGACAGCAAAAAGGCCCGGGATATCGTGGTGATGCAGGTGACGGGCCAGACCACGCTCACCGATTACTTTGTCATCATGACCGGCACGTCCAACACCCATATCCGTGCGCTGGGCGATGAGATCGAGCTGCAGGTGAAGGAACGACTGCAGGTCCTGCCCCACCACCGGGAAGGCGTTACCTCCAACTGGGTGCTGGTGGATTATAACAGCGTGGTGGTCAACATCTTCCAGAAGGAAGCCCGGGAAATGTACGCGCTGGAGCGGCTCTGGAGCGATGGTACCCGCATCGATATCTCCAATCTGACGGTAAAGGAAGAAGAAAAGCAATGAAATACGAGTTTGACCGCATCGAGAAAAAATGGCAGAAAAAATGGGAGGAGACCGGCGCTTTCCACGCCTCCAACGACTACAGCAAGCCAAAGTTCTATGCGCTGGTGGAGTTTCCCTATCCCTCCGGCCAGGGCCTGCATGTGGGCCATCCCCGGTCCTACACCGCCCTGGACATCGTGGCCCGCAAAAAGCGGATGCAGGGCTATAATGTGCTCTATCCCATGGGCTGGGACGCCTTCGGTCTGCCGGCGGAAAACTTCGCCATCAAGAACCATGTGCATCCGGAGCACTTCACCCGGGAAAACATCCGGCATTTCAAGGAGCAGATGATCTCTCTTGGCCTGAGCTTCGACTGGAGCCGGGAGGTGGCCACCATCGACCCGGATTATTATAAATGGACCCAGTGGATCTTCCTGCAGATGTTCAAAAAGGGCCTGGCCTACAAGGCCTCCATGCCCGTCAACTGGTGCACCAGCTGCAAATGCGTCCTGGCCAACGAAGAGGTGGTCAACGGCGTCTGCGAGCGCTGCGGCGCGCCGGTGATCCGCAAGGAAAAGAGCCAGTGGATGCTTGCCATCACCAAATATGCCCAGCGGCTCATCGATGATCTGGACAAGGTGGACTATATCGAGCGGGTCAAGATCCAGCAGAAAAACTGGATCGGCCGTTCCACCGGCGCGGAGGTGGATTTTAAGGCCACCACCGGCGAGACCCTCACCGTCTTCACCACCCGGGCCGACACGCTGTTCGGCGTTTCCTATATGGTCATCTCTCCCGAGCATCCCCTGCTGAAAAAGTGGCTGGAGCAGATCGAGAACCGGGCGGAGATCGAGGCCTATCAGCAGGAGGCTGCCCGCAAGTCGGATTTTGAGCGCACGGAGCTGGCCAAGGACAAGACCGGCGTCCGCATCCGCGGCATCGAGGCCATCCATCCCATCACCGGAAAGCCCGTGCCGCTGTTCGTCTCCGACTATGTGCTCATGGGCTACGGCACCGGCATCGTCATGGGCGTTCCCGGCCATGACCAGCGCGACTGGGACTT
>DHMK01000052.1 GCA_002405755.1 Clostridiales bacterium UBA4644
GCGTTCTAACCAACTGAACTACTTGGCCATGTTGCGATGGTGGGAACAACAGGGCTCGAACCTGTGACCCCATGCTTGTAAGGCATGTGCTCTGACCAGCTGAGCTATGCTCCCGTTTTCCCTCAGCGCAAGAGTTATTATATCGGGTTCGAGCCCAAATGTCAAGGCTATTTTCCCTTTTTTTCAGCCCTTTCGCAAATCTTCCAAATCCTTCCTGCTGAAGGTATAGACCTGATCGCAGAACTGGCAGGTCACGGAGATCTGCTCCTCCTCCCGGATGAGCCGGTCCAGCTCCTCCCGGCCCATGCTGATCAGGGCAGACTCCACCTTCCGGCGGGAGCATTTACATTCATAGCACACCGGGTGCTCTTCCATCAGCATCAGGCCCATGCCGTCCAGAAGCTCCTCCACCAGCTGGCGGATATTCATGCCGTGAGAAAGCTTGCCGGTAACGCTGCCCGTTTCCTGGATCCGGTATTCCAGCAGATCCACCAGCCCCTCCGGCGCGCCGGGCATCAGCTGCAGCAGATAGCCGCCCGCACAGGTGACGCTCTGATCCTTCCCCACCAAAACGCCCAGGGCGCAAACCGTGGGGATCTGTTCGCTGATCACATAGTAGGCCGCCACATCCTCGGCGATCTCGCCGGAGCGCAGCTCTACCCGGCCGGTAAAGGGCTCCCGTTCGCCGATGTCCTTTATGACCGTGAGGATGCCTTCCCGGCCAACGCCGCCGCCCACATCCAGATGACCGTCTGCCTTCAGAGGCAGGATCGCCGCCGGATTCTGCAGATAGCCCCGCACATTTCCCCGATTGTCGCTGACGGCGGTGATGCCGCCCAGCGGGCCATCTCCGCGGATCTGCAGCGTGACCGAGCCGTTTTCATATTTCAGATCGTTGCCCATCATGGAGACGGCGGAAAGCGTCCGTCCCAGCGCGGCCGTTGCCAGCGGCAGAGTCTTGTGGATCTGCCGCGCCCGTTCCACGGTCTCCGTGGTCTGAACGGCGGTGATCTTCACAAAGCCGTCCTTCGTCATTCCTCTGACAATAAAATCCTTCATGCGTTCCGTCCTTTTCCAAGCTCAGGCCAGGGGCTTTTCCGCGATCAGCAGCAGGCGGCCCCGCGGCTCTTCCTTCTTCGACCCGGAGAGCGCCCGGGAAACGCGCTTCAGCCGCAGACCTGCGCCCTGCAGTGCCTGCCGCAGGGTGTCTGTGCTGTAAAAGCGCTGCTCATGCGCTTCTGTAAAGCGAATATACTTGTCATCCTCTCGACGGAACAGGTCCACCTGGTGGAAGGCCCGTCCGGAGCGCCGGTCAAAGCCGTACTGCCAGCTGGAGAAGCCTTCCTCGTCCTCCTGGACGCTGGCCGTGCCTGCCAGCGCTTCAAACATCTCCCGGGATTTCACATCAAACAGAAACACGCCGCCCGGCTCCAGAAACAGGCTCACCAGCGAAAAGGCCCGCTTCAGCTCCCGCAGGCCGGTGAGATAATTGACGCTGTCCATACAGCAGACGGCGGCGCGGACCGTTCCGTAAAGATCCAGCTCGTCCGCCCGCTGACAGATCCAGACCGGCGGGATCTCCAGCGCCCGGCATTTTTCCCGGGCAATATCCAGCATTTCCGGCGACGCGTCGCAGCCGATCATTTCATAGCCGCGCAGCGAAAGCAGGCGCGTCAGCGTACCTGTGCCGCAGCAAAGATCCAGCACCAGCCCCTCCCGGATGTCTGCCCGGGCAAGCTCTGTGCAGAGCACATCGCAAAACCGCCGGTAGACCTCCGGGTCCATCAGGCTGTCGTAATAAGCCGCCAGAGAGGTATATGCGTTCATTCGCCGTCTTCCAGGCCGTCCAGCGCCCGGGCATAGCCGCCGTCGCCATACTGCAGGCTCCGGTTCACCCGGCTGATGGTGGCGGTGCTGGCGCCGGTGACCTCCACGATATCCGAATAAATGCAGCCCTCCCGCAGCAGCTGAGCCACCCAGAAGCGCTGCTTCATGGACAGCAGCTCCGTCACCGTGCAGAGATCCCGGAAAAAGTGATAGCACTCCTCCACGGAATCCAGCTTCAGGATCGCCTCAAAAAGCTGGTCCATATGTTCGTCGCGCAGCTTATTTCGCATTGCACAAGCCCCTTTCACTGTTTCACTGTTTCACTGTATGCGTTCACAACTTCCCGCGTTACAGTTTAACACGGTAAAGGGTCTGTGTAAAGAGCCTTTTGCCGGATTTTCCGTATTTCACGGACAGCTCCAAATAAAATCGTGGAATTTGCCCTGCGCTCCGCCTGGGGAAATCTCCTCATGCCGCCCTCCCCTTCTGCATAGATATAGACCACGAAAAAAGGAGGAGATCGCTTATGAGACCGTTTCGACCGAGGATCGTGCTGCTGCACCACAAAAAGCTCGTTTTTACCGGCCTGGCTGCGCTTTTGGGCCTTTTGATCTGCGTTGCCTGTGTTTCTGCCAGAAGCATTCCAACGGCAGCCACCCTGCGGGAGCTTCCCATTTACTGCGTTCAGAAGGAAACGCCCATCTGCGCCCTAAGCTTTGACGCGGCCTGGGGCAACGAGGATACCCAGCAGCTCATCGAGATCTTTGACAAATATCAGATCAAGACCACCTTCTTCGTGGTGGGCGAATGGGTGGATAAATACCCGGAATCGGTGCAGGCGCTCCACGACGCGGGGCATGAGGTGATGAATCATTCCGACGATCATCCGTATTTTACCAAGCTCTCTGCCCAGCAGATGCAGGAGCAGCTCAGCGCCTGCAACGAAAAGATCGCCGCCATCACCGGAGAGACGCCGCTTCTGTTTCGTCCGCCCTACGGAGACTATAACGATACGGTGATCCGCACCGTGCGCGACTGCGGCATGTATGCCATCCAGTGGGATGTGGACAGTCTCGACTGGAAGGACCCCACGCCGGAGGAGATCTGCCGGCGCGTTTTGAAGCGGGTCCAGCCCGGCAGCATCATACTGTTTCACAATGCGGCAAAAAACACGCCCGCCGCGCTGCCCTTCGTGATCGAAGGGCTCATCCAGCAGGGCTATGAGATCGTTCCGGTGAGCCAGCTGATCTATCGGGAGGATTTTACCATGGACCACACCGGCAGGCAGATCCCAAACTGACCCGCGCCCCGAAGCGCTCCCTCCGGCAGCAGCTGCGGCAGCTCCAATCCAAGCAGCTTCTGCCGGAGCAGCGCCGCCCCCAGGATCACGGCCAGAGCGATCCCCGCCGTCAGATAAAAGGGCGGATCCGGCCGCAGCGCTCTTGCCTTGGCCGGCGACATCCGCAGCCGGCGGGAGGAGAGCTGGATGCTTTGCCTTGCGAGCAGCAGCAGGACGCTCAGCGTGAAAAATCCCGTCAGCAGCCGCGGCAGCGCCGCCATCAGATAAGCGCCGCCCTCCGCGCCGGACACCAGAACTGCGGCCTCCGCCGCCAGCAAAAAGCCCTTGCCCAGCAGCGCCAAAAGCGCCCAGACGCCGCCCAGACGCAAAAATCCGGAAACGCACAGGGCCAGAAGCAGCAAAAGCTCCGGCCAAAGCAGCGCGGACAGGCTCTCCTGTGCCAGCCGGCTCTGCAGCAGGCTGCGGAGCCATGGGATCCCTGCGCCGCACAGGCTTCCCGCAACGGCGCCCAGCAGCACTGCGCACGCCGGCAGCAGCCACGGACGGGGGCGGGGCGCGGTCTTTTTTATTTCCTTCGTTTTCATCGTCATCACCCGCTGCTATCCTATGGCCTGTCCCGCAGGATTAGAACCGGTACGGGGAAAACAGCTGTAATTTACGGAAAAAGCAGCCGGTCAAGCGCTTCCGGAAAGCGCCTGTCGGCGTTCAGCTGGGCCCGGGTCAGCCCCAGCTGCCGGATGCGCCAGGTCAGCTCCTCCCGGAGCATAGCCTGATATTCAGGCGATGGGGAATATTCGTGAAGAATGCATTCTCCCGCTTCTGCCGCCTGAGAAAGAATGAGAAACAGATCCGGGATCCGCTCCTCCCACAAAACGGAAACAGGCTCCGGGCAGACCATCTCCGGCTCCCAGCCCGTTTTTCCGGTGAGAAAGCCTTCTTCCTTTACAGCGTAGAGAGAGCAGGCCTTTCCGCCATAAATCCTTCGGAATGCGCCAGGGTAACACTCCCAAAGCACGGGCTGGCCCTCCTCTTCGTCCATGAGCAGATCAAAATCATCCTTGGGCACGCCGAAGCATAGAGCTGTAAGCCTGCCGCGGATGGCGTAAACATAGGGCGTCTGATGGGTGGAGGCTTGCGGGAGCAGCACGGTCAAACCGGAGACCTGAGAGGCGTGATACAGCATTGCAATTTGCTCCTTTCTCAGCGGTTTCTGAAAAAATCACCCGGAAAAGCGGCTGGCTCTTCCGGGCGATACACTTGAACTGAGCTTACATGGCCTTGATGGTGAAATACACCGCCGAGGCCAGAACATACACGCCGAGGACGATGCCGGCGATCAGCGCGGCGCTCCCCTTCAGCAGGGCGGCCAGCGCCAGCGCCGCCAGCGTCACCGCGCAGGTGAGCAAAATATAGCGCTTGTCATACTGCCGGCCCAGGATCGCATGGGTCAGCCGGCCTTCCTTTTTGGCCAGCAGCGCAAGGATCCCCGCGGCCACGCATAAAACGCCGGCCAGCAGGATCAGGGCCTTTCCCTCCAGAACGGAACGGTAGATGCAGTAGGCCGCGCTGATGGCCACCGCCTCCAGCACGCAGAAGGAAAAGAACTGCCGCTCATAAACATAAAACACCAGATACAGCACGGCGCACAGCGGCAGGAACACATAAACGATGTGCGCGCCGTTTTCCAGGCAGAAGCGCAGGATCAGGCAGCAGGCGCAGAATGCGCCGGAAAAAAGCGCATAGAGCGCCGTATTGAAGACCTGATCCCTCCGGAAGGTCCCTTTTTTGTGCTGCCTGTGCAGCAGCACCAGAAACAGCGCCGTCAGCGCGCCGCTGACCAGCGTCAGGATCAGGTTCACTCTGCGGCCCAGCAAAAAGGTGGTGCCGAAGGTCATCAGCTTGCTCAGCCAGGACATCCCCCAAAGCAGCAGGACCACAAAAACGAACACCGCCATAACGCGATTGGTCACCAGCTCCTGTGCCCGCTGTTTCTTCTGATTTTTCTCGTTCAATGAAGCTCACTCTCCGATGTCAAAATTGCCTGTTTGATACATGATGGCACAAACTGCCGCCACCGGCGCCGTCTCGCAGCGAAGGATCCTGGGTCCGATGGACACGCAGCAAAGACCCGCCTCCTGCGCCTGCGCCGCCTCCTTTTCTGAAAACCCGCCCTCCGGGCCGGTGACGACAGAAAAGGCTCTGCCGTGCTGATGCTCCCGCAGAACCTGGGAAAGGCTCCGCCGGTTTTCTTTTTCATAAAGGAACAGGGTGCATTCCGCGCCTTTCGCCATGGCGATGGCGGTATCGTAGGAAACGATCTCCCCCACCGTCACGGGCCGGGAGCGCTGGCATTGCTTGGAGGCCTCCAGCGCGATCCGGGCATACCGCTGCTGCTTTTTCTGCCGGTCCTTTTCCTCCACCTTTACCACGCAGTATTGGGAAAGAAACGGCACGATATGCGAAGCGCCGCACTCCACCGCCTTCTGGATCAGATAATCAAACCGGTCGCCCTTGGAGAGTCCGGCATAGACCGTCACAAAGGCGGAGGGCTCGTTGTCAAAGGCCGAGGACGACAGGATCCGCGCGGCGACGCGCCCCTTCTCCACCGTCTCCAGGCGGCACTGATAGGCTTGTCCGTTGTCGCAGCAGACGGTGATCTCCTCCCCGGGCCGCATCCGCAAAACACGGGAAATATGCTGGGCGTTGCTTTCATCCAGCGTCAGCGATTCGCCGCTTACCTGCCCGGCAGAAACAAAAAAACGCATGAAGTTCTCCTCACAGCTAAAAGTTATTATAACAAATAAAAAACGATTTGTCCATTCCAAAACCGATATTTCAGAAGTTTTTAGGAATTTTCTCCCTTACCGCGCATACAACACAGCGTCACCCAGCCATCCCGGGCGATCTCGTTAACGATGACCATGCCTGCCTGGCGAAAGGCCCGGCGGACCTCCTCCGCCCGGGTATCAATGATGCCGGAGAGGATCAGATGGCCGTCCTCCGCCAGCCAGCCGGGCAGATACGCCGCCATGGCGATGAGCACATCCGCCACGATATTGGCCAGGATCACATCGTAAGGCCCCTGTCCGCCCAGCTCCTGCCGCAGCGCCGGGTCGGAGAGCAGATCGCCGCAGCGGGTGCTGTAGCGCAGGCCGGACAGGCCGTTTTTATCCATGTTCTCCGCCGTGACGCGCATGGCGTTTTCTTCGATGTCGCAGGCCAGCGCGTGCCGCCCGCCCAGCAGCAGCGCCGTACAGGCCAGAATACCGCTGCCGCAGCCCACGTCCAGGATCCGCGCCCCGTCCAGCGTCAGGGCGTCCAGCTGCTCCATGCACATCCGCGTGGTGGCGTGGGAGCCGGTACCGAAGCTGGACGCGGGATCCATGGTCAGCAGCGCCCGCCCCTCCGGCACATGGGCCTCCTCCCAGCTGGGACAGACATAGAGCCGCCGGCCCACCGGGAAGGGCTTGTAATACTGCTTCCAGTTGTTTTCCCAATCCTCGCTGCGGACAGGCGAGACCTCCAGCTTCAGGCTCCCGTAAAAGCCCGTTTCGTCCTGGGCCTTCATCTCCGCCAGCAGCGCGCCCATCTCCCGGAGCCGGCGCGCGCCGTCCTCATCCGGACTGAGATAACAGCAGACGGAAGGCTCCCGCCGGGGGTTATCGAACAGTTGTTCTTCAATATAGTCCCAACGCTTTACCGGCGCGTGGACAAAGTCCTCCACGGTCTGGGGATCGTCCACCGAGCAGCCGCCGGTGATCTCCGCCAGCTGATCCGCCAGCAGCTCCGAGGCCTCATGAGTGGTGGTCACCCGCACTTCGATATAATCCATGCTTCAGTTCCTCTCTTCCCGCAAAAAAGTCTCCGCCGCCCGGATGGTGCGGCAAAAATAGTCCATGGCCTCCGCCGGGTAGCGCCCTGCGGCGGTCTCCCCCGTGAGCATCAGGGCGGATGCGCCGTCCAGCACGGCATTAAAGATATCGCTGACCTCCGCCCGGGTGGGAACAGCTGTTCGCTCCATGGAGGCCAGCAGCTGGGTCACCACCAAAAAGGGCTTTCCCGCTTGTCTGGCCTGGGCAGCCACCCGCTTCTGTACGCCGGGCAGCTCCCACAGCGGGACCGCGTTTCCCAGATCGCCCCGGGCGATCACCAAAACATCCGGCAGCCGGATCCATTGCTCCAGAGAATCCAGCCCGGCGCGGTTTTCCAGCTTGGCAAAATGGCGCAGCCCTGTTCCGCAAAGCGCCGCCCGGACCTCCTCCACATCCTCCCGGCTCCGGACGAAGGACTGCATCACGCCGGTGACGCCAAAGGAACCCGCCAGCGAAAGATTTTTCCGGTCCGCCGCCGTCAGAGCGGGCAGCGCCACGGAAAGCCCGGGAACGGCGACGCCTTTTCCGGGCGCCAGCGTCCCGCCCCGCAGCACAAGGCCCTTGCCCTCCTGCAGCACCCGGACGCACAGCCTGCCGTCGTCCAGGAGCAGCTCCATCTCCGGCTGCAGCGCAGCGTACAAACGTTCTGGCAGCGCCAGCCGGCTGAGAGGAATGCGCACTCCCTCCTCCAGCAGACACGGAAGCCCCTGCTTCCCCACCCGAAGCTCCGGCCCCTGCAGGTCGATCAGCAGCTGCGGCCGGACGCCGCACCGCTTTGCCGCCAGGCGCAGCTGCTCCAGCAGCGGGCCGCTCTCCTCCAGCGATGCATGGGAAAGATTCAGCCGAAGCCCGGTCATGCCGCTGCGGAACATTTGTTCCAGAACTGCCGCATTGGCGCAGGCCGGGCCCAGCGTACCATAGATCTCCATCATTCCGCCAGCGTAAACTCCCAGCTGCAGGCGCAGCTGTCGTCGGTCTTTTCCGGATAGCAGCTGAGAACCCGGCAGGTGATCCGGTCGTCAATGGTGTGGGCAAAGCCGGCATATTCCACCTCGCCCACCGCCTTGCAGGGGTGCCAGGGCATATTTTTCCGGCTGCGGGCCGTCTGGACCCGGCAGTCCAGCGTGCGGTAGATCATCCGGTTCCCCTCCCGAAGGATCTCATCCCGGTTGATATTGGCATAAAGCCGCAGCTTCAGCGCCTTTTCCAGCCCATCCAGGCCCGCCCGCTCCGGAAGGCCCAGGAATGCCTTGAGTTTTTTCGCTTCAATGACGGTAAACTGCTTCCAGATCTCCACGTCCTGCTCCATGGCAAGCTCCATGCCGAACCTGCGTTCGGAGGACTGGAACCAGACGCCGTCCATGGCCAGCCAGTCCTTACAATAGATGGAGATCAGCTCCTCCAGCTGCTCCCGGGAAAGCGCCTTCAAGGCTTCGTTCTGCATATGACCCATCCTCCGTATTCGTTCAAAGCTCCCTTGATTATACCGGCATTTTCGGGGAAATACAATCCTGTTTGCGTTGTTTTTGATTTTTTGCCGGGACGCCTTTACAAAAGCGAACATATGTGCTATATTTGAGATAACAAACAAACGTTCTATCTTGAGGGGATCCTATGGACGTTCTGGACAAACTGACGATTTTGGCCGACGCCGCAAAATACGACGCCGCCTGCACCTCCAGCGGACTGGACCGGGCCTCCCGGCCGGGCGGACTGGGCGCCACCATGGCCTGCGGCTGCTGCCACAGCTTTTCTGCCGATGGGCGGTGCATCACGCTGCTGAAGGTCCTGCAGAGCAACGCCTGCAGCTACGACTGTACCTACTGCGTCAACCGCCGCTCCAACGATGTCAGGCGCGCCTCCTTCACGCCCCGGGAGCTGGCGGAGCTGACGATCCAGTTTTACCGGCGGAACTATATTGAGGGCCTGTTTCTTTCCAGCGCGGTGGTGCAGAGCCCGGACCACACCTGCGAGCTGATGCTGGAAACCCTGCGCATCCTGCGGCAGGAATATCATTTTTTCGGCTATATCCACGCCAAGGCCATTCCCGGGGCCAGCCGGGAGCTTTTGGCGCAGCTGGCCATGCTGGCGGACCGGATGAGCGTCAATATCGAGCTGCCCTCCCGGCAGAGCCTTGCCCTGCTGGCGCCGGACAAGCATAAGGAGGACATTTTGAAGCCCATGGCCTTTCTGCGGGACGGTATCGCCCAGGGAAAGCAGGAACTGGTCCGCTACCGCCACGCGCCCCGGTTTGCGCCGGCGGGCCAGAGCACCCAGCTCATCGTGGGCGCCACGCCGGAGACCGACCTGCAGATCCTGCGGCTGTCTACCGCCATGTATCAAAAATACGCGCTGAAGCGGGTCTTTTACTCCGCCTATCTCCCCGTGGTGGAGCATAAAAATCTGCCTGCGCTGACCACCCGGCCGCCCCTGCTGCGGGAGCACAGGCTTTATCAGGCCGACTGGCTGCTGCGGTATTATCATTTTCAGGCGGAGGAGCTTCTGGACGAGCAGGAGCCGAACTTCAACCCTTATCTGGATCCGAAATGCGGCTGGGCCATCCGGCACCCGGAGCAATTCCCTGTGGAGGTGAACCGTGCGGAATACGAAACGCTGCTGCGCGTTCCGGGGATCGGCGTCAAGAGCGCCCGGCGCATCGTAACGGCCCGCCGGTCCGGCCGACTGGACTTTGCCGGGCTGAAAAAGCTGGGCGTTGTAATAAAACGGGCCAAGTACTTTACACTGTGCGGCGGTAAAGCCTTTCCAGGCATCCGCATGGAGCACGACGCCATCCTGCGGGCGCTGCTTTCCGATGCGGCGTTGGAGACCATGGGTCAGGCGGATCAGCTGAGCCTGTTTGACCCGACGATGGAGGATGTGAGAGCATGTATCACAGGACAGATGTAGTCTATCAATACGACGGGAGCTTCGACGGCCTGCTCTGCTGCGTGTTCCGGGCCTTTTATCAAAAGGAGGAGCCGCTGGAGATCCGTCCGGCGGAGGAGGCGCAGCCCACGCTGCTTTCCGCCGTCACCGTCCCCACCCGGCCGGAGCAGGCCCGGCGGGTGCTGCGCTCCATTCCGGAAAAGATCGCGCCGGCGGCGCTGCGCTGGGTGGAGCTGGCCTTTCTTTCCTGCATGGAGGAAAAGGAGCTGGCGATCCTGCGCTTTCTGCGGCTGGGCTATCAGCTGGGGCCGCAGGTCCTGCGGCAGCTGACGGACGAGCGGGTCCACATGATCTACGCTGCGGCGCAGAATGTTTTAGACGAAGCCCATCTTTTGAAGGGCTTCACCCGGTTTTCCCAGTATGGCGCGGTGCTGGCGGCGGAGATCGAGCCGAAAAATCATGTGCTCCCCCTGCTTTTGAAGCATTTTCGGGCGCGGATGCCGGGCGAGAGCTTTTTGATCTACGACCGGACGCACCGCACTGCCCTGCTCTTCAGCGGCGGAAAGCATCAGCTCCTGCCGCTGGACTCTCTTTCCCTGCCGGAGGCGGAAGCGCCGGAGCTGCTTTACCGCCGTCTCTGGACGCGGTTTTACAATACCATCAGCATTGAGGGCCGCTACAACCCAAAATGCCGCCAGACCAATATGCCTAAGCGGTTTTGGGGCACGATGACAGAGTTTCAGCCGGAAACGCCAAACGCGCTGCCCCGCTCGAAGGAGGTATGAGAAAAATTTTTCTCCGAAACCGCCTTGCGCGGCCCCCGGCACTATTATATACTATAGTTGATCTCTTTTGTAGGGGAGGTATTCTGTGGTATTCAGCAGTCTGCCGTTTCTGTTTGTTTTTGCGCCGCTGTTTTTTCTGATCTACAGCCTGATCCCCGTCCGCTGGAAAAACGGGGTCCTGCTGCTGGGCAGTCTGGCGTTTTATGCCTACGGCGTATGGGAAACGCCGCAGCATATGCTTTTGCTGCTGGCGGCCATTCTGGTCAACTGGCGGCTCGGCCTGCATCTGGGCCGGGGCCAGCCCCGCCGGAAGCTGATGCTGGCGCTGGGGCTGATCTATAATATCGGCTGGCTGCTCCTGTTCAAATATGCCGGCTTTTTCCGGGACAACCTTTCCGCCCTCTGGGGTCTGCTTTCCCGCCAGACGGTATCTGCCCGCAGCTGGGATCTGCTGCTGCCGCTGGGTATCAGCTTTTATACCTTCCAGTGTCTTTCCTATCTGCTGGATGTTTATCATGAGCGGGTCCAGCCGGAGCGCTCGCTGACGCGCATGGCCCTTTACATCTCCCTGTTTCCAAAGCTCACCGCAGGTCCCCTCACCTCCTATCGTTCGATCTCCGGGCAGCTTGGGGAGCGGCAGGTTTCCTGGGAGCGGGCGGAGCGGGGCGCAAAGCTTTTCGTTCTTGGCTTGGGCTTCAAGGTGCTGCTGGCAAACCGGATCGGCTCCCTCTGGAGCGACATTTCCGCCATCGGCTTTGAGGGCATCTCCACGCCGCTGGCCTGGATGGGCGCCTTTGCCTACAGCTTTCAGATCTACTTTGATTTTTACGGCTATTCCCTGATGGCACTGGGGCTGGGGCAGCTTTTGGGCTTTGACCTGCCGGAAAACTTTGCGGATCCCTATCTTTCCCGAAGCATGACGGAGTTCTGGCGGCGCTGGCACATCACGCTGGGCAGCTGGTTCCGGGACTATGTCTATATCCCCCTGGGCGGCAGCCGGCAGGGCCGGGGCAAAACCGTCCGCAATCTGCTGGCGGTCTGGCTGCTGACGGGCCTTTGGCACGGCGCAAGCTGGAACTTTATTCTCTGGGGCCTGCTGCTGTTTTTGCTGCAGCTTCTGGAGCGGCTTGGCCTGGGCAAGGCGCTGGAGCGACGCCCTGTTTTTGGTCATCTGTATATGATCCTTGCGCTCCCGCTGTCCTTCATGGTGTTTGCCATTACCGATCTTTCCCAGCTGAGCGTCTATTTCAGCAGGCTCTTCCCCTTCTGCGGCAGCTGGGCCGGGATCATGGCGGGAGACTATCTGAAATACGGCAGGATGTATGGCGTTCTGCTGCTTTTGGGGCTGCTGTTTTGCCTGCCCTGGCCAAAGAAACTCTGGCGCAGGCTGGAGCGCTCGCCGCTGGTCATCCCCATTCTGCTGGCCATCTTCTGGGGCGCGGTCTATTGCCTCTGCCGGGGCATGAACGACCCCTTCCTTTATTTCCGATTTTAAGGACAGGTGACGGTATGAAAAAGATCTGGAACGCGCCGTTTCTGCTTGCGCTTCTGCTGACCATGCTGGCGGCCGCGCCCTTCGTCTGGAAGGAGATGGGCCTTTTCTCCGCCCCGGCTATGGAGCAAACGGAGCAGGAGCAGCCTGCGCCGCAGCAGCCGGAGCAGCTTCCGCCGGAGCAGCCGGAGCTTCGGGATCCTCCGGAGGACCCGATCTCTCCCCCTGCGCCGCAGACGCCCGAGGATCCCCAGCCGCAGCCGCCGGAGCCGGACCTTCCCGCGCCCGTGCCGGATCAGCCGGAGGAACCGGAGGAACCCCCTGCGCCCGTCAAGCCGGAGGATCCCTTTGTCAACGCGCTGTTCATCGGCGACAGCCGCACCGTTGGCATTGCGGAATATTCCGGCATCACTGAAGCAGATTTCTTTGCCTTCACTGGCATGAGCGTTTATACCGCCTTGAAAAAGGAAAGCGCCGTGGGCAGCTGGCAGAAGGGAACGCTGCTGGCCGACGCGCTGCAGTCCCGCCAATATGACCGGGTCTATCTGATGCTTGGCGTCAACGAGCTGGGCTATGATTTTCAAAAGACCGTGGAGCGCTACGGCGAGCTGGTGCAGAAGATCCGGGAGCTGCAGCCCGACGCCTATCTAATCCTGGAGGCCAGTCTGCATGTGACCAAAAAGCGCTCGGACACGGACGCCACCTTCAACAACAGCAACATCGACCGCATGAATCAGGCCCAGGCCGCCTATGCCGATGGGGAGCACATCTTCTTTATCGATGTGAACCCCGTCTTTGACGACGAGACCGGCGCGCTGAACCAGGACTATACCTTTGACAACACCCACCCCTACGGAAAATACTATTCCAAATGGGCCGACTGGCTGCGGGAAAACACGCCCGCCTGAGCCGAAGGAGCGATCATGGAGCATCAAACCGCATCCCCCTTCCTTGCAGAGCCGCCGACGGAGTCCGGCTGCTTTGCCCGGCTGCTGCAGGTCATCGACCGGCGGCTTGTGCTGCAGGAGCGCCTGCTGCTGGCCATCGACGGCGGGAGCGCCAGCGGCAAGACCACCCTGGCCGCCCTTCTGGCGCGGCGCTACGGCTGTCCCATGTTTCATATGGACGACTTTTTCCTGCGGCCGGAGCAGCGCACGCCCCAGCGGCTGGCGGAGCCCGGCGGAAATGTGGACCGGGAGCGCTTTTTCTCAGAGGTCCTGCTGCCCCTGCGGCGGGGCGAGACCCTGCCCTATCGCCGGTATGACTGCCAGACCGGCCGGCTCCTGCCGCCGGTTTTGCGGCAGCCCGGGCAGCTCAATGTGATCGAAGGGGCCTACAGCATGCATCCGGCGCTTGCGGCGCTGTATGATCTTTCCGTTTTTCTGGCAGTCTCTCCGGAAACGCAGCGCCGGCGCATCCTGCAGCGGGAGCCGGAGCGCAAGCAGCGGCTGTTTTTTCAGCAGTGGATCCCCATGGAAAATCGCTATTTTCAGGCGTTTTCCGTCCCGGAGCGGTGCGATCTGTGCATCGAGATCGGATGAACGGGAAAAAATCTGCCGGAACGGTTGCGTTTCCCCGCGCCTTATGCTAAGATAGTAACGGTTTTGCCGGCGTGGCGAAACTGGCAGACGCAAGGGACTTAAAATCCCTCGGTAGCAATATCATACCGGTTCGAGCCCGGTCGCCGGCACCAGACAAAGATAATCCGAACCAGATCTTCCTTGTGGGAGCCGGGTTCGGATTATTTGTTTTCTTTGAGAAATTTGAGGATACACATTTCAGAAACGGCGTGGTAAAGCGTCCGGAATCCAAGCCCAGAGGACCGAGAAAACCAAAGATGAAACGAGATTAGGAGGGCGAACATGAAAAATATCAAAAGCTGTGAGTTTAACATGGACACGGGCTGCGTGGAGCTGCGCTTTGCGGACAACAGTATGATTTCCATTGACTGCACCGCTGCCGAAAATGAAGTCGCCGATAACCTTTACGAACGGTCGGAGCTGGACTATCTCATCTACAACGACCCACTCGCGTATGCTGACCTCGTTCTAAACGGAGATGTCGAAGCATACCTGAACGCTGTCACAGAATACACGCCCTATGAAAATTGAACACATGCAAAAAGGACGGCTCTTGCCGTCCTTTTTCTGTGTCTTCAGGCGATTTTCTCAGCCTCGTTATCATTTTGAGCCGCATCCCGCTGTGCTTTCCATTCTGCAAATTCCCGCTGCCCTTCCTCGCTCTTATAATAGGCGAGAATGTCTGGCAGGAGGACTCTGGCGATGGTTTCGATCTCGTGCTGCGGGATGCCGCTGTTGTTGATGAGCTTCTTTCGCCTGCTCAAGCTGCACCTCCGAAAAATATTTTGCCACGTCTTTTCTCCCACGCAGCGGAGGAATGGTGTCTTGAGCGTCTTTTGTCGTTTACGTTTCTGTTCCCTTCGCATCCTTTCTTTCTCATCCGAAAATGAAAATGCAGCCGCTTGTCAAGCCGTTCAGCCCGTTTGCGTCTGCATGGTGTCTTATGTCTTTACAAATAGTTTACTGAATTTAATTTAATCTGTCAAGCCGTTCTACGGAAACATATAGCACGGTGGTCAGCGACCGTCAATGGTCGAGATGAACGCTTCACGCCATTGACTGCCGTTGCCCACCGCGCTTTTCGGCAGACAAGGCTGGCAAGCGCAAGCTGTGCCAGCCAACATACATTTTGAAAACGCCGCCAAGCGCAGAGCTGGAGCATGTCTCAAATAGTTAGGTTTATGACCTATGTATATAGTCCTATGTAGTCCACTGTTGTCCATAAAATACCTCAAAAATCGAATTCTATTCTTGCTTGGCTGAATTTTATATGTTATACTCGACAAAAGAGGGGGAGTATGCTATGTCTGATGAGATTTTCACTGTTGCTCAAGCTGCACAATACCTTCAAGTATGCGAAAAGACCGTACGTCGTCTTATTGGTTCAAACAAGCTAACAGCCTCTCGTGTCGGCACGGGCAATCGCTCACTTCGCATAAAAAAAGCAGACATTGATGTGTATTTATCCGAGCACACAAATAGAATGAAAGGAGCTACTGACCATGAGTGAAGAATTAATCCAGAAGAATTTGGTGGAAGCTCCCGAAAAAATGGGCGATTGGAATTTTTATAATATTGGGGCTACGACGCTTAAAGCCTTAAAAGGTGCAAAAATTATTCCGGACAAAGACTATGATGAGTATGAATCCAAAAAGCCCGATGCAATTATTGTAAAAAAGCCATTGGTTATTGCTGCGATTGAATACAAGGTTCCTTCTCAGTTGCGTACGGAGAAACAGATTGAGAAAGCCATTTCTCAGGAACTCGGGACTGCGCGTGCCTTGCAGGCCAAGGTATACATCGTTACGGATGGAAAGAAAAGCATTTGGATTAATCCGGCAACCGGACATGAAATTCTCCAGGAAGACGGCAGCAAAATTACGCTTAATTTTGATAAAACTAGTGCGGAATGTATTGTTCTGATTAACAAGATTAGGTCCTCCATAAGTACTACGAACGATACGTTGAAAGCTGCTGCCTCTGTTGACCCGCTACCGCTGGCCGAAAAGGTGTGGCAGGATTTGTGGGCAGTATCTGGTGCTACGCCAGAGAACTGTCTCTACACTTTTGTTGAAATCTTTATCTTTAAGTACCTTAGCGATCTTGGCGTACTCAAAGGGATGTATTCCTTTTATGACCTCTTGAGCAAGTACTCAGGGAATAATGAAAACGAAGTCCTCGAATTTTACGCTTCTATTATTCGCGTAAAAATCAAAGAGCTTTTTCCTGGCAATCCCAAAGACAAAACCACCATTATCAATGGCACTATCTTTGTATCAAAAGACGATAAAGCTGTATCTGGATACGCTACTGTGTTCCATAAAATTTTGAAGCGTTTTAATGATTTTGGAACGCTTGAAAATATTGACTATGACTTCAAGAGCAAGCTATTCGAAACATTTCTGAAAGAATCCATCAGCAAGAAAAACTGGGGACAATATTTTACGCCGTTGAAGGTCGTTCGTGCTATTGTTAATATGGCAGATATAGAACCGGGAATGAAGATTTGTGACCCTGCTTGCGGAGTTGGAAAATTCTTGCTCGAGCCGATCTTGCATGATTTAGAACGGTTATATACCGTAACCACAGATGAAACTGGCAATGAAAAATTGCTGCCTCAAATATCCCTTTCCGGATTCGATAAAGGCTTTGATAAAGACGAGCAAAAAACTATCATTCTAGCAAAGGCAAATATGCTAATTTATATGTCCAGTATGATTAAGGAGCACCCTGGACTCACAAAGCAATTTGCAGAGCTGTTCAACAAAACATTTACATTACAAACGAATTCTATCCTTGGTACATTAGCAAAGCCGGTCACCGAAGAATATGATCTAATCCTTACAAATCCACCCTATGTTATGAGTGGCAGCAGCAATCTAAAAGAGGAAATTTCCAAAGATGAAACGCTGAAAAAATATTTCTCCATAAGCGCCATGGGCATTGAGGGTTTGTTTATGGAGTGGATTGTTCGTGCGCTGAAACCGGGGAAGAAAGCGTTTATTGTTGTTCCTGATGGTATCATGAATCGAAGCAACGATAAAAAGCTGCGCGATTTCATTCTTCAGCAATGCATCATTGATGCTGTGATTTCTCTGCCGTTGAACACCTTCTTTACCACCAACAAGAAAACATACATTCTTGCCTTGACAAAGAAAGTTTCCGTGAGTATTGGTGGAGTTCCCACTTTACCGAAACAGACAACACCTGTTTTTACATATTTGTGCTCTGAAATTGGCGAGACCCGCGATGTATGCCGCTTTGATATTGACCAGAATGATTTGGATGTTGCATCCGACTTGTTCAATATGTTTAAGGGGGCTAAGACAAAGTTTAGAACGGATGATAGGCGGTGTAAAATCGCTGATATCAAGGATTTCTATGATGGTCCCCATTGGTGTGTGGAGCGCTGGTGGAACCACGAGGAACGTCAATCGCTTGGTATTGAAGAAGAGTCCAAAGCAATTGGGGTAAGCGACTTCAGAGTGTTACTCGCTGATACAATTAACACCTTATCGGAGCTTGATGAGCCATTGGCTGAAGTTGAAAAAAAAAACGATGAAGGACTTCGATTCTTAGAAATCCCCATTACTCAAGCATTTGATATTATCCGTGGTGATGGGAAATATACTCGAAACTATGTGCATGAGCATATTGGCGAGTATCCATTATATTCTGGAAACACGTTTGGACCATTTGCGCAGATTGATTCCTATGATTATAATACGCCAGCCTTGACATGGGCAATAGATGGTTTGGCCGGCTATATGATGATTCATAGGTCTCCTTTTTCTGCCACCAATCACCGTGGGATTCTTTTGTTGAAGGACACAAACGTTGACTTGGAATATGCAAAATATACCTTGGAACCGATTTTTCGAGAGCTAAAAAAGGGACGGCAAGGTGACAATGGCGAGAACGAGTATACATCTTTGCCACCATTTATGATTCAGCCTTTAAAGCTACTTGTTCCGGTTGATCATGATGGAAAGCCATGCCTTGAAAAGCAAAAAGAAATCGCCGCAAGATATATAGCTTTAGAACAGGCAAAAGAAACTATTGTTGGGCAGATTGCATCTCTTTCACAAATTTCCGTTATACCAAATTGCGATGACTATGCGATCGAATATATACCATTAAGCGGGCTATTTGACACAATAAAAGGGAAGTCAAAGTACACTAAAAAATACGGGAATTTACATTCAGGACCTTACCCTGTTTATTCAGCATCAAGCCAAGGAGCGCTTACTCATTTAGATACCTACGATTATGATGGCCGTTATATGACTTGGTCAACAAATGGATTCGCAGGAACAATTTTAGTCTTGGATGGTAAATTTTCTATCAACGGGGATCGTGGCATGCTAATCCCTAAAAATGGCCGAACTGACATTGACTTTGACTATATGAAGTTCACGCTAGAACCTCTTTTCCGCGATTTGGCAAAGGGGCGTAAAGGTGATAACGGCGAAGACGAGTTCACAAAGCTATATCCGTCTATGCTGAATGATGTCATGATCCCTGTTCCAATCGATGAACGCGGAAGGATTAGTCTTCGTGCCCAGAAAGAAATCGCCGCTAAGTACTTAGCGGTTGAACAGTGCAAAGACGAAATCGTTTCAAAATTGACCGCACTAATTCGGCAGAAGGTGGAACTTTAGAATTAAAAAGTAGTCTCTATTTTCATCGCTGGCATCAAATAATGGCTGCTCCACAGTTTGGGTGTAAGCATCACAAAGTAGTGCAGATATGTTTTAAGAGAGAGTTGCGTAAGCTGCTCTCTCTTAAAACATACGCACTACCCGCTATTCTCTCTTGTCGCAGGGTAATACTACCCAAACATTGGTGTATCATACCTTGCTATATACCAATTTCACGTTCAGTATTCGGAGAGAGCACTCCTGTCAAGCAAGGATAAATTGAGGAGGTTTTGTCGCTTACCGCTGTGTGAAGTTCACCGGTTTTACAAGTGGCAAGCAATGCAAGTGTTTATACACTTGCGCAGAAGCTTGTCAGGGAGAGCCCTGAAGCCCCGAACGGTTTTTGCAAAACCGGCTGGCGCTCCTGTGGAGCTTTTCGCACCCGCCCTTCATCCGCTGCGTCTGAAGAAATGCTTGCATTATGTCAATTTAATATTGACCTCAATCCGAATTTTGAATATAATTGAGGCGGGCTGGAGGTGAGCAAAGCGTTGAAAATTATAGGTGAACGATTGCGCAGTCTGCGCGAAAGCGTCAAACTCTCGCAGATGAAGATGGCAAAAGAATTTGGAATCTCTCAGCCAAGTCTTGCGCGGTATGAAATGGGAGATACGAGCGTGCCGCCGGAGCTTCTGCTGCAATACGCAGACTACTTCGACGTGTCTATGGATTACATTTTCGGCAGGACGGAGAATCCAAAGGGCGTAGCGTATGAAAATCATGGCAACATTGGTCTGAATAATCCAGAGATGGCGCGGTTCGTGGAAATGTGCTTTGACCCTGGGTCCGCCATGAACGAACGGTTGAAAGCAACGCTTGTGCAGATGCTCTCGGAGGTGGACACGCAATGAAAGCTGTGATCTATGCGCGATATTCCTCGGATAGTCAACGCGAGGAGAGTATTGAAGGTCAGCTCCGCGAATGTACCGCCTTTGCCGAGAAGAATGGCATCACGATTTTGCGGCATTATATCGACCGTGCCTACTCTGCCAAGACCGACAATCGTCCGGAGTTTCAAAATATGATCAAGGGCAGCGGCAAGCGCCTGTTCGACATGGTGATCGTCTGGAAGCTCGACCGGTTTGCAAGAAACAGATATGACAGCGCACGGTATAAAGCGACGCTCAAGAAGAACGGCGTGAAGGTCGTCTCGGCAACCGAGGTCATTTCCGAGGGTGCGGAGGGCATTATCCTCGAATCGGTTCTTGAGGGTTATGCAGAATATTACTCTGCTGACCTCTCCGAAAAAGTCGTTCGCGGCATGACGGACAA
>DHMK01000040.1:0-681 GCA_002405755.1 Clostridiales bacterium UBA4644
GATGCCGATGGTGAACTGGCGCTGGATGGTGCCGTTCTGCATGGCGGTGTAGATGGCGAAGACGGATGCGGGAGGCGTGTCCTTGGAGCCCAGACCGTAGCGGCCGCCGAAGACCTTGATGTCGGTGCGGCCGGCATTGGCCAGAGCGGTGACCACATCCTGATACAGGGGTTCGCCCAGGGAGCCGGGCTCCTTGGTGCGGTCCAGAACGGCGATCTGCTTGCAGGAGGCGGGAATGGCAGCCAGCAGCTTCTCGGCCACGAACGGACGGAACAGGCGGACCTTCACCAGGCCGACCTTCTCGCCGTGGGCGTTCAGGTAGTCGATGACTTCCTCGGCCACGTCGTTGATGGAGCCCATGGCGACGATCACGCGGTCCGCATCGGCGGCGCCGTAGTAGTTGAACAGCTGATAATCAGTGCCCAGCTTCTCGTTGATCTTGTGCATATACTTCTCGACCACGGCGGGCAGCTCGTCATAGTAACGGTTGCAGGCCTCGCGGTTCTGGAAGAAGATATCGCCATTCTCATGAGAGCCGCGCATAGCGGGATGCTCGGGGTTCAGAGCGTGCTCCTTGAAGGCCTTGACGGCGTCCATGGGACAGAGCTCCTTCAGATCCTCAAAATCCCAGACGGCGATCTTCTGGATCTCGTGAGAAGTGCGGAAGCCGTCGAAGAAGTT
>DHMK01000040.1:730-64836 GCA_002405755.1 Clostridiales bacterium UBA4644
AAGTTGATGAAGGGGACCTTGCCCTCCAGCGCGGCCAGATGAGCCACGGGAGCCAGATCCATGACCTCCTGCGGGTTGGTCTCGCACAGCATGGCGAAGCCGGTCTGACGGCAGGCGTACACGTCGGAATGATCGCCGAAGATGTTCAGCGCGTGGGTGGAGACGGTACGGGCGGAAACATGGAACACGGAGGGAAGCTGCTCTGCTGCGATCTTATACATATTGGGGATCATCAGCAGCAGGCCCTGGGACGCGGTGTAGGTGGTGGTCAGGGCGCCGGTGCCCAGACTGCCGTGGACCGCGCCGGCGGCGCCGGCTTCGGACTGCATCTCCACGACCTTCACCTGATTGCCGAAGATGTTCTTCAGACCATTGGCGGACCACTGGTCAACAAAATCGGCCATGGGGCTGGAGGGCGTGATGGGGTAGATGGCAGCAACTTCGGTGAATGCATAGGATACATGCGCCGCGGCGTTGTTGCCGTCCATGGATTTCATTTTTCTTGCCATAGATGGATTGCCTCCTTTTATATTTGCAAGGTTAAAAAACGGACATAGTAGACCAAGCTTTATTTTAGCAGGAAAAGCCCGGGATGTAAACTGCTTTCTCGCATTTTTTTTCGAAAAAACAGACAAACTTCCATTGCCTTTTGGGCGCGGAAGCGAAAACCCGCCGAAATTTCAGGCATTTTGCCGCCTTTCGGGCGAAATCCGCCGAAATCTCCCCGGAAAAGCGCCCTTTCGATTGCATGAGGAAACAGAATATGCTATGATGGAAAAAACCGGCGTCCGGAAAAACACGCCGGAACAAAGAGAAAACAGCGGGAGGAAAGCGCTATGGTAGCAAATATCCATTCCTGCGGGATCGTTGGCATCAAGGGCCAGCCGGTGCTGTGTCAGTGCGATCTCAGCGGCGGGCTGCCGCAATTTGAAATCGTGGGTCTGCCGGACGCTTCGGTGAAGGAGGCCCGGGACAGGGTCCGGGCGGCGGTGAAAAACTGCGGCTTCAATTTTCCTCAGCGGCGCATCACGGTGAATCTTGCCCCCGGCGACCTGAAAAAGGAGGGTCCGGTCTACGATCTGCCCATGCTGGTGGGTCTGCTGTGCGCCTCCGGCCAGCTCCCGCCCCCGCCTGCCGACGCAGGCTTTCTGGGCGAGCTGACCCTGGAGGGCAGGCTCCAGCCGGCCTCCGGCGTACTGCCCATGGCCATGGCCGCCCGGGAGGCGGGGCTGACGGCCCTCTTCGTCCCGGCGGAAAACGCCGCGGAAGCCAGCGTCTGCCAGGGGCTGACGGTCTATCCCGTCCGGGATGTGGCCCAGCTGACCCGGCATCTGGAGGGCGCGGAGCCCATCCCGCCGGAGCCGCCCTTCCAATTTCATACCGTCCGGCCGGACAGCCTGGACTTTGCCGACGTGATGGGGCAGGAGAGCGTCAAGCGTGCGCTGGAGATCGCCGCCGCCGGCTCCCACCATATCCTGATGATCGGCCCGCCGGGCAGCGGCAAGAGCATGCTGGCCAAGCGCCTGCCCTCCATCCTGCCGGATCTGACGCTGGAGGAATCGCTGGAGAGCAGCAAGGTCTATTCCGTGGCGGGGCTTTTGGGCAAGCATCAGCCCATGCTCCAGGCCCGGCCCTTCCGCAGCCCCCATCATACGGTCTCCGCCGTGGGCATGGCCGGCGGCGGCGCAGGACGGACCCGGCCGGGGGAGATCTCCCTTTCCCACAACGGCGTTTTGTTTCTGGATGAGCTGCCGGAGTTTCGCCGGGATGTGATCGAGACCCTGCGCCAGCCGCTGGAGGACGGACAGGTCACCGTCTCCCGCATCAGCGGCAGCTGCACCTATCCCAGCCGCTTTATGCTGGTGTGCGCCATGAATCCCTGCCGCTGCGGCTATTTCGGTCATCCCTCCGGCCGATGCACCTGTTCGGAGCAGAGCATCCGCAATTACCGCAAGAAGATCTCCGGCCCCATGCTGGACCGGATCGACCTGCACATCAATGTGCCCAGCGTTCCCTATGAGCAGCTGAAGGACCGGAAGCCCGCAGAAAGCTCGGAGCACATCCGGGAGCGGGTCAACCGGGCCCGGGACATCCAGAAGCGCCGCTATGCCGGGACGGGCATCTACTGCAATGCCCAGCTGCTGCCCGGCATGATGCTGGACTGCTGCCCGCTGACGGAGGAGGCCCGGCTGCTGATGGAGGGAGCCTTTGACAGGCTTGGCCTTTCCGCCCGGTCCTACGATCGGATCCTGAAGGTGGCCCGGACCATTGCCGACCTGGCCGGGGAGGAACAGATCTCCGAGCTGCACGCGGCAGAGGCCATCCAATACCGCTCGCTGGACCGGGAAACGCTGCTTTGACCTGTCGGGAGACAAAAGATACGCGATCTCGACGGAAAATTACAAATTGTTTTCGGTTTTTCACCGGCTCGTTTTGTGGAAAACCCTGTGGAGAATGTGAATAACCCGCGGAAAATCAGGCGAGATCCTTTTTCCACAGCGGTGGATTCCGGAAAAATCCCTTCCATTTTTCAGAAAAACGCGGTTTTTTCCAAAACCAAAAGTTTACCCCGCTTTACAATTCCCGCCGGCAAAGGCTCCGCCGGAGCCTTGCTCATGGCAGCACAGAAAAAAACAGCGCCGCCGCAAGCCTTGCGCATTGCGGCGGCGTTTTGTATGAGAGAAAAACGGGTTCAGTGTCTGGCGGTGCGGAAGGCTTTGTCGCCGAAGAAAAACAGCGCCAGCGTCCCCGGACCCACATGCGCGCCGGTGACGGGCTCATAGCAGACCGTCATGATCTCCCGGGGCGGCATATTGCGGTTCAAAAGCTCCGCCAGAAGGGCGGCGTCCTGGGGGCAGTCGCCATGGGCGATGCCGACGGTCTGGGCGCCGGCGTCCTGCACATAGGCCTCATACTGCTCCGCCAGGGCGCGGATGGATTTTTCCCGGCCGATGACCTTGCCGAAGCCCACGATCTTGCCCTCCTCGTTGCCCTTCAGCAGGGGCTTGATGTGCAGGGCGATGCCCAGCATGGAGGCCAGATTGGACAGCCGGCCTGCGGCGCGGAGATATTTCAGATCGCCTACGGTGAAGACCTGACACATATGATAGCGCAGCTCGTTGAGAAGGTTGGCCGTCTCCAGCAGCGGCATCCCCTGATCCCGGCAGTCGGCTGCCCGCAGCGCCATCAGGCCCTCGCCCAGCGAAGCGCTGAAGGTGTCCACAAGAATGATCTGCCGCTGGGGAAACTCCTCCCGCAGCTGGTGGGCCGCCATACAGGCGGAGGCATAAGCGCCGCTGATGCCGGAGGACATGCTCACCAGCAGGATATCCTCGCCGCGCTTCAGCATGGGCCGGAAGAAATCGATATATTCCTGCGGCGGGATCTGGGATGTGGAGGCCTTGCGCCCTGCGCGCATGGCGGCATAATAGGAGGGGCCGTCGAAGGCGTCCAGCGCATGGCAGGTCTGCTCCTGCCCGTCCAGATAATAATGGAAGGGGATCACGCTGATCTGCCGCTGCTGCAGCAGCGCGGTGTCCAGATTGGCGGAGGTGTCGGTGACGATGGAAAACATGAGGATCCTTCTTTCATCTAATGTGCGATATCATATTATCATGCCTGAAAGATCATTTCAAGCGCTTTTCAAAAAGCCGCCGCTTATTTCGTCAGCTGTTCCATTTCGTCCAGCAGCTGGCCGAACAGCTCCAGCGCGTCGTTGACGGGCTTGGGAGAGGCCATATCCACGCCGGCGATCTTCAAAAGGGAGATGGGGTCCTGGCTGCCGCCGGAGGAAAGGAATTTCTTATAATCCGCCACGGCGGGAGCGCCCTCCTTCAGGATGCGCATGGCGATGGCGATGGCGGCAGAGAAGCCGGTGGCATACTGGAACACATAATAATCATAATAGAAGTGCGGAATGCGGGCCCACTCCATGGCGATGCCCTGATCCACCACCATCTGATCGCCGTAATAGAGCTTGTTCAGGTCGTGATAGGCCTTGCAGAGGAAGTCGGCGGTAAGCGCCTGGCCGCCCTCGGCGGCTTCGCCCATGATCTTTTCAAACTCGGCGAACATGGTCTGGCGATAGAGCGTGGTGCGGAACTGCTCCAGGAAGTGGTTGATCAGATAGGCCCGCTGCTTTTTGTCGGTGGTGGTTTTCAGCAGATGCTGCATCATCAGCACCTCATTGCAGGTGGAGGCCACCTCGGCCACGAAGATCACATAGCCCGCAGTGCACTGGGGCTGGTTCTTTCGGGAATAATAGCTGTGCAGGGAGTGGCCCATTTCGTGGGCCAGGGTGAACTGGCTGTCCAGATCGCTTTTGAAGTTGAGCAGCACATAGGGATGGGGGTCGCCGCCGGCAGAATAGGCGCCGCCGCGCTTGCCCTCGTTTTCATAAACGTCGATCCAGCGGTGGTCGAAGCCTTCCCTGAGAATGGAGATATAATCCTCGCCCAGAACGGCCAGGGCTTCCAGCACGTTCTGCTTGGCCTGTTCAAAGGAGATGGGCTGGGAGGCCTCCGCCACGATGGGCGTGTAAACGTCATACATATGCAGCTCATCCAGCCCCAGCAGCTTTTTCCGCAGGGCCATGTAGCGATACATTTTGTCCAGATTGTTATGGACGGCCTCGATCAGGCTGTGATAGACCGAGGTGGGGACCTCCGTGCCGTCCAGCGCGGCCTCCAGCGTGGAATCGTAATGCCGGGCCTTTGCGTGGAAGATCAGCTGCCGGAACTGACTGTCCAGCATGGTGGCCAGGGAATTGCGGTAGCCGTAAAGGGTGTTGTAGAAGGTCTCAAAGGTGGTCTTGCGCAAAGCGGCGTCGTCGCCCCGCAGCAGGAACACAAGGCTCTCCTGGGTCAGAGGATGGGTCTGGCCCTTGCTGTCGGTAACGTCGGGGAAGCGCAGGTCCGCGTTGCGGAAGCTGGAGGCGATGGAGGAGGGGGCGTTGGAGATCTCGCCGGCAGCGGCCAGCAGGGCCTCCTCCTGGGGAGAGAGGATGTGCGCCTTCATGCGGCGGACCTTCTGGATGGGGCGGCGGTAGACCGTCAGCGTGGGCTCCTCCGCAAAAAAGCGCTCCAGCGTCTCGTCGGGGATGGCCAGCAGCTCAGGGACGGCAAAGGCCACGGCGCTCTCCAGGGCCACAGCCAGCGACATGGCCTTGCTGCGCATATCCTGATAAAAGCTGTTGCCCATGTCCTCGTCGCCCTTGCGGGAGGCGTAGTTAAAAAGCAGCATGAGGCGGCGCTCCGCCTCGTCAGAGGCCTTGAAATAGGCCAGCAGATCAGCGGCGCTGCGGCCCAGCCTGCCCTGGAAGGCGGCACACTGGCCGGGAAGGTCCTTCAGGATCTCATACTCTGCGCTCCAGGCGGCGTCGGAGGGAAAGATATCCTCGGTGGCCCAGGTGTTTTCCTTTTTGACCTCGCTGCGCTTGGGGATGCGGTTTTCTGCCATGATCGTTTCCTCCATTTGTGTGATTCATTTATTTACTTTCTTCCGAATGGACTGCTTTTATTCCGCCGGCGGCGCTTTTGGGGCGGTGCGGCGGTTGATGGCAGACAGCGCCGCCAGCAGCAGCGCCGCGCTGCCGAGAAAGGCCAGCACGATGGCCGTGCCGTTTTCTCCGTAATGCTCCGCAAACCAGGAAAACAGGAAGGAGGAGCCGTTAAAGACGATGTGCATGGCGATGCAGGGCCGCAGGCTGTCAGTGCGCTTGCGCACATAGCCCAGAATACAGCCCACCGCCCCGGCGTAGATCATCCAGATGGGACTGGAATGGACGCCGCCGAACAGGATCCCCTGAAAAATAGCCGCAGCCCCGGCCGGGACCATGGCGCAGAAGGCCTCGTAGATCAGACCGCGGAACAAAAGCTCCTCGATCACCGGGCCGGCCAGCACGGTGGCCGCCACATCCAGCAGGGGAGAGGCCGTGGTGAGCGTGGAGGAGGCCTCCTCATAAACGCTGACCCATGCCTTCGGCCAGGGAAACAGCGCCACGGCCATGGAGGTCCAGAAGGCTGCCGCCAGCCCCAGAACCGCGCCCAGAAGCACCAGCGCCGGCGTGCTTTTCCGGTCAAGACCGGTATATTGGCCCAGGCCTTTGTGATTTTTGCGGGCAAGCAGCAGCAGCACCAGGATCACGATCCCATAGGAGATCAGCAAAAGCTCGGTCTGGTGTTCGTTGATCAGCTCCAGCAGCTGGGCGTCGATCTCTGCAAGGCTGCCGCCGGAGGACAGAAGACTGCGGCCGCGGATCAGCGTCACCGCCAGACTGGCCAGCAGCTGAGAGCCCAGCAGCAGGCCAACAAAGCCGACGATCCGCACAAACGGCGCATAACGGGATCTGTGTTTCATGAAAGCCCCTCTTTGTTTTCGTAGGATAAACTTTATTATAAACGGTTCTTGCGGGATTTGCAATCCGGCTGTATAATCAATTCAAGAGGAGTTTACATTTAGGCGGTGATCTGACCTGTGACAACAAAGGAAAAAGCGGCGGCGGTGGTGGATATCCTGAAGAGGCGCTATCCGGACACCTGCTCGCTGGTGGCGGAAAAGGATTATGAGCTGCTGTTTTCCACCCGGCTCTCGGCCCAATGCACCGATGCCCGGGTGAATGTGGTGACGAAGGAGCTTTACGCCCGCTATCCCACGCTTCAGGCCCTGGCGGAGGCGGATCTGGAGGAGCTCTGCGCCATCGTCAAGCCCTGCGGCCTGTTCCGCACCAAGGCAAACGATATCAAAAGCAGCGCAAATCTGCTGCTGGAGCGCTTTGGCGGCAGAGTGCCGGACACCATGGAGGAGCTGCTGACCCTGCCCGGCGTGGGCCGGAAAACGGCCAACCTGATCCTTTCCGACATTTACGGCAAGCCGGCCATCGTAGCGGATACCCATTGCATCCGCATCAGCAATCGGCTGGGGCTGGTGCCGCCGGCCTGCGGGAAGGATCCTTATAAGGTGGAGCTGGCGCTGAAGCAGGTGGTGGAGCCTGCGGAGCAGGCCAGCCTGTGCCACCGCTTCGTGCATTTCGGCCGGGACGTCTGTACGGCCCGCAGCCCCCGGTGCGGCGAATGCCCCCTGCGGGAGCTTTGTACGCAACCTCAGAAGCTGTAAAGAATAATAGCTTTATACAAAAAAGGCAGCCCGTTTGGGCTGCCTTTCGAAGCTTTCCGGGAATGCGGCTCAGCTGCAGAGCTGCAGGATCACGTCGGTGAACATTTTCGCGCTGAGCATCAGCTCATCGATGACGGCAAACTCGTCTGCGCCATGCATCCGGTTGTCCGTTCCGGGCAGAGCGCAGCCAAAGGCAACGCCGCCCTCGATCTCGTGGACATAGGTGCCGCCGCCGATGGCAAGGCATTCGCCCTTCAGGCCGGTATAAGCCTCATAGGTGCGGAGCAGCGTCTGGCACAGGACGGAATCGGCGGGCGTATGGTGGGGCGCAGACATCCGGGGCCGCTCCAGGATCTCGAAATGGCATTCGTCAAAGGCCTTTTCCACCACAAAGCGCACGTTGCCCTCGTTGGCGCAGAGGGGGCAGCGGCTGTCGAACTGGGCGGTAAAGCCCGTCAGGTCCAGCTGCAGCTTGGAGAGCACCAGCGTCAGCTTTCCGGAGATCTCATCCTCCTGCGCCACGCCCAGGGCCTGACCGTAATTATCGCCGAAGGGGAAGAGCCGGGCCAGATTGCGGATGCTCTCCTGCCCGCAGGAATCTGCCAGCGGCAGCGCGGCCAGCAGGCCCAGCATGGCGATCTGAGCGTTTTTGCCCGTCTCGGGAGAAGCGGCGTGGGCGCTGACGCCCAGGGCATGGAGATGCAGCTTTCCCTTTTCCTCCGTCAGGGTGAAGGCAACGCCGGTCTCCGCCTGGTGCTTTTCCGCATAGGGGCGGACCGCTTCGGCGGAGATGCCCTCCAGCCAGGCGTCGCATTCCCGGGTGACGATGTTGGTGGTGGTGCCGCCATGGATGGCGCAGACCCGGGGCAGCGCGGGATCCTCGTCCCATTTCGCGCCGAACACGGGCTTATAGCTGCCCTTTTCAATGTTGATCACGGGATATTCCGCGTCGGGAGAGAAGCTCACCGGCGGCGCGGCCTCCAGCGGCAGATAATGATCCAGATCCTCGCTGCCCGTCTCCTCGGCGGAGCCAAGGATCAGACGAACGCCCTTTTTCAGCTGGGGGCAGAGCTCCTTGGCGGCCTTCAGCGCCCAAAGCGCAACAACGGCAGGCCCCTTGTCGTCGGCGGTGCCGCGGCCGTAGATGCGGCCGTCCCGGACGGTCATCTCATAGGGCGGCATGGTCCAGCCGGAGCCCTCGCTGACCACGTCCACATGGGCCAGAATGCCCAGATAGGCCGGCTGGGGACCGGCCTCCGCGGTGATCACATAGTTGTCAAAGTTTTTGGTGGAAAGCCCCCGCTCCTCCGCCAGCTTTTTGCTCTCCATCAGGGCTTCATAGGGCCCCTTGCCGAAGGGCATGCCCTCCTGCATGGTCTCCCGCTCGCTCTTGATGCGGACCAGACGGGCGATATCCGCCAGGATCTGCTCCTGCTTGTCCGCAAAATAGGCCTCGATCTCTTTCTGATACATTTGCGTTTCCTCCTTACAGACGTTCTTGATCTATTGATGTTCCTGTTTTTTCAGCGGCTTTTCGGGCAAAACGCCCTCCAGATCGAAGGGCGGCGTATATTCCTCCCGGGCGGAGCGTCGCTCCTGTCCAAAGCCCTGCAGGCCCCGCGCCCGCGCCCGCTCCGCCACCGTTTCATATTCATAGGTGGTGATCCGCCGGTCCAGCTCCGGAAAGGCCTTGCAGGCCGGCGTTGGGGTGTATTGGCTCATGAGGCTCAGCAAAAAGGAATCCGCCGGCAGATTGTCGTGGAGCCAATCCATCAGCCGCAGGGAATCCCGCATGCAGCCGGGCAGCACCAGATGCCGCACGATGAGCCCCCGGGTGAGCAGCCCGCCGGAATAGACCAGCCGGGGCTGCTGCCGGTGCATCTCCAGAATGGCCCGGGACGCCGCTTCAAAATAATCTGCCGCGCCGGAGTATTTTCCGGAGAGCGTCGGACTGAAATATTTCAGATCGGGGAGATAGACGTCAACGCTGCCCTCCCACAGCCGCAGCGTCTCCACCCGCTCATAGCCGCCGCAGTTCATCACCACGGGGATCCCGGGCTTTGCCAGAGAAAGCGCCTGCAGGATCTGGGGAGTAAAGTGGGTGGGCGTGACAAGATTCAGGTTGTGGACGCCGCTCTGCTCCAGCGCGGTGAAGATCTCCGCCAGCCGTCGGGGCGAAACCTCCACGCCGAAGCCCTCGCGGCTGATCCTCCGGTTCTGGCAAAAAACGCAGCCCAGCGTGCAGCCGGAGAAAAACACCGTTCCGGAGCCCTTTTCCCCGCTGATGCAGGGTTCCTCCCAGAGGTGTCTGGCCGCCCTGGCCAGGCGGATCTGCGTTCCCATGCCGCAGAAGCCCGGCGAGACCGACCGGTCCGCGCCGCAGGCGCGGGGGCATAGCATACAGCCGTTCAAGGCGCTTCCCTCCATTCTTCTGCCATCATAACACATCTCCGGGATTTCCGCCATGATTTTCTTGCCTTTTTGCCGGAAAAAGTTATAATAAGAACCAGAACGTCCCGGCCGCGTCCGGGGCAGGGCCTGAAAGGAGCTGTTTTCCATGAAGGATGGATTTATCAAGGTTGCGTCCGTGGCGCCGGAGCTGCGTCTGGCGGACTGCGGGTATAACGCGGAAAGGATCCTGGAGGCCGCGCGGCAGGCGGCGGCGCAGGGCGCAAAGCTGCTGATCACGCCGGAGCTTTCCATCACCGGCTATACCTGCGCGGATCTGTTTTTCCAGAAGACCCTGCTGGACTCTGCGGAGCAGGCGCTGGCATATCTGCGCCGGGAGACGGCGGGGCTGGAGCTGCTGCTGGCGGTGGGAATGCCGGTGCGGCATTTGGGCAAGCTGTTCAACTGCGGCGTGATGCTGTATCAGGGGGAAATCCTGGGCGTCGTGCCCAAGGTGAACCTGTGCAACTATGAGGAGTTTTACGAGAGCCGCATCTTCCAGCCTGCGCCGAAGGGGATCAGCTATCTCTGCCTGGGCGGGGAGGAATATGCGCCCTTCGGGCCGGGCCAGCGCTTTGCCTGCCGGGAAAATCCGGATTTCACCGTGGGGCTGGAGATCTGCGAGGACCTCTGGGTCCCCGTTTCCCCGGCGGCGGAGATGTGCCGGCAGGGGGCGACCATCATCGGCAACCTGTGTGCCAGTCACGACGGCATCGGCCGGGTGCAGGAGCATCAGATCCTTGCCGTCGCCCAGAGCCAGAAGCTCCGCTGCGGCTATATCCTCTCTGTGGCAGGCCCCCAGGAGAGCACCGGCGACCAGGTCTTTTCCGGCCAGCAGATCATTTGTGAAAACGGTGAGATCCTGACGGAAAAGAAGCCCTTCGAGACGGGCCTTGCCATAACGGAGATCGACGTGCAGCGTCTGGCCGCCCAGCGGCGCAAGACCACGACCTATCCCGCGCAGAGCGGCGAGCCCCGGCCGGACTGCGTGCCCTTTTCCATAACGCAGACGGAGACGAAGCTCACCCGGAAGATCGCAAGGGATCCCTACCTGCCGGAGGACCCGGCGGCGCAGGCGGAGGAATGCCGGCATATCTTCCTGATGCAGAGCCATGCCCTGGCCCACCGGCTGGAGCATATCCATGCAAGAGCCGCGGTGGTTGGCGTCTCCGGCGGACTGGATTCCACCCTGACCCTTCTGGTCTGCCACAAGGCCATGGAGCTGCTGGGCCAGAGCCCGGCGCAGGTGGCCGCCGTCACCATGCCCTGCTTCGGCACCACCAGCCGCACCCGCAGCAATGCGGAGCTTTTGTGCCGGGAGCTGGGCATCCCCATGCGCTGCATCCCCATCGGCAACGCGGTGGAGCGGCATTTTGCCGACATCGGCCATGACCCCGCCGATCATAATGTGACCTTTGAAAACGCCCAGGCCCGGGAGCGCACCCAGGTGCTCATGGATCTTTCCAACGAGCTGGGCGGGATCGTGGTCGGGACCGGCGACTTCAGCGAGCTGGCTCTGGGCTGGGCCACCTACAACGGCGATCATATGAGCATGTACGGCGTCAACGCCGGCATCCCCAAGACCCAGATCCGACAGGTGGTGCGCTGGTATGCGGAGGCCTGCGGCAATGCGGCGCTGGGCGCCATTTTGAAGGATATTCTGGACACCCCCGTCTCCCCGGAGCTACTGCCGGCAGACGGCGAAAAGATCGTCCAGAAGACCGAGGATCTGGTCGGCCCCTACGAGCTGCACGATTTCTTCCTTTATTATCTGCTGCGCTACGGCTTCACGCCCGAAAAGATCTTCCGCATGGCCTGCTATGCCTTCCGGGGCGAGTATGACGAAAAAACCGTCGCCCACTGGCTGAAGCGCTGCTGCCAGCGATTCTTTACCCAACAGTATAAGCGCTCCTGTATGCCGGACGGTCCCATGATCGGCCCGCTGAGCCTTTCGCCCAGAAGCGCCTGGCGGATGCCCTCCGATTGCTGGCGTACCGCCTGGGATCAGGCGCTGGAAGCGCTGTAAAGCGAAATGCAAGACAGGAAAATGCCCGCGTTCCGAACAGGAACGCGGGCTTGCTTTTGCTGTTTTTTATTCGTGCTGGCCGCAGAAATGGATCCGGTAGTTATGCAGAGCGGCGGAAATGATCTGGATGGCCGCTTCCCGGCCGTTCACATCGCCGGCCATGGCCTCCTTGCCCTCCAGCGCCTTATAAACGGAGAAGAAATGGGCCATCTCGTCAAAAATATGCCCCGGCAGATCCATGATGTCGTGATACATATTATACATGGGGTCGGAGAAGGGAATGGCGATGATCTTTTCATCGTTTTTGCCGCCGTCGGTCATGGAGATATAGCCGATGGGGTAGCAGCGCGCCAGCGTCAGCGGCTCCAGAGCCTCTGAGCACAGCACCAAAACATCCAGCGGATCGTTGTCATCGCCGTAGGTGCGGGGGATAAAGCCGTAGTTTGCGGGGTAATGGGTTGAGGTATAAAGGATCCGGTCCAGAATGATAAAGCCGGTTTCCTTGTCCAGCTCATATTTCTTCTTGCTGCCCTTGGGGATCTCGATAACGGCCAGAAAGTCGTCGGGATGGATCCGCTCCGGGTTTACATCGTGCCAAATATTCATGGGAATGCTCGCGCTCCTTCTGCGGGTTTTTTACTGCGTCAGTATAGCACGCTCCGGCAAAAAACGCAACCCAAGATCCCATTGCCGCGTCTGCGGGATATCGCAGGCCGGCGAAAAAATCTGCCGCTTCCGGTTCTGGATCGGACAGGCCGGACATACCTTTGGAGCAAGGGAGATGAGAATATGCAGCAAACCATGGATCTGATGAAAAGCTTTCACACGGCGGCGGCGCTGCTGCCGGAACGGCTCTGGCGGGCGGCTTACAGTCTGTCGGAGGAGCAGCGGGCGCAGTGCGAGGAGCTTCGGGTGCGGCTGGAGCGCCCGCTGGCGGCGACGGTCGCGGGGAAAACAGTGCGCCTGGGGAAGGAGCCGGTGCTCCCCGTAAAGGCGGAGCTGGACGAGCTTCTGGCCCGCGCCACGGAAAGCTCGGTGCATACTTATCTGGAGCAGCTGCGCCAGGGCTTTCTGACCACCAAATACGGCCACCGGATCGGCCTTTGCGCCCAGGCGCCGGAGGGGAGAGGCCGGGCGCTCCGGGGCCTTTCCTCGGTGAATATCCGCGTGGCGCGGCAGCTGGAGGATGCGGGCTATGAGCTGCCCATCGCCGGCCCCGGCGGCTTTCAGAGCACGCTGATCCTGGCCCCGCCGGGCGCGGGCAAGACGACGCTGCTGCGGGAGCTGTGCCGCCGGCTCTCAGAGCGCTTCCGGGTGGCCGTGGCAGACGAGCGCTATGAGATCGCCGCCTGCTCCGGCGGCGCGCCCCGGTTCCGGATCGGGCAGTGCGACGTTATGTCCGGCGGCAAAAAGCGGGAGACCATCCCAATGCTGCTGCGCGCCATGTCGCCCCAGATCCTGGCGGTGGACGAGATCACCGAGGAGGAGGACTGCAAAAGCCTGCTTTCCTGTCTGGGCTGCGGCTGCCAGCTGCTGGCAACGGCCCACGGCAGCACGCTGGCGGACCTGACCCGGCGGCCCGCCTATCAGAGCCTGCTGGCGGCTGGCGCATTCCGCCAGGTGATCCTGATCCAGACGCAGGAGGGCCGCCGGAGCTATACGCTGCAGCCCATGCCGCAGGTGCTGTGATCCGGCTGCTGGGGGCGGCGCTGCTGCTTTTTGGGGCGCTGCTGGCCGGGCAGGCGCTCACAGGTCTGCTGCGGCGGAAGCGGGCGGTGCTGCGGGAGCTGCGGGGCTTCGTAGAGATGCTGCAGGCGGAGCTGCTCCAGCGGGGAACGCCCCTTCCGGAGCTTTTTGCCCGGCAGGCAGACCGGCGGGGCCTTCTGTGGGAGCCGGTTCGGGATTGCGGACGGACGTTGGCCCGGGGCATTCCGGCAGACCGGGCCATGGAGCCTTTGCTGAAAGTGCTGGAGACCGGGGAGGCCCTACCGGAGGCCGCCGCCGCCCTGGGCGAGCTTTCCCGGGCGCTGGGAAAATATGACGCCGGGACGCAGGCCGAGCGCTGTAAACAGGTCTGCGCCCGGCTGGAGGAACAGGAAAAACGGCTTTGGACCACCCTGACGGAAAAGGGCAGACTTTACCGGGCGCTGAGCTTTTCCGCCGGAGCGGTGCTGGCGCTGATGCTATGGTAACGAGGGGAAAACATGGATGTTGATCTGATTTTTAAGGTTGCGGCCATCGGGATCCTGGTGGCGGTGCTCAATCAGCTGCTGGTGCGCTCAGGCCGGGAGGAGCAGGCCATGATGACGACGCTGGCCGGGCTTATCGTGGTGATGATGATCCTCATCGGCGAGATCAGCGATATGTTCCGGCTGATCAAGCAGACCTTTGGGCTATGACGGTCCTATGGCTTGGAAGGCTGCTTTTGGCGGCGCTGATCGCCGTTTGTCTGCTGCAGCTGCTGCGGGGAAAGGCCGGCGCGCTGACGCCCCTCTGCAGCCTGGCGGTGTGCGCCGTGATGGTGGGCGTGATGCTGGCCCCGCTGTCTGCCCTGTGGCAGAGGTGGCAGGCACTTCTAACCCGATCCGGCGTGGAGATCAGCCTGTTTCTGCCGCTTGTAAAGGTCCTTGGCATTACGGCGCTGACAAGGCTTTCCGCAGAACTCTGTCGGGATGCGGGAGAAAAGGCCATTGCCGCCGGCGTGGAGCTGGGGGGCGCGGCTGCGGCGCTGGTCTGCGCGTTTCCTCTGGCAGAAAAGGCGCTTTCGCTCATCGGAACGCTGGGCGCCTGAGAGCGGCGCTGCTGCTGCTTCTGTTTCTGGCGGCTCTGGCCGTTCCAGCCAGAGCGGCGGAGGACGGCAGCTCTCTGCGTCAGGCGCTGCCGCAGGAGGCCCGGGAGCTGCTGGAGGATACGCCGATCACCGGCGCAGACCCGCGAAAAACGGCCGGATCTCTTTGGAGCAAGGCGCTGCAGCTGCTGCGGGAGGGGCTGCGGCAGGCGGTACGCCCGGCGTTTCTGATGGCGGCGGTCTGTCTGCTGCTGTCGCTGCTGGAGAGCTTTTCCAAGACCTCCGGCCTCACGCTGCCAAGCCGCCTGCCCCAGCTGGCGGGAGCCACGGCGATCCTGCTGCTGGCCTTTGGAGAGCAGCGCTCCATGGCAGCCCAGTGCCGGACGGTGATCGAACAGCTGGACAGCTTTACAAAGCTTCTGATCACAGTGTTTACAGGCGTTTCTGTGGCGGCGGGCAAGCCGGCCTCCGCCGCAGCCTCCGCCGGAGCGGCCATGCTGTTCTCCGATGGTCTGTTCTGGCTCGCGCAAAAGCTTTTTCTGCCCATGACCACGATCTTCCTCCTGCTGACCTATGGGGGCAGCATCGCGGAAAACGGGCTGCTGCAGAAGGCGGCGGGGCTGGTGCGCTGGGGGCTGCAAAAGCTGATCCGGATCTTTCTGGCGGCTTATTTCGCCTATCTGTCGCTGACGGGTCTGGTGACCGGCGCGGCAGATTCTGCCGCCGTGCGCACGGCGCAGACGCTGACCGGCGCGGTACCGCTGGTGGGCAATGTGATCGCCGGCGCTTCGGAGACCATTCTGGCGGGGGCTGCCGCCCTGCGGGCGGGCGTTGGATTTTTTGGCTTTGTGGGGGCGCTGGCCCTCTGCCTGACGCCGTTTCTGCAGGCGCTCTGCCACCTGCTGGTGTTTCGGCTGCTGGCGCTGCTGGCAGGAGCTTATGCGGAAGGGGGCGTGAAGACCATGCTGGAGGCAGTCTCCGGCGCTTACGGGATGCTTTTGGGCATTTTGGGCGCCTGCTGCGCGCTGCAGTTCATTACCATCGTGGTGAGCCTGACGGTGATCCGCACATGAAAACGCTGGTCCATGTCCTGCTGCGGCTGACGGCGGCGGGCGTCCTCTGCGGCGCGCTGCTTTCTCTGGGCGGCAGCGGAGCCAAAAAAGAGATCCTGCGCTTTTGCTGCGCCTGTGTGATGCTGATCCTGGTCTTGACCGCGCTGCAGGGACAGACGCTCCCGGAGCTGCCCTTTTCCGCCTATGAGGCGGAGCTGGACCAGACGGTGGAGCAGGCCCGGCAGGAGACGCTGACGGAGCTTCTGCACCAGACGCAGCAGGGGCTGGCCCAGGAGGTGGTCCGCATGGCGGCGGCCCGGGGCATTGCCTGCGAGGCCCATGTGACCTGCGCCCTGCAGGATGGCCAGGTAACGGTGACGCAGGTGGAGCTGCTGCTGCCGGAGCTTGCACCGGCGGGCCTGCAGCAGCTGATGGAGGAGCTGCCGCTGCAGCTGGGCATAACGAGGGAGCAGATCGTGATCCGGGAGGAAAAAGGATGAAAGCATTTGAGAAATTGCAGGCCCCGGCATATTGGAAGGCCCTGTTCCATAAGTATAAATACGTTCTTCTGGTGTGTGCCCTGGGGCTGGCGCTGATGCTCTGGCCCAGCGGGAAAAAGAGCGAGGCGGCTCCTTCGGCTTTGGCACAGGAGCCTGCGGAGGAGACCGTCGCCCAGCTGGAGGCACGGCTTCAGAGCCTTCTGGAGCAGACGGACGGCGTAGGCCGGGCGCAGGTGCTGCTGACGGTCAAAAGCGGCAGCGAGAGCATCTATGCCTACGATAAAACCGAATCCCGCAGCGGCGAGGGGGCGGCGGAGACGCTTTCCCGCCAGAGCCAGCTGGTCACCGTCAGTGCCGGCGGCAGCCAGACGCCGGTGACTCGCCGGCAGGAAAGCCCGGTCTATCTGGGCGCGGCGGTGGTGTGCGATGGGGGCGGGAGCCCCGCGGTGCAGCTGGCCGTGACGCGGATCGTGCAGTCCCTGACCGGGATCCCCAGCGACCATATCGTGATCTCAAAAATGAAACAATAGGAGGCAACATCCCATGAAAAAACGAGGAGCGATCTATTCTGTGGTGGCGCTGATGCTGTGCGTGGCGGTCTATCTCAACTGGTATTACAGCAAGGGCGATCCGCTGGAGGAGGGACAGCAGCAGGCCGACGGCAAGGTGCTGGGCGAATCCGTTCTGGTAGACGGCGTCGCCGGGGCAGATCCGCTGGAGCAGGCGGAGCAGACGGCGGGGCAGGGCAGCGCATATTTTGCCCAGGCCAGGCTCTCCCGCCAGCAGGCCAGAGACGAAGCCGTTGGCATCCTGACGCAGACGGCGGAAAATGAGGGCGCGGCGGAGGAAGCACGGACCGCCGCCAGCACCAGCATCCAGCTGATGGCGGGCAACGCCATGGTGGAGGCTCGGATCGAGAGTCTGGTCATCGCCAAGGGCTATCAGGACTGTGTGGCCTTCGTCAACGACAGCAGCGTCAATGTCATCGTGGCAAAAACCGAGACCGGCCTGCAGGATACCGACGTGGCCCGCATCCGGGATATCGTCATCAGCGAGGCCAATGTGGCGGCGGAGGCCATCCGCATCATCGAAGCGGAATAAAGCTCTTGCAAAATCGAAGGATATCCGCTAAAATAGAGCCATCCTACCAAAAGAGGAGATGAAGGACAATGGCCGAAGAAAAGGCTTATCTGGATCTGCAGGAGGAGGATGGCCGCATCCTGATCTCCTTTGCCGCCCTGGGCGAGATCGCCGCAGAAGCTGCGCTGGCCGTCTCCGGTGTGGCCGGGCTGGCCAATATCCCCCAGGCCGCGGTAAAGGGCGTTCGGGTGGAGCTCAGTGAGATCGGCGTCTGCACCGTTGAGGTGCATATCCTGGTACAGCAGGGGACGGTGTTTTCCCAGACGGCAAAGGCCGTTCAGCGGGCGGTAAAGCTGGCCGTGGACGCGGCGGCAGGCATCGAGGTGGCCGCAGTCAATGTGTTCGTGGCCGGTCTGGCGCTGAAATGATCCAGAAATGATAAAAACATAAGGCACCCTGACGAAAACGCTCGTCAGGGTGCCGTTTTGCTATGGAAAAGGGCTTACCAGCGGATGAGATCTGAGGGGATGCACAGGCGGATGCTGCTGTAGGTCGCGTCCCGGGGCTTCTGGAAGACGAAGGTGGGGCCGGCGGCCGCATCGTCCTGCAGGTAGGTGAGCACATAATTCTCATCCGGCAGGAACTGATTTTCATTTCGGTAGATGACGGCGTCCTGCCAGCCCTCCTGCAGCAGATCGGTCCACTGCAGATCCTGTCCGGTCTCCGCATCGAAGATAAAATGCCGCCAGTGGGGATAGTCCAGCGAGGGATCCAGCTCGCCGTAGCCCGCCGGGTTCTGGACCCAGACGCCGGGCGCCGAGCTGGTCAGAAGAATATATTTTCCGCCCAGATCGGTCATGCCGTAGTCAAACGAGCCCAGATCAAAGGAAGGATCGGAAATGCCAAGCCCTTCATAATAGGCATAGATGGCCTCGTTGCTGCAATAGGTCTCCATATAATCCTGAATGGTCCGGTTGATGGTCTGCCAGCCGGGATAAGCGCCCTCCTTCAGCAGGGCATAGGAGCAGAGCCCCTGTTCCTCCACCTGCATATTCACATGGCTGGTCCGCACCTGGCGGAACTGCTTGGCGCAGGCGGTGTTCAGGGCGGAGGACATATCTCTGGGCTGCTCCGTGACCATCAGCCCCTCCGGCAGATCCCGCAGGGAAAACCGGTAGCCGCAGGCGAAATAAGGGTTGTCCTGATCGAAATAGATGGCGTCGGCGGTCAGGTGCCAGCCCTGCTCCGTCAGCCCGGCAAAGTCCGTCTTCATCCGGTAATCGCCGGCAAACTCATTCTCTTGCTGCTGCACCCGCAGGGAAAGATAGTCGTTCAGCGCCGCCGCGACGTCCACGCCCTGATAAAACAGCTCCTCCGGCGCCAGCCGCCTGCCGGAGAGCAGATCCCAGACGGCGGTCTCCGTGCGGTAAAAGCGGGGGTAGCCGTCCATGATATTATCGGTATAGCCCATGGTGACGGCAACGGAAAGATAGCCGTTTTTCACCGTGGCGGCCACGGCGTAGTGCTTGCCGTCCAGCTGCGTGTCCCGGGAGAGATAGCCCAGGCCCTCCTCATAGCGGAGCCAGGTGCTGTCGGTGCTGCTGTTGGTCTGCCGGATCATGCGCTGCATGCTTTCATAGTCCTGGGTGACGATGGGCGCGCTTTCCTCGATAAAATCCCGGACCTGCTGCCGGAGCGCCGGATCCGTCAAAAAGCTGGGGTCGTAGTCGCTGCCGGAAAACCGGAAGCAGGAGCCCAGCCGATCCTCGTTCCAGCCGGCAAAGCGCTCCTCCTCCGATGGAATGATATATTCGTAGGAGGGGATGCTGCCCGGATATTCCATGCCCGTTCCGGCGGCGGAATATTTCGCCAGCGTCTGGCTGGGATAGTCAAAGCCGATCTCCTCCAGCGTGGCGTAGCCCGCCCGGGCGATGGCCAGCTGACCGTCGTAGGAGGTGATCCAGCTCGCCAGCCGGCGGACCGCGCCGTCCTCCGGGGCATCGGCGCGGTAGATGGCATAGTTGAAGCTGGTCAGCGGATATTCCTCCGAGATCATCGTGGCCTTGCTGGGGGCGACGCCGTCCAGCCGGATAAACTTGATATTGTCCCCCAGCCCGTACATATCCGCGGCGTAGGCATAGACGGAATAGCCGATGGAGCCCGGAGAGCCGTCGTTGGGGGCGATCACCGACATGAGACCGCTCATGCTTGCGGGCCGCAGCTCCTCCGGCGCATCCATCAGCGGCGTGTCGCCCATGAAATCCAGCATATAGTTCTGGCTGCCGGAATCCGTGTTTCGCTGGAAGGCCACGATGGGCTCGTCCTCGCCGCCCAGCTCCTTCCAGTTGGTGATCTTTCCGGAATAAATATCCCGGATCTGCTGCTGCGTCAGCGTATCCACGGGATTTTTTGCGTTTACCACAAAGACAAAGGCCTCCCGGACGATGGGCGTCTGCTCCAGCGTCACGCCGGCCTCCCGGGCCATGGTCTCCTGCGCTTCAGAGATGGGGGTGGAGAAGATCATATCCGCCTGCCCCTCCAGCAGCTTGGAAAAGGAACCCCAGGTGGTGGAATGGACCACATCCTTCTGGGCCTCCTCCATGGAAAGGCCAAAGATGGCGGAGCGGATGCCGGCCTCCAGCGGGATCAGTGAGGTGGAGCCGTCCAGCCGAGGGAAGTTTTCTCGCAGGAAGGCAAGCTCATCTTCGCCGGAAGCGGGGTCCTCCGAAAGGGAAGGATCCTCCGGCGCGGGATCCGCGGGATCTTCCGGATCCCCGACAGAAGGCTCGTCCGGGGCGGGCGGCTCCTCCGGCTTTGTTCCGCAGGAGGAGAGCAGAAGCATGGCCGCCAGCAGCAATGCCAGCCATTTTTTCATAAAGAGACCTTCTTTCTTTCCGCAGGCGCGGCTTGTTGAGCCTATTTTACAAAAAGAAGCAAAGGGCGCGCAATGGGCCGGGGCGGCGCTTCAGAATTTTTCAGAAACGGCCAGCCCTCTCCAGGAAGGGCTGGCCAAAAAAGAATGCGATCATTTCGCAGCGCCCAGCAGCTCCCGGGCGGCCCGATTGTTTTCCGCCTCCAGCGCCTGCAGCCGGAGCACATAATTCTGATAATCCTCCGGCTGGCGCATGATCCGGTCGATCTGCCGGCAGAGGAACGCGCCGGTGACCTGGGTCAGATCACAGCAGGAGGGGTTGCCCACATATTTCATAAAGCTGGAGACCTTGATGTCGTAGGAGACCGCCAGAAAGGGCGTATTGGCGGCGGCGGAAAAGACCAGCGCATGGAGCCGCATGGCGCAGACCAGCTTCATCCGCCGGAGCACCGCCATGGTCAGCTCCACATAATCCGGCGCAGGCAGAAAGTGGCTGCCGGTGTGCATCAGCTGGGCCGTTTTCCGGGAGGGAGGAACATCGGAGGGCTGCTCGATGGGCATAAAGACCGTCTCCAGTCCGTAGGTGCTCCGGGCGTAGTCCGCCGCTTCGGCGAAGGCCTGATAATCGTCAAAATCCTTCCACTGGCGGATGGAGAAGCAGATGTAACGTCCGTCGGGATCCAGCCCGTGCTGCCGCAGGTATTGGCAGGCGTCTTCGTCTGGGGCGGGCTGAAGGCTCAGCGCCGGGTCGGCAGAGGGCCGCACGGCGGGCTTTGTGATGCCCATCTCATGGAGCTCCTCCAGGGAGATGCTGTCCCGGACGGTGATCAGCTCTGCACTGTCGTCCAGGACCAGCCGGGCCAGCCGCCGGTTGGAGGGCCGGGCCACATGGCCGATGCCGCAGCCATACATGAGCACATGGGCGCCTGCGTGGCGGGAGGCCCAGATGGTGAAGAGATAGTAATAAAGAGAACGGTTGGAGGTGGAATCCTGGATCAGGCTGCCGCCGCCGTTGATAAAGAGCTGCGTTTTTCGGGCGCAGCGAAGGAACTGCGGGATATTGAAGGTGTAAATGGCCCGGACGCCGTAAAGCAGGCGGGTCTCCCGGGGCTTGCGGGTCATGACGGTCAGAGGCATCAGCGGGTCGATGGAGCGCATGGAAGCGATAATGGCCCGAAGGATAGCCTCGTCGCCGGAATTGCCCCGGCCGTAAGCGCCGCAGATCAGGACGCCGCTGCGCTTGGGCAGCGACTGCAGGTGGCGGATGTTTTCATAGATCCGGCTTTGCGTGGCGGCCATGCTGTCCAGAGAATAGAGCTGCGACGCTCTTTTATAGAGCTTCTGCGCAAAGGCGCGGCGCTTTTCCGCATCCCGGGAAAGCTCCAGAATATACCGGGCAAAGGCCTCCCGGTCGCCCGGCTGGAAGATATAGCCGCTCTCGCCCTGCTCGATCAGGCGGCGCATGCCGCCCACGTCGGAGGTGATGACCGCACAGCCCTCGCGAACGCCCTCCAGAATGGAATAGGGGAAGGATTCGGAGATGGAGCACAGCACGTCGATATCACAGGCGGCAAAAAAGTGCTTTACATCGGTGACCCAGCCCATAAAGCTGACGCTGCTGCCCAGCTTTAGCTGCCGGGCCAGGGCCTTGAGCTTTTCCGCGTCTTCTCCGTCGCCGCCGATGAGCAGCTTGAGCCGCGGATCTTCCTTCCGGGCCTGGGCAAAGGCGTGGAGCAGGGTTGGAATGTCCTTTACCGGCGTCAGCCGGGCCAGGATCCCCAGGACCACGTCCCCGGGCTGGTAATCAATGCCGGCCTGCCGGAGCCAGGCCTCTTTGTCGAAGGGCTCCGCCTTGTCCTGAAAATCCAGACCGTTGTAGATGACCATACACCGCAGCGGGTCAAAGCCCCGGGAAATGAGCATCTGCTTGAACAGCTCGGAGACGGTGACATAATAGTCGATATGCCGCAGGGCCCGGGCGTTCAGAAAGCCGATGGAGAGCCGCTTGGGCAGCGAGCTGAGATAATCCAGCTGATAGTCGCTGTGGACGGTGGAGACCACCGTGGTATGGCAGAAGAGCTTGACCAGGAGGCCTGCAATGTTGGCCTTTGCGCCGTGGCAATGGACGATCTCCGGCTTTTCCCGCCGGACCTTCCGGATCAGACGGTAATAATCATAGGGCACGAACCAGGAAAAAAAGGTGGTGGTGCGGATGCCGGCCGCCTGGGCCGACTCCGGAAAATCACCGGAGCGCAGGCTGATCAGCTGCAGGTCGTGCTCCTTTTGCAGCCGGGAGCAGAGAGCAAGGATATGGGTCTTCGCGCCGCCGCGGTCGCCGCCGCCGGCAACATGGAATATTTTCATAACAGGCCTCCAGAATGCTTCGGGGATCGCTTGATACGATCAAGCCTATTATAACCGGTATCCTGCGGCAGGTCAAGAAAAGGGCGGGCGCAAAGGGGCGTTGGGGTGACTTTTTGTGAAAAACAGGTGCCAAGCGGCGGAAACTGTGATAAAATAGCAAAAAAGACTCTGGAGGCGAGACCATGCTGACCCTATGGACCTATGCGCCCGGCGCGGACGGAAGACAGGCGCTGCTGGAGCGGATCCGCTCCCGGGCAGAGCGCGGGCTGCGCTCGCTGCTGCTGGTGCCGGAAAGCGGCTCTCATCAGATGGAGCGGGCGCTTCTGGCCTGCTGCGGCAACCGGGCGGGAGAATATGCCCAGGTGACCACCTTCAGCAAGCTGACAGACGATGTTCTGGAGGCGGCGGGCTTCGGCGCGGTGACCATGGACGCCGGCGGACAGGTCCTCACCATGCACCGGGCGCTGACGGCGGTGCGCTCCTCGCTGCAGTATTACCGAAAGGCGGGCAGGCCCCAGCTCACGGAAAAGCTGGTGGAGGCGGCCAGGGAGCTGCAGGCCTGCTCCGTTTCGGCGGAAGCGCTGCTGCAGGCGGAGGAAATGTCGCCCAAGCTGCACGATCTGGGGCTGATCTACGCCCAATACCTGGCGTTTTGCCAAAACGGACCGCTGGATCCCTCTGCGCGGATCGATCTGGCTGCGGCGCGGCTGGGGGAGAGCGGCCTTGTGCGGGAGACGGAGCTGTTTATTCTGGGCTTTGAGGGCTTTACGGCCCAGAAATATACCATGCTGGAGGCGCTCTTGCGCGCTTCGGAGGGCATGACGGCGGCGCTGCAGCTGGGCAAAGACCGGCTGATCTATGGGGAGCAGCGAAAGACCGTGGAGCGGCTGCGGCGCATGGCAGCCCGCTGCGGCGTGGAGACGGTACAGCAGGCGCTCCCGCCGGATCCGGCGGGGAAGGATCCCGTCATTGCGGCGCTGGGAGAAGCTCTATATGACAGCAAAGCAGCTGGCTGGAATGATTGTAAAGCTGTTCAGCTTTACGAGCCTTCCGGAATGGAGGAGGAGTGTGAGCTGGCTGCCGCCCTGCTGCGGCAGAAGGCCCTTTCCGGCGTCCGGCTGCGGGAGATGGCCGTGGTGTGCGGCGATCTGGAGCAATATGGCCCAATGCTGTCCGCTGCCTTTGAAAAGTATGAAATTCCCCTTTTTCTCAGCGAAAAGACCGATCTGCTGCAAAAGCCTGCGCTGGCGGCGGCGCTGGGGGCACTGGAAGCGCTGGAGGACGGCCTGTCCTTTGAAAGCGTGATCTCCTGGCTGCGCTGCGGCCTGTGCGGCGTTCCGCGGGACGGGCTGGACCGGCTGGAAAATTACTGCTACCAGTGGCAGATCAAGGGCCGGCGCTGGCTGGAGCCCTTCACGGCCCCCACCTGCGGCTATGGGCTTCCCGCCCGGGACGAGGCGGAGCGGCTGGCGGCGCTGGAGGCGCTTCGCGGCAGGATCGCAGCCTGGCTGGAGCCGTTCCGGCAGGCGCTGGCAAATGCAAAAACAGGCGGCCAGTTCGCTGCCGCGCTGCAGGCGCATTATGAACAGATCTGCCTGGAGGAGCGCCTGGAAGAACGCTGTAAAACCCTTCAGCTTGCCGGACTTGGACGGGAGGCCGCAGAGACGGCGCAGCTGTATCAGATCCTGCAGAATGCGCTGGAGCAGTTTTCTGCGGCGCTGGCGCAGGAGCCCTTGGACCGGCGGGAGCTGCTCAGACTGCTGAAGCTGGTGCTGCGGCAATATGATGTTTCCGCGATCCCGCCTTCGCTGGACAGCGTCCTGGCAGTCTCCTTTGAGCGTCTGCCGGAGGAGCGGCTGCGCCATGTGGTCGTTGTGGGCGGGCAGGAGGGCATCTTTCCGCCGGAAAAGCCCAGCCTGAGCATTCTTGGCGAGGAAGACCGGGCCGCGCTGGAGCGCCTGGGCATCGAGCTGACCCAAAAGGCGGAGGAACGGGCCTGGCAGCAGCAGTGCTGCGCGGCAAGGGCGGTGTCCGCCCCGGCGGAAAGCCTTGCGGTGACCTGCCCCCATCGTCTGCCGGACGGCTCGCCCTGCCGGCAAAGCTATCTTTTTCGCCGGATCGCTCAGCTCTGCAGCATCACGCCAAAGCAGCAGGAGGCCCTGGAGCAGCTGCGTCTGACGGCAAAAAGACCTTTGATGGAGACGGCGTGTAAAGCGAATGAGCTTTCTGCTTCTCCCGTGGAAAAAACAGCCCTTTCCGCCATCACGGCATGGCCGGAGCAGGCGGCGTTTCTCCGGAGCCTGCGGGCCTACGACCGCGCTCCCCGGGGGCCGGTGCGCGATCCGGCGCTGGTGCGGCAGCTTTACGGCGGCCAGCTGAGTATGACTGCGTCCAGGCTGGAAAAGGTCTCCACCTGCCGGTTCTCCTATTTCATGCAGTATGGCCTGAAGGCCCAGCCCCGGCGGCAGGCCCGCTTCGGCGCGCCGGAGATCGGGACCTTTGTGCATTATGTGATGGAGCATACCGTGCAGGAGCTTTGCCGCATGCCGGACGCCGTTCCGGAGGCCTTGGCCGCAAAACATGTGAATGATTATCTGGAGACCCAGCTTCCGCCCGGGCCGCGCTCCGCCCGGTTTCTGGCGCTTTTCGCGGAGACAGGGAAGATGGTCTGCCAGATCGCCGGAAATGTATGGGAGGAGATCCAGGCCGGGGCATTCCGTCCGGTGTGCTTTGAGCTGAACTTCAGCCGGAACCACGGGGATCTGCCGCCGCTGACGCTGCGGGAGGGAGACGTCACCCTGTCCGTCAGCGGAAAGATCGACCGGGTGGATGGCTATCTTCGCGGCAATACGCTCTACCTGAAGGTGGTGGACTACAAGACGGGAAAAAAGGAGTTTCGCCTTTCCGATGTGCTCTCCGGACTGAACCTGCAGATGTTCCTTTATCTGATGATGCTGAAGCAAAGCGGTCCTGCCGCGCTGGAACGGCTGGCCGGCGGCCGGGCGCAGCGGATCGAGCCCTGCGGCGCGCTGTATGTGCCGGCAAAGACGCCCTACCTTTTCCGGGAAGCCGACGAGACGGACGAACAGTTTCAGAGCCGGCTGGATCAGGAACTGCGGCGCATCGGGCTGGTGCGGGACGATGGAGACCTGCTGGAGGCCATGGAGCACGGCGGACGGTTCCGCTTTTTGCCGGTGTCGCTGAAGAAGGACGGATCCTTTACCGAAGCGTCCTCTCAGGTTTCGGCGCTGCAGCTGAACAGCCTTCTGCATAAAACGGAGGAGACCCTCCGGCGGATCGCCCGGCAGATCAGCGCCGGCGATATCGAGGCGGATCCCTACCGGATCAGCTGGAAGGATAGCGTCTGCAGGTTCTGCGATTTCCGGGAGGCCTGCCATTTTGACACCACCATGGAAAAGGACTGCCTGCGCTATCTGCCGAAGCTGAAGGACAAGGAGGTCCGGGAGCTGCTGGAAAAAGAGGAAGAGGAACGGCTCCGTAAAAATGGGCCGGAGGGAGAGGAGGAATGGCTGTGAGCCAGGTAACATGGACAAAGCAGCAGCAGGCTGCGATCCAAAGCAGAAGCGGCAGTCTTATCGTTTCTGCTGCGGCGGGCTCCGGCAAGACTGCAGTGCTGGTGCAGCGGGTGCTGGAATGGATCACCGATCCCAAGGATCCCTGCGGGATCGACGAGCTTCTGGTGGTGACCTTTACCAACGCCGCCGCCGCGGAGATGCGCTCCAAGATCAGCGACGAGCTTCACCGCCGGCTGGCGGAGCGGCCGGAGGACAGCGGTCTGCGGCGTCAGCTGGCCCTTTTGGGGAGCAGCCGGATCCAGACGGTCCATTCCTTCTGCCAGAGCCTGCTGCGGGAGCATTTTTCCCTCTGCGGCGTGGACCCGGATTTCCGCCTGGCCGACGAGACCCAATGCGCCCTGCTGAAGGAGCAGGCGCTTTCCGCAGTGCTGGAGGAGGCCTATGCCCAGGGCGCGGCGGATTTCCGCACCCTCTGCGAAAGCCTGACGGAAGGCCGCTCGGATGAAAAGCTGGGGGAAGCGGTGCTGGCGCTGTATGAGCGTCTGCGCAGCCATCCAGCGCCGGAGCGGATGCTGGCGCTGCTGCCGGAGCTTTGCGCCGCCGGACCGGAGGCCAGCGGCTGGGGCAGGTATCTGCAGGCCGCCGCCGCTTCCCGGCTGGAATATGAGCTTTCCGCGCTGGAGCGGACCTGCGCGGAGGCGGAGACGGTGCCGGAGGTCTGGGAAAAATACGGTGCAACGCTGGAGCGGTACCGGGCCTTTGGCCTGCGCCTGCGGGAGAGCATCCGGCAGGGCTGGGACACAGCCTGCGCATGCCTGGAGACCTTTGACAAGGGCCGTCTGACGCCCTGCCGCTATGAGGACAAGGCGTTTGTAGCGCGGATCAAGGCGGGAAAGGACCGGTTTGCCGCGCTGGTGCCCCAGCTGAAGAAGGAGGTCTATTTCAGCGATGCGCGCCGGACGCTGGCAGAGGGCCGGGAGACTCGTCCCATGGCGGAAGCGCTTTGCCGCCTGACCCGGCAGTTCACAGAGCAGTATCAGGCGCTGAAGCGGCAGAAAAACCTGCTGGATTTCAGCGATCTGGAGCATCTGGCCCTCCATCTTCTGCAGGCGGAGGACGGCAGCCCCTCGCCGCTGGCATCGGAGCTTCGCCGGGGGATCCGGGAGCTGCTGGTAGACGAATATCAGGACACCAACGAGATCCAGGAGCAGATCTTCAACGCCCTGCGGCAGGCGGGAGACAGCGCCTTTTTCGTGGGGGACGTGAAGCAGAGCATCTATGGCTTCCGCCTGGCGGATCCGGATATCTTTCTGGACCGCTATCTGTCCTCAGAGCCCTGTGAAAAGGCCGGCGGCAGCCGGCACAGGCTGGCGTTGAACCAAAACTTCCGTTCCCGGCAGGAGGTTTTGGAGCTTTGCAATTTTTGCTTTTCCCGGTTGATGACGCGGGAGTTCGGCGGTGTGGATTACGACGGGGAGCAGCGGCTCCGCTGCACCGATCAGCCGGGCTGCCAGCCCTCGGAGGTCCTGCTGCTGGACTGCGGTGAAAAGTCCGGCGAGGAGGAGGAGCGGCGCAGCGTTCTGGAAGCCCGCCTGACGGCAAAGCGGGTGAAGCGGCTGCTGGTGGAGGAGACTGTGACGGAAAAGGACGGCTCCGTCCGGGCTGCCCGGCCGGAGGATGTTGCCATCCTGCTCAGCTCCTTTTCCAATAAGGCACCGATCTTTCAAAAGGCGCTGCTGGAGGAAAAGCTCCCCTGCGGCGGCAGCGGCGGCGCGTTTTTCGGGACGGTGGAGGTCTCGGTGATGCTCTCGCTGCTGCGGCTGATCTGGAACAGGCGGCAGGATATCCCTCTGGTCTCCGTGCTGCGCTCGCCGCTGTATCTGGCCTCGCCGGATCTGCTGGCAAGGCTGCGGCTGGCGGCGGGGGAGGGCGATCTGATCGACGGACTGAACGCGCTGGCGGCATCTGAGCCGCTGTGCACCCGGCTGCTGCTGGATCTGGAGCGCTATACCGAAAGCGCCAGAGAGCGGCCCGTTTCCGCGCTTCTCCGGCAGATCTACAGCCTGACCGGAGCGGAAAGCGTGTTTGGCGCGCTGGATCAGGGCCCGGCCCGGGTGCGCAATCTGAGCCGCCTATTGGAGCTGGCCCGGCCCTTTGACGGCGCTTCCGGCGGGCTGGGGGCCTTTTTGCGGTGGATGGATCAAAAGCTGACGGAGGACAAGGATCTGGATCCGCCGGAGGGCGAGCGCACCGGCGTGCAGCTGATGAGCATCCACCGATCCAAGGGCCTGGAATATCCCTTCGTTATCGTTCCGGATCTTTCCAAGCAGTTCAATCAGGAGGACCTGAGAAAGCCGGTGATGTTCCATCCGGATCTGGGCCTGGGCTTCCGGCTCCGCCGCCCGGCGGAGCACGCCGAATATCACACGCAGCTGCAGCAGGCCATCAGGATCTATACCCGGGGGGAGCTGCGGAGCGAGGAGCTGCGCAAGCTTTATGTGGCCATGACCCGGGCCCGGCAGAAGCTGATACTGGTGATGTCTGGCGGCAAGCTCACCGAGCAGGTGCAGAAGATCGCCCGGGAGAGCGGCGGCGTGCCGGCCCCGGCCTGGCTGGCCGCCCAGGACAACGCCATGCGCTGGCTGCTGGCAGCGCTTTTGACGCATCCTGCCGGCGGCGCGCTGCGGGCTCTTTGCACGGAAAGCTTCCCGCTGGGAACGGACGGTACGGCAGAACGGCTGGTCTGCCGGATCTATCGGCCGGATCAGCTGGAGGAGATCGGTCCGGAGGCCGGGGCTGTGCCGCTCCGGCACAGCCTGCAGGACGAAGCGGCGCTGGGACCGGAGCAGAAAGCGCTGGATGCGCTGGCTGCCAAAAGCATGGAGCGTTATGCCCATCTGGCGGCGGCGGCGCTGCCCTCCAAGCTGACGCCCACCGGCCTGAAAAAGTTCATCCCGGAGACCGGCGAGATCTTCGGCGCACCGGAACGGCCCAGGGCGCGGGACCACCATCCTTCGCCGCTGCGCCGCCCGGATCCCGATGCCGCGGCCAGGGGAACGGCCATGCATAGGCTGCTGTGCCGGGCGGAGCTGCGGGAATGCCAGACGGCGGAGGGCGTCCTGCGGCAGGCGGCGCTGCTGCGGCAGAAGGGATTTTTGACGGAGGAGCAGGAGCGCCTGCTTCTGCCGGAGCCTGTGGCTGCCTTCGCCCGGTCGGAGCTGGCTGAAAGAGCGGAAAAGGCCGGACGCGTTTTGCGGGAATATGAGTTCAGCGTTCTGCTGGCTGCAGACGCGCTGCTGGAAAACGGCCCGGCGGGGGAGCAGATCCTGCTGAACGGCGCCATGGATCTGGTGCTCTTTGAGGAGCAGGGCCTGACCGTCGTGGACTTCAAAACAGACCGGGTGACGCCCGGACAGGAGGAAACGCAGGCAAAGGAGCATGCGCTGCAGCTCGACCTCTATCAAAAGGCGGCGGAAGCGGTCTTTGGCCGGCCTGTGGCGGAAAAATGGGTCTGGTTTTTGCGGACGGGAAAGGGCGTCCTTTTGAAATAACTGCAGCTTCAAAGACAAAGCGTCCGCAGGATCTTCTGCGGACGCTTCTATTTTCACGGGAGCCAAATGGATCAAAGTTTTTTCGCCACCCATTCCTCGCCGTCGGGAATGGGCCGGAGCCTGCCGGCGGTGAGCTCGGAAAGCTGCGCGGAAAGGGCGGGCAGCCGCTCGGCCGGCAGCGCCGCCGTCAGCTCCACGGAGACGCCGAACACAGCGCCGGTCTCCTCCGCTTCAAACAGCGGAAGCAGCCGCCGGACCTGCTCCAGCAGGGGATAGGGACAGTCCAGCCGGATGCGGGCAAAGGTCTGCATCATGGCCTGTCCTGCGGCGTCCAGCGCCAGCTTGCAGGTGTGGCTGTAGGCCCGGACGAGACCGCCTGCCCCCAGCAGCGTCCCGCCGAAATACCGGGTGGTGACGCACATCACATCAAACACTGCTTCCTTCTTGAGTACCTCCAGCGTTGGCATGCCGGAGGTCCCCTGCGGCTCGCCATCGTCGGAAAAGCGCATGACGCCGCTCTGCAGCACGTAGGCATAAACATTGTGGCTGGCGTCCCAATAGGTTTTGCGCACGGCGGCCAGGATCTCCTGCGCCTGCTCCGGCGTCTGAATTTTATAGATATGGCCGAGGAAACGGGATTTTTTCTCGATATACTCTACCTCCGCCTCCTGCCATGGGACCTTAAAATTCTTCATGCTTTCTCCTTTGCTCCGGCGGGAGCACCTCCTGCAGCCGGCCGAAGACCTTTTCGTCCACGACGGCCTCCACATGGATGCCCGTCTCCACATAATCCGCCCGGCGCACGTTGGCCGCCCGGTAAAGATAATCCAGCAGCTGCGCCTGGGCATAGGGAAGGACGAAGTCCACCGTGTGCAGGTCTTCTCCCAGCACCTGACAGATCCGGTCGACGATCTGCTCCAGCCCCAGCCCCTTCAGGGCGGAGCAGAAGAGCGCGCCGGTTTCCCGGGGCAGCTGATCCTCCCGCAGCCGGTCGGCCTTGTTGAAAAGCAGGATGCGGGGCGTTTTTTCCGCGCCCAGCTGAGAGATCAGCTCCTCCACCACCTGGCTCTGCAGCCGCCACTGCTCATCGCTGGCGTCTACCACATGGAGCAGCACGTCCGCATAGGTCAGCTCCTCCAGCGTGGAGCGGAAGGCGTCGATCAGATGATGGGGAAGCTTGCGGATAAAGCCCACCGTGTCGGAAAACAGCAGGTCGCCCATCTGCTGGGTGTGCAGCAGGCGGGTGGTGGGGTCCAGCGTGTCAAACAGCCGGTCTGCCGCGTGGACCTCCGCGCCGGTGAGGGCGTTGAGCAGGGTGGATTTGCCCGCGTTGGTGTAGCCCACGATGCAGATCAGCGGGATCTCGTTCTTTTCCCGTTTGCTGCGCTGGGTAGCCCGGACCCGCTGCAGATCGCGGATGTCCTCCTGCAGACGCTGGATCTTGCGGCGGATGTGCCGCCGGTCGGTCTCCAGCTGGGTCTCGCCGGGGCCGCGGGTGCCGATGGGGGAGGAGCCGCCGGAGGCCGTCTGCCGGACCAGATGGGTCCACATGCCCGTGAGCCGGGGCAGGAGATATTGATACTGGGCAAGCTCCACCTGCAGCTTACCCTCCGCCGTCCGGGCCCGGTCGGCAAAAATATCCAGGATCAGGCCGCTGCGGTCGATGACCCGGCAGGAAAGCGCCTCCTCCAGCGCCCGGCTCTGGGAGGGAGAAAGCTCGTTGTCAACGATGGTCAGGTCGATCTCGTTTGCGGCGATGAGCTCCTTCAGCTCCGCCGCCTTGCCTTCGCCGATGAAGGTGTGGGGATCGGGGGTGTGCTTGTTCTGCATGGCGGTCATGACGGTCTCGCCGCCGGCGGTCTTCACCAGCTCGGCCAGCTCCGCCATGGTGATTTCATCGGAGTTTTCAAAATCCGCAGTGCTGTCGCAGGCCAGACCAACCAAAAGGCACCGGCCGCGCACATTTTCCCGCTTTTCCAGCATGCTCATGGGAAACGCCTCCTGTCGTGGGTGATACGCTGAAAAAAGCGGCGCCCGGAGATCAGGCGCCGCTCTATCATCTGGCAGTGATTACTTGTTTTCCAGGTTGAAACGCTTCTTGAAGCGGTCAACGCGTCCGCCGGTATCGACCAGCTTCTGCTTGCCGGTATAGAAGGGATGGCACTGATTGCAAATTTCAACACGGATGTTCTCCTTCGTAGAGCCGACCTGGAACTCGTTGCCGCAGGCGCACTTCACGGTGGTGACACGGTAGTTGGGATGGATACCCTCTTTCATTTCTTCTCACCTCGCTGCTGATAACTTTTCGCATCAGCAATCATAACACAAGAAAAGTTAGATTGCAAGCCCTTTTTTGAAAATCTCCGTCAAAAAACGAGGACTTTTTAAATAAAATTTATGTTTCAATTGCAAAAAAGGGGTTGACTTTTGCCGCCGCAGCACGGATAATTGTCATGATTGCAGCACGGCAAGCCCGATGCCGCCGTCAAAATCTTTCAGCAAGGATGGATAAGAATATGGCAAAGTCCAACAATCCCAGCCGGAAAAATAGCGAGGGGACCGGCATCGGCATCAAGATCACCCTGATCGCGGTGGCTGTGCTGTGCGTGCTGGCGCTCGGCTATGCCATTGTTTCCGGCACCGGCATCCTGGCCCGCAGCACTACTGCGATGACCGTGGGCAAGGACAATATCTCCGCGGCGGAGCTCAAGCAGTTCTACGCCGACACCCGGGCCAGCTTTATGAACAGCAACGGCTATTATCTGCAGATGTACGGCTACGATACCAGCAGCGCTGCCTTCGATGCCCAGAGCTGTCTCTTTGATTCCAGCAAGACCTGGAAGGAATACTTCCTGGAGCAGGCGGAAAACACCGCCCAGCAGGTGAGCATCCTCTATCAGCGGGCCAAGGAGCAGGGCATGACCGTCTCCGAAACCCGTCAGCAGGAGGTGGATGAGTTCATGGTCAACATCCAGGAGGCTGCGGATTCCTATGGCTACAGCCTGAGCAAGTATATCTCTCTGGCCTTCGGCACCGGCATCCGGAAGTCTGATGTGGAGACCTATCGGGCTAAGCGCGCGCTGGCCTCCACCTATTACGATTCTCTGCTGGAGGGCTTTGGCATCACCGATGCGGACATCGACGCCTATTACGAGGAGAACAAGGACAGCTATGACGTGGCGGATTATTACGCTTACGAGGTGAAGTACGAGACCTTCACCTATGACGCCTCCAGCACGGAGGAGGGCGCGCCTACCAGCGAGGAGGACGCCCAGGCCAAGACCACCGCCTCCAGGAAGGAAGCGGAAAAGACCGCCAATGCCATTTACGCGGCGCTGGCTGCCGATGGCAGCAACTTCGACGAGGCCGTCCTGGCCAATATCGACAACAGCGATGAGAGCTTTGAGACGGCGCTGTATAAGGAGTCCAAGATCTCCAGTCTGAGCGGCGTCTCCGGCGACTGGCTCAAGGACGCCGAACGCAAGGCCGGCGACGCCACGCTGGTGGAGGACGAGGACAACAAGTGCTATACGGTCTGCCTGTTCCTGGATCGCCATGTATCTGAGGATTATACTGTTGCCGTCCGCCATATCCTGTTCCAGACCGAGACCGCCGCTTCCGATGCCGATGAGACCACCATCGCCGAGATTGACGCCGCCAATGCAGAGGTGAAGGCCAAGGCCGAGCAGGTCTATGAGCAGTGGAAGAGCGGCGAGAAGACCGAGGATTCCTTTGCTGCGCTGGCCAAGGAATACAGCGAGGACGGCTCCGCCTCCGACGGCGGCCTGTATGAAGGCGTTTATCCGGGCCAGATGGTCACGGAGTTCAACGACTGGTGCTTCGATGCCGTCCGCCAGCCCGGCGACAACGATATCGTCGAGACCACCTATGGCTACCACATCATGTATTTCGTGGAGCGGGAGGGCCTGAAGTATCGTTCCGACATCAAGAGCACCATCGAGAGCGACCGGTTCGACGAGTGGCTGGAGGGGCAGAAGACCAGCACCCCCACCACCTACAGCAAGAAGGGTCTCATGCTGCTGTAACAGCGCTCGGAGAAGAAACGAGCCATGCCCGGACAGCCGATGCTGTCCGGGCTTTTATGCTGTCTGCGCGGGCCTGCCGCTCAGCGGCGGCGGGAAAGACTGCCGCTGCCGCAGCATCCGCCGGTAGGGGACGCCGCGTTCTGCTGGCTCTGGCCGCAGCTGCTGCAGCCGGCGCTGCCGCCGGAAGCGGACGCGGGGGAGACGAAATCGCTGACCTTCGGCGGGAAAAACTCATCCACCGGAAACTGGAAATTCTGGAACAGGGCGCAGGGATCGTCCGGGTCGCCGGCACATTCCTTCTGGGGCATGCAGAAATCGTAGGCGGGCATCAGCAGCTGGATGCTGCGCTCCAGCTTGGTGATGCTGAACTGGCCCAGCGTGGCGAACAGCTGGCGGCCCTCGGAAGAGATCACCAGATCCTCGTCGAAGCAGCTGCAGATATCCGCAGGGATATCGGAGGCGGGAACGGCGCCGGAGCAGCTGTCGCAGCAGGTGTCTACCATCTTGCAGCCCAGACACACGGGATCCACCACCTCCACCACCGCCACGGGCAGATTGGTGCGCTCGATGTTCTGGATGTCCTGGGCGTTGGCCACGTAGTCGGAGCTGAAGATCCGGGCGCTGCCCTCGCTGCCGAAGAGGACCGTGCGCTTGTCGAAGGTGGCAAGCCCATGGATCTGGCGGGGACGGCCAACGCCGGAGAAGGCGTCGCAGTCCACCCGGTAGAAGTATTTCACATCTACCGTGTAGAAGCCACGGTTGTAGCTGATGGGCTCCACGTCGATGTAGGTCCAAAGCAGCTTGGCGCTCTGGGGCTTGACGTTGATGGCGCTTTCCAGGATGGCCTGGGAGGACGCGGTGAGATAGACGCGCAGGTCCTGCAGGCACTCTTTGTCCCGGCAGGAATCGTAGACCTTTCTGGTATGGATGCAAACGGCCTCCCGGGGCGGCGGATTGCCGCGGAGCGGGCCGGGGGAAACTCTTTCAGGCATAAGCGGAACCTCCTGATCAGATTTGAAGAGCATCTTCGCTACCAATCTATTCCCCGGCGGGCGGAAAGGTGCCGGAAAAGCGCCGCGCCCGACAGAAAAGCGCCTGCGGCATCCGCCGCGTTTGAACTTTTCAGAACCGTTGGAAATCACTTGAAATATGCCTTTTGTTATGATAAACTATAGTAATCTAAGTATGTCTATCTGGTCATTTCCACAGGAGGAACCACATGAAATCAACCATTGCAGTCAATCAGGTCGTAAGCCAGGCGCCGACGCTGGCCTTGCGGGGGATTACTGTATTTCCCGGCGCGCTGTTCCACTTTGACGTGGGCCGGCAAAAGTCCATTCAGGCCATGGAATATGCCATGGCCAACGGCCAGAGGATCTTTCTGGTCACGCAGAGAGACATTTCCGTGGACGATCCCGCCCAGGAAGATCTGTTCGGCATGGGCGCTTACTGCAAGGTCCGCCAGATCCTGAAGATCCCCGGCGACAGCATTCGCGTGCTGGTGGAGGGGCTGGATCGGGCGCTGCTGCGCCAGGTCACGCAGACGGAGCCCTTTTTGCTGGCGGATATCGAGCTTTTGCCCGAAATGAAGGTCTCCCGCGCCACAAAGCGCGATCTCGCCATGGTGCGTCAGGCCCAGGAGCTTTTTATGGAATATGCATCGCTGGTGCCGCAAATGGCCAGCGATGTGGTCATGCGGGTGGTGGGCGCCAGAGAACCCGGCCCGCTTTCCGATTATATCGCCCAGAACACGCAGATGTCCTTTGAGCAAAAGCAGCAGCTGCTGGAGACCCAGGATCCCCGCAGACGCATGGGCCTGCTGCTGCATTTCCTCTCCCGTGAAAACGAGATCCTCCGCCTGGAGCAGGATATTCAGGAGAAGGTCAAGGATTCCATGGACAAGGGCCAGCGGGATTATTACCTGCGGGAGCAGCTGAAGGTCATCAGCGAGGAGCTGGGCGAAGGGGAGGACGCGCTTTCCGAAGCGCAGGAATACCTTCAGAAGATCCAGAGCAAGAGCCTGCCGGAGGAGGTCCGGGAAAAGCTCGTGAAGGAAGCCCGGCGTCTGGGCAAAATGCAGCCCACCTCTCCGGAGAGCGGCGTTTCCCGCACTTATCTGGACGTCTGTCTGGATCTGCCCTGGACGGAGGTCAAAAAGGAAAATACCGACCTGCAGAAGGCCCGGGCCATTCTGGACGAGGACCATACCGGCCTGGAAAAGGTCAAGGAGCGCATTCTGGAGTTTTTCGCCGTCAAGACCCTCACCGGCAGCGTCAAGGGCCAGATCCTCTGTCTGGCCGGCCCTCCGGGCGTGGGCAAGACCTCCATCGCCCGCTCCATCGCCCGCTGTATGGGCAGGGACTATGCCCGGCTGAGCCTGGGCGGCGTTCGGGACGAGGCGGAGATCCGGGGCCACAGGAAGACCTATATCGGCTCCATGCCCGGCCGGATCATCACCGCCCTGCGGCAGGCGGGCAGCCGCAACTGCCTGATCCTTATCGACGAGATCGACAAGCTGGGCAGCGATTACAAGGGCGATCCCTCCTCCGCGCTGCTGGAGGTCTTTGATACCGAGCAGAACAGCGCCTTCCGGGATCATTTTGTGGAGCTTCCCTTTGATCTCAGCGACGTTCTGTTTATCACCACCGCCAATGATAAGAGCAACATCCCCGGCCCGCTGCTGGATCGGATGGAGATCATCGACCTGCCGGGCTATACTGATGTGGAAAAGATCCGCATTGCCCGGAAGCACCTGATCCCGAAGCAGCTGAAGAAGCATGGGCTCCGAACCCAGAACCTGCGGCTGGACGACGAGGCCCTGCAGATGCTCATCACCTGCTACACCAGGGAGGCCGGCGTCCGCACCATGGAGCGGCTCATCGCAAAGCTTTGCCGCAAGACGGCGAAATATATGACGGAAACGGGAAAGCGCTCGCTGCACTTTACCGTTCAGAACCTGCCGGACTATCTGGGCGTTCCCATCTTTCCCATGGAGAAGCCGCTGGAGGAGCCGGAGGTGGGCGTGGTCAACGGCCTTGCCTGGACTGCCGCCGGCGGCGAGATGCTGGAGGTGGAGGCGGCCGCCGTGCCCGGCTCCGGCAAGCTGGAGATCACGGGCAATCTGGGCGATGTAATGAAGGAATCCGCCCATGCGGCCATCACCTATCTCCGCAGCCGCACCCAGCAGCTGGGTCTGCCGGAGGATTTCCCGGCGAAAAAGGACATCCACATTCATTTCCCGGAGGGAGCCGTTCCCAAGGACGGGCCTTCTGCCGGCATCACCACGGCGACGGCGGTCTTTTCCGCCCTTACCGGAAGGCCGGTCCCCAAGAATATCGCCATGACCGGCGAGATCACGCTGCGGGGCAGAGTGCTGCCCATCGGCGGCCTGCGGGAAAAATCCATGGCGGCCTGGCGCAACCACGCAACCACCGTCCTGATCCCGGCGGAAAACCGGAAGGATCTGGAGGAAGTGGATCCGCTGGTGAAGGAAAGCGTGTCCTTCGTCCTGGTCAGCCATATGGATCAGGTGCTGGACACCGTGTTCGGCCTGCATCAGGCGTCTGCCGCGCCGGAGACCAAGGCGGCTGCGCCTGCGGTGATCCCCCCGACAGGGAAAAACCGGCCCGCCCCGGCCATCCGGCAGTGAGGGTGGCGTGATGGATTTCAAAAACACGGTATTTATCCGCTCCGCCGCAAAGCCCGGGGATTTCCCCCGGGATACGCAGCGCCGGGTGGTCTTTGCCGGCCGGTCCAATGTGGGAAAATCCTCCACGCTGAACCGGGTGGTGGGCAAAAAGGGCTTTGCCCGGGTCAGCTCTGTGCCGGGGAAGACGGTCTTTGTCAACCTGTTTCAGGTGGAGGGCCGGGGCTGGCTGGTGGATCTGCCGGGCTATGGCTATTCCAAGACCTCTCAGGCAGAGCGGGAACGGTATTCCCGGCTGATCGAACAGTATTTTGAGGCCGACCGGGCGCAGATCGCCCGAATCTATATGATCATCGACGCCCGGCACAAGCCAACGGCGGACGATGTGGCCATGGCGGAATGGGCCCGGTATTACGGCAAGCCCCTGACCGTTGTGGCCAACAAGCTGGACAAGCTGAAAAAATCGGAGGTGGAGCCAAATCTGGCCCGCATCCGGGAAACGCTTCAGCTGACAGAAGGGGAGACCCTCATCGCCTTTTCCGCGGAAAAGGGAACCAATCGGGATCTATTATGCGCAGAGATACAAGAAGCATTGGAGGAAAACTGACATGAATACCTACTACAGCGATCGCTTTACCATCCGGGACGACGGCCATCTTTGCCTGGACAATGTGGACCTGGTGGAGGTCGCCCGGGAATACGGCACCCCTGCCTATGTTATGAGCGAGGGACAGATCCGGCAGAACTGCCGCCATTTTACCCAGGCCATGCGCCGCAATTTCGGCGAGCGCTATAAGGTCGCCTACGCCAGCAAGGCCCTGTGCGCCCGGTTCATCTATCCCATTCTGGCCAGCGAGGGCATCCATGCGGACGTGGTCTCCGGCGGCGAGCTTTATACGGCGCTGAAGGCGGGCTTCGATCCCCGGCATCTGCACTTCCACGGCAACAACAAGACGGTCTCCGAGCTGGAGATGGCCGTGGACTGCGGCATCGGCTCCGTCATCATCGACGCCTTTGAAGAGGTGGACCGTCTGGAGGCCATCTGCGCTGCCAAGGGCAAGCATCAGCGGGTACTGTTCCGCGTCAAGCCCGGCGTTCATGCAGATACCCATGAGTTTATCTCCACCGGCCAGAACGACAGCAAGTTCGGCTTTGGCATCAAGGATGGCGAGGCCATGCGCCTTGCAAAATATATCCTGGAGCACAAGCATCTGGATTTCGCCGGCATCCACTGCCATATCGGCTCCCAGGTGTTCAGCGTCGACGGCTTCGCCAAGGCGGCCCGCATCATGTTCGATTTCTTCTGCAAAATGGAGAAGGAGATGGGCGTCCACATGGATGAAATGATCATCGGCGGCGGCTTCGGCGTGAAGTATATGCCAACCGATGAGCCGGGCACCTTCGGCGAGAAGATCGACGCCGTGGGCGAGGTCATGCGGGAGGAAGCTGCCAAGCTGGGCCGGGAGATCCCCGAGATCGTCATCGAGCCGGGCCGCAGCGTGGTCTGCACCGCCGGCTGCACGCTGTATACCGTGGGCTCCGTCCGTGACATCAAGGACGCCCGGACCTATGTCTCCGTCGATGGCGGTCTGCCCGACAACCCCCGCTTTGCCCTCTATCAGGCCCAGTATGACGCCGTTGTGGCCAACCGGGCTAACGCGCCCCGGGACAAGGTCCAGACCATTGCCGGCCGCTGCTGCGAGAGCGGCGATCTGGTGGCCAGGGATCTGAAGTTCCAGACTGCCAAGGCAGACGATATCCTCTGCGTCTTCGCCACTGGCGCTTATAACTATTCCATGGCGTCCAACTATAACCGGGTGCCCCGTCCGCCCATCCTGCTGATCCGGGAGGACGGCAAGGTGGAGACCGTGGTCCGCCGGGAGAGCTATGACGATCTGATCCGCAACGATATCGTCTGAGCCTGCTGATTATTTACCGAAAAGAGGGAAGGATGCTTTCATGCTGTTTCGCTACTCCCTGAAGGAGTTCTGCATGCTGCTGCCTGCGGTGCTCATGGCGCTGGTGCTTCACGAAATGGCCCACGGCTGGGCAGCCTATCTGCTGGGCGACCGGACGGCCAAGGAGCAGGGGAGACTTTCCCCGGATCCACTGAAGCATCTGGATCCTCTGGGAACGGTCTGTATGCTGCTGGGGGGCGTGGGCTGGGCCCGCCCCGTGCCCATCGACCCCAGCCGCTTTCGGATCCGCAGCAAAAAGCTTGGTATGGCCATCACCGCCATTGCCGGACCGCTGTGCAATTTTCTGCAGGCGTTTCTGGCGGCGGTGATCGCCTATCTGCTCCGCTGGAAGGGCAGCGGCGCCTTTTGCGAGACGGCCGTTTCCTTTCTGGCCATGCTGATGGCGCTCAATGTGGGCCTGGGGACCTTCAATCTGATCCCCGTGCCGCCGCTGGACGGGAGCCGGCTGCTGCTGCCGCTGCTGCCGGACCGGGCTGCGGGCTTTGTGCTGAAATATGAGCGGATCTGCGGCGTTGTTTTTCTGGCGCTGATCGCTTCCGGCGTGCTGAGCGGCCCCATAGACACCGTGCGGGACGCCGTAATGGACGGCATCCTTCGGGCCGGCTGGCGGACTGCGCTGTTTTTGACGGGAGGGATGGCATGAAGGAGGTCACCTTTCATCTGGAGGCGTTTGACGGGCCGCTGGACCTGCTGCTGCACCTGCTTTCCAAAAATAAAGTGGAGATTAAGGACATTCCCATCGCGGAGATCCTGGAGCAGTATCTGAGCTATATCCGGCAGATGAAGGAGTTTGATCTGGAGGTCGCCTCGGAGTTTATCACCATGGCGGCGCAGCTCATGTATATCAAATCCAAAATGCTGCTTCCCGTCTATGCGGAGGAGCCGCAGGAGGATCCCCGGGCGGGGCTGGTGGAAGCGCTGCTGGAATATCAGCGCATCCGGGAGGCGGGCAGCGCCCTGAATCTGCGGAGCCAGATCGGCAGCGAGCTTTTTGTTAAAGGACAGGAGCCGCTGGAAAAGTGTAAAGCCGATGTGCAGTACAGCTACGACAGCGAGGTGCTTGTCCGGGCGCTGGAGTCGATCCTCAGCCGCGCGGAGCGGCGTCTGCCGCCGCCGGTGGAGGCCTTCCGGGGCATCGTGGGCCACGAGACCGTCCCGGTGGACGACAAGATCCGGGATGTGGTCCGCAGGTTTGTCCACAGCGAGCGGCTCTCCTTTCGGGAGCTGGCCTTTTCCGCCCGCAGCCGTTCGGAGCTGGTGGCGATATTTTTGGCGGTGCTGGAGCTTTCCCGCACCCATAAGATCATGATCGAGGAAACGGAAGACCGGGACTGTATGCTTCGCCTGGCAACGCAGGAGGAGCAGGCGCAGGGCGCCCAGAGCCCGGCGGATGAGGATACGGAATGACGGATTTGCATGAGCTGGAATGTGCGCTGGAAGCGGTTTTGTTTGCGGCGGGAGATTCTGTGAGCGAGAGCAAGCTCTGCGCTGTGCTGCAGGTGGATCGGGCAGAGCTACAGCAGGCGGCCCGGCAGCTGGCCGATGGCTACGATTATGAACGCAGGGGCCTTCGTCTGCTTCGTCTGGACGATCGGTATCAGCTGGCGTCCCGAGGGGATTATGCGCCGCTGGTGCGGGCCGCGCTGGAGACGAGAAAGCCTCCGGCGCTTTCGGCTTCTGCCCTGGAGGTTCTGGCCATCGTGGCCTATAAGCAGCCGGTGACCCGCGCCTATATCGAGCAGATCCGCGGCGTGGACAGCGCCTATACCGTCGGCAGCCTGACGGATAAGGGCCTGATCGAGGAATGCGGCCGACTGGACGTTCCGGGCAGGCCGATCCTTTACCGCACCACGGAAAGCTTTTTGCGCAGCTTTGGCTTAAGCTCCGTGAGCCAGCTGCCTGCGCTGGAATCCTTCGGAGCGGAGGACAGCGGCCAGCTGACGCTGAGCGATCTGGAGCAGCCGGGATCGGAGGAGGCTCCGCCGGCGGAAAGCGAGGCGTGACGCCTTGAAGATCATAGGCCTGATCCTGTTGGGATCTCTTCTGCTGCTTTTGCTGCTGCTCCTGCTGCCGGTGCGCCTGCGGGTGCAATACGACGGCGCGCTGCAGGTCCATGCCGGCCTGGGGCCGGTCTGTCTGCGGCTTTATCCCATGAAGAAACGGCAAAAGGAGCCGAAGAAGCCCCAAAAACCAGAAAAAAAACACAGCTCTGCCGAAAAAAAGGCAAAAAAAGCCAAGCCCCGGAAGGCTTCGGCGCTGCTGCCGGAGAAGCCCTCGCTGCAGCTGATCCTGGATCTGGTCCGGCTGGGCCTGAAGACAGTGGGAGCCATGCTGCGGCCCATCTCCGTTCCCCGGCTGCAGCTGGCGGTGCAGGTGGGCGGCAAGGATGCCTATGCCGTGGCCATGACCTATGGCGAGCTGACGGCGGGTCTCTCCGCTCTTTACCCCCTTTTGCAAAAGAGCCTTCGCATCCGCAAAACGGATATCTCCGTAGACGCGGATTTCACCGCAGAGACCCTTCGCCTGCAGGGCGATGTGACCTTTTCCGCCTGCCCGCTGCGCTATCTGATCGCGGTCTGCCGGATCCTGATCGCATACCTCCGGCTGCGCAGGCAGGAAAAACAGCGTGATATGGAACAAAACACACAAGAGAAAGGCGGTATTACCCATGAGCAGCATCAATGAAGCCATGAATCTGACGATGGAAAAGCTGCGGGACATGATCGATGTGAACACCGTGGTGGGAAAGCCGGTCACCACGCCGGACGGCACCACCCTGATCCCCGTGTCCAAGGTCTCCTTCGGCTTTGCCTCCGGCGGGACCGACGGAAAGGACCTTCGCTTCGGCGCAGGCAGCGGCGCGGGCGTCTCCATCATCCCGCTGGCCTTTATCGTGGTGAGCCAGGGAAATGTGCGGATGATCTATGTGGAGCCGCCCACGAACTCCACGCTGGATAAGGCCGTGGATATGATCCCCGGCATCCTCGACAAGCTCAAAAAAGACAAGCCGGAGCAGCCGCCGGTCTATTAACGCGGCATAAATCCCTTCGCCTGCCCGTATGCTGGTGCAGTGGGCAGGTGATCGTGATGAAAAAATTTCTTTGTCTGCTGGCGGTCTTGCTGCCGCTGGCAGGCGTCCCGGGCTTTGCGCAGACGCTCCAGATCCACGGGGAAAGCGTTGTTCTTTACGATGCGCTCACCGGCGATCTTCTGTTTTCCCGGGCAGAACGGCAGCGCCGGGGCATGGCCAGCACCACCAAGATCATGACGGCGCTGGTGGCGCTGGAGCAATACGATCCGGAAGCGGAGGTAGAGATCCGGCAGGAATGGTGCGGCGTGGAGGGCTCCTCCATGTATCTGCATCCGGGGGAGCGGCTGACGGTGTCAGATCTGCTGTATGGTCTGCTGCTGGAAAGCGGCAACGATGCGGCCCAGGCGCTGGCCGGGCTGGACCCTGACGGGCCGGAGGCCTTCGTAGACAAGATGAACGCCAAGGCGCAGGCTCTGTCCCTTTCCGATACGCATTTCTGCAATCCCTCCGGGCTGGATGCGCCGGAGCACTATTCCACGGCGCTGGACCTGGCGCGTCTGGCGGCGGCTGCACTGGAGGATCCGGACTTTGCCCGGATCGCCGCCACCCGCAGCATCACGCTGGCGGGACGCACCCTGAACAACCACAACCGGCTGCTGGGGGAGATCGGCGCCTGCGGCGTCAAAACGGGCTATACCATGGCCTGCGGGCGGTGTCTCGTCTCTGCAAAGCGGGAGCAGGGGCGGCTTTTGATCTGCGTCACCCTGAACGACCGGCAGGACTGGGCCGATCATAAGGCGCTTTATGCCTTTGGCTTTGCCCAATATGAAGCCTATGCGCTGGTGGGCGCGGGCGACTGCGGAAGCATCCCGGTCTATTCCGCAGAGAAGCCCAGCTGCCGCCTTTACTGCAACAAGAGCTTTTTCTTTTCCCTGCGGAAGGAAGAACGGCAGCGGCTGCAGATCGCCCTGGCCGGGCCGCGGTTTTGCTACGCTCCGGTGGAAGCAGGGCAGGATTATGGCAGCCTGCAGGTCCTGCTGGACGGGAAAAAGCTCTGGGAAACGCCGGTCTGCTTTGCGGAAAATATCGCGGAGCAGCCGGAGCAGCGCCGGCAGCTGCCGGGCTGGATGGAAAAGATCATTCGATTTTTTGGGAGAAAAACGCCTTGAAAAAAAGACTGCAGAAGCTTTTGTCGGAAGCGGGGGTCTGCTCCCGCAGAAGCGCGGAGGAATACATAAAATCAGGCCGTGTAAAGGTGAACGGCATTCCGGCGATGCTGGGCGACAGCGCCGATCCGGAGCAGGATGAGATCACACTGGACGGGACGCCGCTGCGCCCTGCGCCGCAGTGGATCTATATCATGCTGAATAAGCCCCGGGGCTATGTGACGACGCTTTCTGACGAGGCGGGCCGCAGGACGGTGGCAGATCTGATCCGGGACGTGCCACAGCGGGTCTATCCCGTGGGGCGGCTGGACATGCATTCCGAGGGCCTGCTGCTGCTCACCAACGACGGTCAGCTGGCCCATCACCTGATGCACCCCTCCCATGAGGTCTATAAGCAGTATCTGGTAAAGCTTTCGCCGGACGAGCCCGGCCTGCCCTCGCCGGAGGTGGCTCTTTCCCGGCCTCTGGAGCTGGACGGTCAGCGCCTTCTGCCGGCTCGGTGCCGTCTGCTGGCAAAGACGGAAAGCGGCTATGTGATGACCATCGCCATCCGGCAGGGGAAAAACCGGCAGATCCGCCGGATGTGCGCCAAATGCGGCTATACGGTAAACTCTCTAAAGCGCGTGGCAGAAGGGAATGTAAAGCTGGCAGACTTGCCAACCGGGAGCTGGCGCTATCTGCGCCCGGAGGAGATCGAATACCTGCGCTCTCTTTGATCGCTCCCCCCATCGCCCGGAAGCACGCATCAAAAACAGAATGGAGTGAGAGATGTGAAGCGGATCCATGAAGCCCTGACGGAAAAGGCGGCCGGATTCACCAAGGGCCAGCGGCTGCTGGCGCGGTTCATCACCGAGCAGTGTGAAAAAGCGGCGTTTATGAGCTCCTTTGATCTGGCGTCGGTGACCGGCGTCAGCCAGTCCACGGTGATCCGCTTTGCCGCGGCGCTGGGCTATGCGGGCTATGGCGATTTTCAGGACGCGCTGCAGCTGGAGCTGAAATACCGTCTGACTACGCTGGAGCATTTTGCGGAGCCGGACGACGGAGAATCCGCCGAAAAGGCGCTGCTGGACCATATCGCCGCCCAGGACGCCATGAACATCAAGAAAAACAGCGGACTCAACCCCCTGGACGCTCTGCACAATCTCTGCACCCGGCTGATGCTCTCCGGCAGGGTCTATCTTTACGGACAGGGCTGCGCCGCCTGCGCGGCAGTCTATCTGGCGTCTTATCTGCGGATCCTGCTGCCCAATGTGTGCTGCATCAATCAGCTGGGGATGGAGCCCGTCAGCGCCGCCGCCCTCATCGGGGAGGGCGATCTTCTGCTGTGCATCTCCTTCCCCCAGCATCAGCAGGCCACGCTGGAGCTGATCGCTTACGCACAGGAGCAGGAGGCCTGCGTGGCGGTCATCAGCGAGAGCCACGATTCTCCAGCGGCCCGGGAAGCGGAGATCAGTCTGGTGGCGGAATGCGGTGAGCTTGGCCTGGGCGGGAGCCTTGCACCGGTGATCTCCCTCTGCGGGAGCCTGGTCAGCCTGCTGGCCCGCAGCGATGAAAAGGCCCAGAAAAAGCTCAGCGCCTTTTATGCGGCTGCGCAGTATCGGCCGCAGATGGGAGAGACGACGGAATGAGGATCCTGATCGTCGGCGGGGGAGCCGCCGGGATGATGGCGGCCTGTACGGCTGCCGCCGCAGGCGCGGAGGTGACGCTGATCGAGCGCAACGCCTTTTGCGGCATGAAGCTGAATATCACCGGCAAGGGCCGGTGCAATCTGACCAACGACTGCGCGGAGGACGAGCTCCTGCGCAATGTTCTGACGAATGGCCGATTCCTTTACAGTGCTTTTGCCGCAATGCCGCCCCAGCGATTGATGGAATATTTTGAGTCGCTGGGCGTGCCCTTGAAAACAGAACGGGGCAAGCGGGTCTTTCCCGTCTCCGACCGGGCGAGGGACATTTCCGGCGCCCTGCGCGACAGGATGCACCGTCTGGGCGTCGCCGTCCTGCAGGGGAAGGTCACGGAGCTTTTGACGATGGCCGGCGCGGTCTCCGGCGTCCGGCTGGCAGACGGGAGCGTCCTCTCCGGGGATCGGGTGATCCTGGCTGCCGGCGGGCAGTCTTATCCCCGGACGGGCTCCGACGGAAACGGCTACCGCCTGGCTCGGGCCGTGGGCCACACCGTCACCGATCTGCATCCCTCGCTGGTGCCGCTGCTGGCGGCAGGGGAGGACCCTGCAAGGCTGGAGGGTCTGGCGCTGAAAAATGTGACGCTGACGGTCAGCAAGCAGGGCAAAACGCTGTTTTCCGATTTTGGCGAGCTGGTCTTTACGGCGAAGGGCATTTCCGGCCCGCTGGTTTTGAGCGCTTCGGCCCATCTGGATCGGGGGAAGCACACGTATCCTTATCAGGCGGCCATCGACCTGAAGCCCGCCCTTGCGCCGGAGGCGCTGGACAAGCGTCTGCTGCGGGATTTCGGCGAGAATCAGAACCGGGATTTTTCCAATGCCCTTTCTGCGCTGCTGCCGGCAAAGCTGATCCCCGTGATGATCCGGCGCTCGGGCATCCCGCCCCATCAGAAGGTCAACAGCATCACCCGGGCCCAGCGGGAAACGCTGGGCGCGCTGATCAAGGCCTTTCCGCTGGAGCTGACCGGCGCGGGAGGCTGGGACGAAGCAGTGGTCACTGCCGGCGGCATCTCCGTCCGGGAGGTAGACCCGAAAACCATGCAGTCCCGTCTGGTCCCCGGCCTGTATCTGGCGGGAGAGATTTTGGATGTGGACGCTTATACCGGCGGCTTTAATCTGCAGATCGCCTGGGCCACGGGCTTCGTGGCCGGGAGAGCCGCCGCAGAGGGAGGAAACGCCTGATGAATCATGCCATTGCCATTGACGGCCCGGCCGGCGCGGGAAAGAGCACCATCGCGAAAGCGCTGGCCGCCCGGCTGCACTATATTTATATCGACACCGGCGCAATGTATCGCGCCATCGGTCTGTTTGCCCTGCGCAGCGGCGTTTCAGGCGAGGACCGGGCGGGCGTGGCGGCGCTGCTGCCGGCGATCCGGCTGGAGCTTTGCTTTCAGGACGGCGCACAGCATATCCTGCTGAACGGGGAGGACGTTTCTCAGGCCATCCGCACGCCCCAGGCCTCCGCCTATGCCAGCCTGGTCTCTGCCATCCCGGCGGTGCGCAGCTTTTTGCTGGAGTATCAGCGGAGCTTTGCCCGGAGCAATTCCGTCATCATGGACGGCCGGGACATCGGCACCGTGGTGCTGCCCCAGGCGGACTGCAAGATCTTTCTCACCGCCGGCAGCGAGGCCCGGGCCCGCCGCCGCTTTGCGGAGCTGCAGGCCAAGGGCGACGAGACGCCCTACGAGGAAGTGCTGGCCGCCATCCGGCAGCGGGACCTGCAGGATTCCTCCCGGGAAACGGCGCCCCTGAAGGCTGCGGAGGACGCGGTAACGGTGGATACCACGGCGTGTACGCTGGAGGAGTCCATTGAGAAGGTCTATGCCGTGGTAAAGGAGAAGCTGCATGTTTAAGATCGTTTATTATCTGGTGCTGATCTGTCTTTATCCCTTTTACTGGTATCGCTTTGAGGGCAGGGAAAACATCCCCGCCGGCCCCTGTGTCCTCTGCGGCAATCACAGCACCAACAGCGACGCCGTTTTCATGGTGTTGGCCAACGGAAAAAAGGGCGACTATGGCTTTATGGCCAAGGAGGAGCTGTTCAAGGTGCCGGTCCTGCGGCACATCATCCGCTGGCTCCATGCGTTTCCGGTGAAGCGGGGCATGGCCGGCGGCGATATGCACGCCATCCGCACGGGCTTTTCCATTTTGAGATCCGGCAAGAAGCTTTTGATGTTCCCGGAGGGGACGCGGGTCAAAAACGGCGTCAGCGTCCGCACGGGACAGCCGGTGGAGCCCAAGGTGGGGGCGGTGCTGTTTGCCCTGCGGGGCGGCGTTCCGCTGGTGCCTGTCTATATTTCCGAGGGGCGGAAGCTCTTCCGGCGGAATGTGGTCCGCATCGGCCAGCCCTATCAGCCGGACTGCGGCAGCGCAAAGCCCACCCAGGAGGATTATCAGCGGCTGACCCATGAGTTGATGGACAAGATCTATGCGCTGCGCCCCGAGGGAGGAAGGGCATGAGCGTCACGCTGGCAAGGTCGGCGGGCTATTGCTTCGGCGTCCGCCGGGCGGTGCAGCTGGCCCTGGACCATGCATCGCCGGACCAGCCCATTTATGCGGACGGCGCGCTGATCCACAATCGCCACGCCATTCAGGAGCTGCGGCAGCATGGCGTGATCACGGTGGAGCAGCCGGAGCAGATCCCTGCCGGGGCACAGGTACTGATCCGGGCCCACGGCGTTCCGCCGGAGGAGGTGCAGGCACTGCAGGAAAAGGGCTGCCGCATTCTCGATGCCACCTGCCCCTATGTGGCTAAGATCCACCGGATCGCGGAGGAGGAGAGCGCCAAGGGGCGGACGGTCCTGATCTTCGGCAAGCATGGTCATCCTGAGGTGATCGGCATTGCGGCCCGCTGCCGCCGGCCTTATATCGCCGAAACGGAGGAGGATCTGAACAAAATCCTTCAGAAATGCGCCAATTTGCCCCTTTCTGTGGTTTGTCAGACCACTTTTCAGAAAGAAATTTATGTAAAGTTTGTAAACATCGTAAAAACTACTTGCCAATCGGCACAGTTGTTTGATACAATATGCAGAGCAACGGAATTGCGCCAGTCAGAAGCGCGGTCCCTTGCTGTGCGGTCCGATCTCGCAGTGGTGATCGGCGACCCCGCCAGCAGCAATTCCCAGAGCCTTTACCAGCTCTGCAAGGCCTACTGTCCTAATACGCAGTTCGTGCAGGATGCCGGGGAATTGGAGCTGTCTGGCCTGAGAAAGGCGAAAAATGCTTTTGTCACCGCAGGCGCTTCGACGCCGGACCGAATAATTGAGGAGGTAAACAGGATTATGACTGAAGAAATCAAGAACAACGGCACAGAGAGCTTTGAGGAACTTTTGGAGCAATCTCTGAAAACTTTACATACAGGAGAAAAGGTGACCGGCGTTGTTACGGCGATCAATGCAACGGACGTTACGGTCGATCTGGGCGTCAAGCAGGCCGGCTATATCCCCACCACCGAGCTGTCTGACGATCCCAACTATGTGGTGGCCGATCATATCCATGTGGGCGACGAGGTGGAGGCCTTTGTGGTCCGCGTCAACGATGTGGAAGGCTGGATCATGCTCTCCAAGAAGCGTCTGGACGCCGTGAAGAACTGGGAGGTCCTGGAGGCCGCCGTGGAAAGCAAGGAGCCCATGGAGGGCGTCATCATCGATCAGAACAAGGGCGGCATCGTGGCTCTGGTCAAGGGCATCCGGGTGTTCATCCCCGCCAGCCAGACCGGCCTGCCCCGGGAGGCTTCCTTTGATCCCCTGATGAAGACCACTCAGAAGCTGCGCATCACCGAGGTCAACACCCAGCGCCATCGCGTGGTGGGCTCCATCAAGGTCCTGCAGGCGGAATCCCGCAAGGAAGCCCAGGCCAAGATCTGGGAGACCATCGAGCTGGGCAAGAAGTATCATGGCGTCGTCAAGTCCTTCACTTCTTACGGCGCGTTTGTGGATATCGGCGGCGTGGACGGCATGGTCCATATCTCCGAGCTGTCCTGGAACCATGTGAAGCATCCCTCTGACGTGCTGAAGATCGGCCAGGAGGTGGAGGTCTATGTCATCGGCCTGGATCCCGAGAAGAAGAAGATCTCCCTGGGCTATCGCAAGGAAGAGGACAATCCCTGGACCAAGTTCATCAACACCTATCATGTGGATGATGTGGCCAAGGTCAAGATCGTCAAGTTCATGCCCTTCGGCGCCTTTGCCGAGGTCATGCCCGGCGTGGACGGCCTGATCCACATTTCCCAGATCGCGGACCGCCGCATCGGCAAGCCCGAAGAGGTCCTGCAGATCGGTCAGGAAGTGGACGCCAAGATCATCGGCATCGACGAGGACAAGAAGAAGATCTCTCTGTCCATCCGCGCGCTGCTGGCTCCCGCCGCTGAGACCGAAGCGGAATAATCAAAAGCAAACAGCAACCCCCGGCCAGATCGGCCGGGGGTTTTTAAGACGATATTTGGATCGGGAAACAAGAAGATCCGGAACTGCCGGCAAGATCAGCTGCGCAGCTCCGGGTCTTCTGCAGTTCGGGAAAGTGAGATGCTTTCGGCTTTAGCGGGCGTGTTCCTCCGCAGATCCTGCGGAGGGATGACCGCAGGGATCACTTCAAACGGTAGGCATATTCGTTGTCCATTGCCTGAAATCCAAAGCTCAGATAAAGCTGCTTTCCTGCGGCAGAGGGGTTCAGCATAATTCTGGCACAGTCGATCTCCCTGGCATACGCTGCCAATATTTCCAAGAGTCTTTTGGCGATCCCTTTCCGACGGTATTCAGGGACCACATACATATTCATCAGTCTGGCAACCTTACCGTTGGGGAAGCTGGTGGTGGGCATCATTTCAAACAGCGTCAGCCCTGCGTCGGCGATCAAGCGGCCTTCGTCTTCGCAAACAAATACCACATGACTGCCATTTGAAATATTACGCTGAAAGAAGTCCCTTGTGAGCGGCAAAAGGAATTCTTCCTGAAAGTCTGCGTCCAGCTCCCTGCGCATGGCCATCCGAAGCCTGGTAAGCTTATCAAGATCCGCGATCGTGGCGATACGATAGTTCATGAAGCATCGTCCTTTCCTGAAAATACAAATGACTGCGCAGAGCACCCAGGCCCAACGGCTTAACGGGCAGACGCGAAACGAGATACCGCTCCCGCTGGAAAAACGCGGCTTTACTGCGGCCGGTCGCTGTCGCGGAACTGCAGGGAATAGAGGTCCTTATAAACGCCGCCTTTGGCGATGAGCGCGTCGTGGGTGCCCTGCTCCTTCACCTGGCCGTCTACGATGACGGCGATCTCGTCCGCGTTTCGGATGGTGGACAGCCGGTGGGCCACGACGATGGTGGTGCGGCCCTTGCAGAGCTCGTCCAGCGCGTTTTGGATGAGCACCTCGGAGGTGTTGTCCAGAGCGCTGGTGGCCTCGTCCAGGATCAGGATGGCGGGATCCTTCAAAAAGACCCGGGCGATGCTCAGCCGTTGCTTTTGTCCGCCGGAGAGCTTGACGCCCCGCTCGCCGATATTGGTGTCATAACCATGCTCCAGGCTCATGACAAAATCGTGGATATTAGCCCGGCGGGCCGCAGCATAGATCTCCTCATCGGTGGCGTCCAGCCGGCCGTAGCGAATATTATCGCGGATGGTGCCCGCAAAGAGAAACACATCCTGCTGCACGATGCCGATGCTCCGGCGCAGGGAATCCATGGTGAGTCTGCGGATGTCCTGTCCGTCGATGAGGATGGCGCCGTCCTCCGGGCCCAGCTTATAAAAGCCCGGGATCAGGTGGCAGACGGTGGTCTTGCCGCCGCCGGAGGGCCCTACCAGCGCCAGCGTGTGCCCCTGCGGCACCTGCAGATCGATATGACGCAAAACGCCCTTGGAGCCTTCATAGGCGAAGCTCACATCCTTCAGCTGAATATCGCCCCGGGGCGAGCGCAGCTCCACTGCGCCGGGCGCGTCCTCCTCGGCGGGAACGTCCATGATCTCCACGAACCGCTGGAAGCCGGTAACGCCGTTTTGATACTGCTCCATAAAGTTGATCAGCGTGGTCACCGGCGTGATAAACAGGTTGACAGAGACGATAAAGGTGGAATAATCGGCAAAATTGATCTTGCCGTTGTAGAGAAACAGGCCGCCGGCGATCAGGATCAATACATTGAACACATCGGTGATAAAGGCCGTGGAGGAGGAAAAGCGGCCCATGGCCCGATAGGCCCGGCGGGCGGCCTCCACAAACTGCAGATTGCCCTGTTCAAACTTTTCCATTTCCTTTTCCGCGTTGGTATAGGCCTTGGTAACGCGGATGCCGGAGACGCTGCTTTCCACGGCGGCGTTGATGGTGGCGTTGCTTCTGCGCCGGTCGGTAAAGGCCTCCCGCATCTGCTTGCGCAGGTGGAGCGAGACCACGGCCAGCACAGGGACGCAGGCGAAAATGATCAGCGTCAGCGGCACGTTCAGCGAGCAGAGATAGACAAAGGAGAGCACGATCATGCTGACGCCGGTGAGCAGATTTTCCGGGCCGTGGTGGGCCAGCTCGCTGACCTCGAACAGGTCGGAGGTCAGGCGGGACATGATCCGCCCGGTCTCGTGCTCGTCGAAGAAGGTGAAGGGCAGCTTTTCCAGATGGGCAAACATATCCCGCCGCATCTGGGCCTGCATCTGCGTGCCCATCATGTGGCCGTAATACTGCACAAAATAGCGCAGCAGCATCCGCACGGCATAAAGCGCCAGCAGAATGAGCCCCGCCAGAACGATGGCGGAATAGGTCCGGTTGGGGATGTAGTCGTTGAGCATCCGGTTGGTCACCACGGGATAGACCATGCCGATAACGGAGATCAGCAGGGAAGCGGTCATATCCATGGCAAAAAGCCGCTTGTGAGGCCTGTAGTAGGAAATAAAGCGCTTGAGCATGGGAAGGTCTCCTCTTCTGGATGATGTTCCGCCCAATGAGGCCGGCAAGGGATAGTATACGACAAAAGGTTGATTTCGTCAACCAAAACCCGCAAAAAAGCAGCAAGGAAAAGGGCCGCACCCGGAGGGGTACGGCCCGAACGAACGAGGTTCCGCGTGAAGACTTACTGAGCAGCGTTCAGCTTTCTGGTGAGCTGGCTCTTCTTGCGGGCTGCGGTGTTCTTGTGGATGATTCCCTTGGCAGCAGCCTGATCGATGGTCTTAACAGCGTTTTTATAAGCAGCCGCGGCAGCGTCACCGCCGGCGACGACAGCAGCGTCAAACTTCTTCACCATGGTCTTCAGCTCAGTTTTGGCAGCACGGTTGCTGGCATTGTTGATCTTGCTGACCAGGACACGCTTTTTAGCAGACTTGATGTTGGGCACGATTCTGACCTCCCTTACAGCGAAATTTACAGCAGGGATATTTTATCATTCTCCCGGGAAAAATGCAAGCCAAATTTACATATTTTTTTCTGTTCTACGAAAAATAAGGGAAAATCGTTCAGATCGGGAGGAACAGCCATGGAATTGCGCACAGATCTTGCGCTGGAACGGCGGGAGCTGCGGGGCAGCGGAGCGCTGCAGGGCGTGGTGGAGCGCCGCTACGCCAGAGGCCCCTTGAAGATCACGGAGATCCAGGTGACCAGCGCTCTGGGAGAGCGGGCGCTGAATAAGCCCCGGGGGCGCTATCTGACGGCGGAGCTTCCACCGGAGGAGACCGATGGCGATCTGCTCTACGCCTGTGCCCGGGGGCTTTCCCGGCTGCTGCAGACCATGCTGCCGGAGCACGGCACGGTGCTGGTGGCAGGGCTGGGCAATCGGGCCATCACGCCGGACGCGCTGGGGCCGGAGACGGTTTCCCACCTGATCGTGACCCGCCACCTGCTGCAGACCATGCCGGAGATCTTTGGCGGGATGCGGCCCGTGTGCGCACTGGCGGCCGGCGTTTTGGGCGATACCGGCATCGAAACGGCGGAGCTGCTTCGGGGTGTGGCAGAGCGGGTGCGGCCACAGGCGGTGGTGGCCATCGATGCGCTCTGCGCCCGGTCGCTGTCCCGGCTTTGCCGGACGGTGCAGCTTTCCGACACGGGCATCGTTCCCGGCAGCGGCGCCTGCAACCCCAGAAAGGCGCTGAACGAGGCCACGCTGGGCGTTCCCGTGATCGGGATCGGCGTTCCCACCGTGGTGGAAGCCGAGACGCTGGCCATGGATCTGGCAGGCCGCCCGCTGAAAAGCGGCCCGGAAAACCGGATGCTGGTCTCTCCCAGAGATATGGACCGGCAGATCGTCCGCTGCGGGACGCTGCTGGGCTTTGGGCTGAATCTGGCCCTGCAGGGAGATATGCCCCCTTCGGAAATGACGGCCTACCTGAGCTGAGAGCATAAAGCGTCCGCCTTTGGAATAAAGTGTTCTGAAGGGAGGCGCGCTATGGCACGAAAGAAAAAAGGAGCAGGGCGCATCGGTCTGCTGCCTGCGGCGCTGCTGCTGGGCCTGCTGCTGTTTTGGGGCAGCCTTGGCCTGCCGGAGCCGGGCGGGACTGCAGCTCCGGATATCCCGGCGGCGGACGAGCCCTTGCCGCTGCCCCAGCTGCCGGAGGAGCCGGTGATGGCGGCAGAAAGCGCGGCGCTGCCGCCCACGCCGGAAACGCCGGAGCCGGCGGAGACGCCAGCAGTGTCCATTCTGGGGACGGCCTCCGGCGGGTCAGGCGCCGGCACGGTCTATTTCAAAAATCAGACCAAATATCAGATCGACATGGACGCTCTGCTGCAGCAGCCCTGTCCGGTGGCGCTGGGCAAGGAGGGGGTCCAGGTGCTCATTATGCACACCCACGGCACGGAGGCCTATACGCCCACCGATGCCCATCCCTATCAGGCTTCCGGCGAATACCGGACCACCGACAAGGCCTGCAATATGCTGGCGGTGGGCCAGCGCATCACAGATCTGCTGAACGAGCGGGGGATCGCCGCCGTCCACAGTGAGACGCTGAACGATCATCCCGCCTACAACGGCTCCTACAGCCGGGCGCTGAAGGATATCAATGCCTGGCTGAAGGAATATCCCACCATTCAGCTGGTGATCGATGTTCACCGCGACGCCATCGGCACCGCCGGAAAGTATTATAAGACCGTTGCCAAGGTAGACGGACAGCAGACGGCCCAGCTGATGTTTGTGGCCGGAACCGATGAAGGAGGGCTCAAGCATCCGGACTGGCGGAAGAACTTGACCTTTCAGGCACAGCTGCAGAACCGGATCAACGGCGCCTATCCCGGCATGATGCGCCCCATCAGCATCCGCACGGGCCGATTCAATCAGCATGTCCGGCTGGGCAGCATGCTGGTGGAGGTGGGCTCCTGCGGCAATACGCTGGAGGAAGCGCTGGCGGCGGCGGAGGTCTTTGCCCAGTCGCTGGCCGACGCGCTGCTGGAGCAATAAATAAATGAAAGGTCTGCGCATAAAGCGCAGACCTTTTTAATGTGCCGGTCATTTCGGCTGCTGTTCGTTTTGCTCCTCCGGGTCAGCCGGTTCGCTTTTTTCGGCGGCTTCCGGCGGAGCGCTCTGGGTCTCCGAAGCCGCGGCTGCGGCGAAGGGCTTGGGATAGCGCTTTGTGGTGTAGAAATAGATCAGCAGACCCGCCGAAACGACGACGCAGCCAAGGCCGATCAGCTGGGAGGCCTTCAGGCCCGTATGGCCGATATACAGGCTGTCCGTCCGCAAAAACTCCAGCAGAAAGCGGATCATGCCATACCATCCGGCATACATCAGCGCCAGCTCGCCCCGAAACTTCCTGCGCCTGGAATAAAAGTGCAGGAAGAGAAAGCCCGCCAGCGTCCAGAGGGATTCATAGAGAAAGGTGGGATGCACCGGGGCGGCCCCGTTGATCACCATGCCCCAGGGCAGAGAGGTCTCGCCGCCATGGGCCTCCGCATTGATGAAATTGGCCCAGCGTCCGATGCATTGCGCCAGCATGAAGCCCATGCCCGCCAGATCGCAGGCGGAAAGAATGTCGCACCGGTGCTTTTTGCAGAAGATCAGCACCACGAGCACCGCCGCGATAACGCCGCCGTACATCCCCAGCCCGCCGTTCCAGATCTCGATGATCTCCTTGGGATGGGCGCTGTAATAATCCCACCGATTGATGACGAAATAGATCCGGCAGCCGAGAATGCCCGCAGGCAGGCCCCACAGGGCCATATCCAGAAACTTGTCCGGCGACCAGCCGAAGTCCGGGCAGCGGCGCAGCACGTAAAGCGTGGCGATCACAAAGCAGAAGGCCAGGATCACGCCATACCACATGATCTCCTTGCCGAAGAGGGTAAAGGCCACCCGGTTGACATGGAACACATGGTCAAACAGACCAGGAAAGGAAATATCGTTTACCATAAGCAAAGGTCAGCTCTCTTTCTTTTTGTTTTTTGCAGGCAGCGGGATCTGGGCCAGGATCACCGCCGCAAACACCAGCGCGCAGCCAATGAGCTCCCGGACGCTGAGCTTTTCCTGCAGGATCAGCCAGCCGGAAAGGGCAGCGAAGACGGATTCCAGGCTCATGATCAGCGTAGCCACGGTGGGGTCGGTATCCTTCTGGCCCAGGATCTGCAGGGTGTAGCCCACGCCGCAGGACAAGACGCCCGCATAAAGAATGGTCCACCGGGCGGCCCAGATGTTGGCCCAGACCGGCGTGTCGAACACAAGCATCAGCACCAGCGTGATGCCGCCTGCCGTCAGAAACTGGACGCAGGACATCAAAACGCCATCGATCGGGCCGACGGTAAAGCGGTCGATGGCCATGATATGCAGCGAAAAGAAGAAGGCGCAGCAGAGCACCAGCAGGTCGCCGGTGGAGACGGAAAAGCCATCCTTGACGCACAAAAGGTAAAAGCCCGCTACGGCGATGGCCACGCAGCCCCAGATGACGGAGGGGATCTTCTTTTTGATGAAGATGCCCAGCAGCGGCACGATGACAATATAAAGCGCCGTGATGAAGCCGGCCTTGCCGGCGGTGGTCATGCTGACGCCATACTGCTGAAAGCTGCTGGCGATGCAGAGGAAAACGCCGCAGATCAGCCCTGCCCTGACAGACGCCCGGTCAATGGCCTTCTGCGCCGCAGCGTCCGGGCGCTGCGCTGCGGGACGGAGCCGGCGGGACAGCAGCACCACGGGGAGGAGCACCAGCCCGCCCAATACCGTGCGGATGCCATTGTAGGTAAAGGGCTGGACATAATCCATGCCGGCGCTCTGGGCCACAAAGGCCGAGCCCCAAATCAGCGCCGTCAGCAGCAGAAGAAGATTGCCGCGAAGTTTTTTGCTCATGGGATCACTCTTTCTGTATGGGATTTCTTCCCTTACTATAGCAAATCTCCCGATGTTTGACAAGCGGCTTTCCCCGGCAAGCGGCAAAAAGCCGCCTTTTTTCGCTTTTTTTCATCAAACCTTGCTTTTTTCGGCGTTCTGATTATAATTAAATTATCTGTAAACAGCGACAGGGCCGTAAAGCTGCGGCCCGGCCCTTGGAGAGGGGCTGTAATCACTACTACACTGATGGAATAGGAAGGTGGAAGCATGGCAGAGGCTCCGGAATATGTCATTGAAATGCTTCATATCACCAAGGAGTTTCCCGGGATCCGAGCCAACGATGATATCACGCTGCAGCTGCGCCGGGGAGAGATCCACGCGCTGCTGGGCGAGAACGGCGCGGGAAAATCCACGCTGATGAGCGTTCTTTTCGGCCTGTATCAGCCGGAACAGGGCGTCATTAAAAAAGACGGACAGGAGGTCCAGATCCGCGATCCCAACGACGCCACTGCGCTGCACATCGGCATGGTGCATCAGCATTTTCAGCTGGTGGATGTGTTCACCGTGCTGGACAATATCATTCTCGGCGCGGAGGATACCAGGCTGGGCTTTCTGCAGAAAAAGAAGGCCCGGGCCAAGGTGGAGGAGCTCTCCAACCGCTATGGCCTGAAGGTGGATCTGGACGCCAAGGTGGAGGATATCACCGTTGGCATGCAGCAGCGCACCGAGATCCTGAAGATGCTCTACCGGGAAAACGAGATCCTGATCTTCGACGAGCCTACCGCCGTTTTGACGCCCCAGGAGATCGACGAGCTGATGCAGATCATGAAGAATCTGGTGCAGGAGGGAAAGTCCATCCTGTTTATTTCCCACAAGCTCAACGAGATCATGACCGTGGCCGACCGGGTCACCGTTTTGCGCAAGGGCAAATACATCGGCACGGTCAACGTGAAGGACACCAACAAGCAGGAGCTCTCCAACATGATGGTGGGCCGGCCGGTGCAGCTGGAGGTCGTCAAGGGCCCCGCCCAGCCAAAGGAGACCGTTTTGGAGGTCCGGGACATGAGCGTTTATTCCCATGCCCATAAAAAGGACGCCGTTCATCAGGTGAGCTTCGACGTGCGGGCGGGGGAGATCCTCTGCATCGCGGGCATCGACGGCAACGGCCAGACCGAGCTGATCCACGGGCTGACCGGCCTGGAAAAGATCTCCGGCGGCAGCGTCCGCCTTTGCGGCAGAGACATCACCCACGCTCCCATCCGCTCCCGGAGCGAAAACATGAGCCACATCCCCGAGGACCGGCACAAGCACGGCCTGATCCTGGATTTCACACTGGAGGAGAACATGGTGCTCCAGCGCTTCCGGGAGCCGCAGTTTGAAAAGGGCGGCTTCATCCGCTTCGACGCCGTGCGGGATTATGCCCAGCGGCTGATCCGGCAGTATGATGTCCGTTCCGGTCAGGGCCCGGTGACGAAGGTCCGCAGTATGTCCGGCGGCAACCAGCAGAAGGCCATCATCGCCCGGGAGCTGGATCGGGAAAAGCCGCTGGTGGTGGCGGTCCAGCCCACCCGCGGCCTGGACGTGGGCGCCATCGAATACATCCATTCCCAGCTGGTCCGGCAGCGGGACGAGGGGAAGGCCGTTCTGCTGGTCTCGCTGGAGCTGGATGAGGTCATGAGCCTTTCCGACCGGATCCTGGTGCTCTATGAGGGCGAGATCGTGGGCGAGTTCGATCCCAAAAAGATCAGCGTTCAGGAGCTTGGCCTTTATATGGCCGGCGCAAAGCGGCAGCAGAAGGAGGGCGTAAAGGCATGAAAAAGCTCATGGAAAAAGAGGGCTTCCGCAGCATCGCGGCGTCGCTGCTCTCCGTGCTCATCGGTCTGGCGGCCGGCGCGGTGATCATCCTTGCGGTGAGCCTGGCAGATCCCAGCATCTCGCTGAAGACTGCCTGGGAGGGCATCCGGCTGATGCTGTTCGGCGTATTCTCCACGGGGCGCGAGGCCGCAGGCCAGCTGACCTTCGGCTTCAATTCGGCCAATCTGGGCAATATGCTCTTCCGAGCCACCCCGCTGATCCTTACGGGCCTCAGCGTGGCTGTGGCCAATAAGACGGGCCTGTTCAACATCGGCGCGCCGGGCCAGTATCTGGCGGGCGTCTGCGCCACGCTGTTTATCGCGCTGAGCATCCCCTCCGCAGTCGTTCCCGCATGGATCATCTGGATCCTGGCGTTTTTGGGCGGCGTTTTGGCGGGGGCGGTCTGGGGCGCGATCCCCGGCCTGCTGAAGGCGCTGCTGAATATCAACGAGGTCATCGCCTGCATCATGACCAACTGGATCGCGGCGAATCTTGTGACCTGGTTTTTCGACGGCAGCAATCTCAAAAATGTTGCCGAGGGCACCAAGACCGGCTATATCTACAAGACCAGCTTCAACGGCGTGGAGACCTCCAAGATGGGCCTGGACAAGCTGTTCCCCGGCTCTCAGGTCAACGGCGGCATTCTGATCGCCATCGTGGCGGCCGTCCTGGTCTATATCCTGATCAACAAGACCACCTTCGGCTATCAGCTGAAGGCCTGCGGCGCAAATCGCCACGCGGCCCGCTATGCCGGCATTCAGGATAAGCGCAATATCGTGCTGTCCATGGCCATCGCCGGCGGCCTGGCCGGCATGGGCGGAACGCTTTACTATCTGGCGGGCAATACCGAGTTTTTCTGGTCCACCTATCAGTCTCTTCCCGGCGAGGGCTTCAACGGCATTGCCGTGGCGCTGCTGGCGGTGAACCATCCCATCGGCGTGGTCTTCTCCGGCATTTTCATGTCGCTGCTGGACATTGCCGGACTGCAGATCACCAACCTGACGGCTTATAATGAATATATCACCGATATCATCATCGCCGTCATCATTTATCTGGCGGCCTTCTCGCTGGTCATCAAGCTTTGGCTGGCCGGACGGAAAAAGGCCCGGCCGGAAGCCCCGGCACAAAGCGCGCCGGACAAGGCCAGGCCGGAAGCGGCGGCTGCGGAGCAGCCGGCAGAAAAGGAGGCGCAGGATTAAATGGCATTTCTGATCCGACAGACTCTGATCTACGCGATCCCGCTGATGATCGTGGCGCTGGCCGGCGTTTTTGCCGAGCGCAGCGGTATCATCAATCTGGCGCTGGAGGGCATCATGATCTTCGGCGCGTTTATCAGCGTGAGCTTCATCCGGCTGCTGCAGGCCCAGGGCCTGTTTGACGCGGCGGCCCGCGCCCCGGGCGGCTGGCTGACGCTGCAGGGCTATCTGCTGCTGACGCTGCTGGTAACGGCCATTGCAGGCGCGATCTTTTCGCTGCTGCTGGCCTTTGCCGCTATCAATCTGAAGGCGGACCAGACCATCGGCGGAACGGCGCTGAATATGCTGGCGCCGGCGCTGGTGCTGTTTCTGATCCGCATCATCGCCAAGCAGAACACGCTGCTGCTGCTGGGCGGTGACTCCGCCACCTGGTTCATGCTGAAAAAGTCCACCTTCGGCATCCCCAAGGAGCAGGATCTGGGCGTGCTGGGCGAGGCCTTTCTGAACAAGGTCTATCTCACCACCTATCTGTGCATCCTGATCTTCGTGGTGCTCTCCGTGATCCTTTATAAGACCCGCTTCGGCCTGCGGCTGCGCTCCTGCGGTGAAAATCCCCAGGCGGCAGATTCGCTGGGCATCCATGTGAAAAAGATGCGCTATGCCGGCGTGATCATCTCCGGCGCGCTGGCCGGTCTGGGCGGCGGCGTCTTTTCCATCACCACGGCAAACTGCTCCTCCAACGGCGATGTGGCGGGCTTCGGCTTTCTGGCGCTGGCGGTTATGATCTTCGGCAACTGGAAGCCGCTGAACATCGCCGGCGGAGCGATGCTGTTCGGCCTGTTCAAGTGTATTGCCGCCTGCTTTACCACGCTGGACATCAACGGCGATGGCATCTGCCTTCTGGCGGAGCTGGGGCTCAGCGCCAATTTCTACCGGCTGCTGCCCTATGTGATCACGCTGCTGGTGCTGGCCTTCACCTCCAAGAAATCCAGGGCGCCCAAGGCGGAGGGCATCCCCTATGACAAGAGCCGCCGGTAAGCCGTCATGGAAGACCGGGAGCTGATCCGGGCGGCCATCGAGGCTCGCCGCAGGGCTTATACGCCCTATTCCCATTATCAGGTGGGGGCCGCGCTGCTGACGGAGAGCGGCAAGCTTTATCAGGGCTGCAACATTGAAAATGCTGCCTTTTCGCCCACCTGCTGTGCGGAGCGCACCGCCTTTTTCAAGGCGGTCAGCGAAGGGGAGACCCGCTTTTCCGCCATTGCCATCGTGGCCGGGCCGGAGGGTGAGCTTTTGACGCCGCCCACGCCCTGCGGCGTCTGCCGCCAGGTGATGATGGAGTTCTGCGATCCGGAGACCTTCCGGATCCTGCTGGCCCGTGGCCCGGAGGATTGCCGGAGCTTCACCCTGCGGGAGCTTTTGCCCCTGGGCTTTGGCCCGAAGGACCTGTAAAAGACCGATGTGCCGGCCGCCCGATACAGGCGGCCGGCGTTTACAAACAATTTGCATTTTTCCCCTTGACAGCGCCTGCTTTTCTCCTGTATACTCAAGGGGCAACAAGGGAGTAGTTGCGCATGGCGCTGCCGTGCGCGGCATGATCCGTCATCTCACGCCATCTGGCGTCGGGTCGTGCCTGAAAGAAAACGAGACTTTTGCCGCGCAGGCGGTAAAAGTCTTTTTTTATACGCAGAATAAGATCAGAATCTGGTCAAGGAAAGGATGCATTTTTGTGAAGTACTATTGCAGTGAGAAGGAGACCGTGCTGCAATCGCTGGAAACCACGGAAAAGGGCCTCACCGCGGAGGAAGCCCGCCGGCGGCTGGAGAAAAACGGAAAAAACCGCCTGAAGGCGGAAAAGGGAAAGCCCCTGATCCTGCGCTTTTTTGAGCAGATGGCCGACCCCATGATCCTCATCCTGCTGGCAGCCGCCGCCATCAGCGGCGTTTTGGCCGTGGTGGAAAACGAAAGCTTCTCCGATGTGATCATCATTCTGGCGGTGGTCATCATCAATGCGGTGCTGGGGGTCTACCAGGAAAATAAGGCGGAAAAGGCCATCGAGGCCCTGCAGGAAATGTCTGCCGCCACCTCTCGGGTGCTGCGTGACGGCAAGGCCGTCACCATCCACAGCGAGGATCTTGTGGTGGGCGATATCATCCTGCTGGAGGCCGGCGACGCCGTCCCCGCAGACGGCCGCATTCTGGAAAGCGCCAGCCTGAAGGTGGAGGAAGCCGCCCTCACCGGCGAATCCGTCCCCGTGACCAAGTTTATCGATATCATCAATCTTTCGGAGAGTGCACGGGACGTCCCCCTGGGCGACCGGAAAAACATGGTCTACATGGGCAGCACCGTGGCCTATGGCCGCGCCACTGCAGTGGTCACCGCCACCGGCATGGATACGGAAATGGGCAAGATCGCCGGCGCGCTGACCCAGACCGTCCAGGGCCAGACACCCCTGCAGATCAAGCTGAATCAGCTGTCTAAAACGCTGACCTGGCTGGTGCTGATCATTTGCGCCGTGGTCTTCGGCGTGCAGCTGCTGCGGGCCGGCGGCCTGAGCTTTGACGTGGCGCTGCATTCCTTCATGATCGCCGTTTCGCTGGCGGTGGCAGCCATCCCCGAGGGCCTGGCCGCCGTGGTGACGGTGGTGCTCTCCATCGGCGTGACCAATATGTCCAAGCGGGCCGCCATCATCCGCCGGCTCACCGCCGTGGAGACCCTGGGCTGCGCCCAGATCATCTGCTCCGATAAGACCGGCACGCTGACGCAGAATCAGATGACCGTGGTGGAGACCTATGGCGACGATCCCGAAAGGATCGCCGAATCCTTCGCCCTGTGTACCGACGCCCGTCTGGAGCCCGGACAGACGGAATCCACCGGCGACCCCACCCAGACCGCCGTGGTCAACTATGCGCTGAAGCTGGGCCTGCCCAAGTATCAGCTGGAAGCGGAGCATCCCCGGGTGGGGGAGATCCCCTTTGATTCCGGCCGCAAGCTGATGACCACCGTCCATGTTTACGACGATACCTTTGTGCAGCACACCACCGGCGCGCCGGATGTGGTCATCGGCCGCTGCAGCACCATCCTGCGGGACGGCAAGGTGATCCCCATGACGGAGGAGCTTCGGGAGGAGCTTCGCATCGCCAACAAGGCCATGGCCGATAAGGCGCTGCGCGTGCTGGCGGCGGGCTTTAAGGTCCTGAAGGAAAAGCCGGAGCGCTGCGAGCCGGAGGCGATGGAGCATGATCTCTGCTTCCTGGGCCTCTGCGGCATGATCGACCCGGTGCGGCCGGAGGTAAAGGCCGCCATCGCGGAATGCCGCACCGCCGGCATCCGGCCCATCATGATCACCGGCGACCATATCGACACTGCCGTTGCCATCGCAAAGGAGCTGGATATCCTTCAGCCTGGCGATAAGGCCATCACCGGCGCGCAGCTGGACCAGATGACCGACGCGGAGTTTGAAAAGGCGTTCCGCAGCATCAGCGTCTATGCCCGGGTCCAGCCGGAGCACAAGACCAGGATCGTCTCCGCCTGGCGCGGCGCAGGCTATGTCACGGCCATGACCGGCGACGGCGTCAACGATGCGCCCTCCATCAAAACGGCGGATATCGGCGTTGGCATGGGCATCACGGGAACCGATGTGACCAAAAATGTGGCGGATATGGTGCTGGCGGACGATAATTTTGCTACCATCGTGGGCGCCGTGGAGGAAGGCCGCCGCATTTACGACAATATCCGCAAGGCGATCCAGTTCCTGCTTGGCTCCAACATGAGCGAGGTGCTGAGCATCTTCCTTTCCACGCTGCTTGGCTTTACCATACTGCAGCCGGTGCATCTGCTCTGGATCAATCTGGTGACCGACTGCTTCCCGGCGCTGGCGCTGGGCATGGAGAGCGCGGAGCCGAATATCATGCGCCGCAGCCCCCGCAAGGCTACAGACGGCATCTTCTCCGGCGGCATGGGCGTGGATGTGCTGTATCAGGGCGTGTTCATCTCGCTGCTGACCATCGCGGCCTATTTCATCGGCCATTTCATGGAGTCCGGCGTCTGGGAGATCCCGGCCAACGGCCTGAGCCCCGACGGCACCACCATGGCCTTTGTCACCATGTCCATGGCAGAGATCTTCCACAGCATGAATATGCGCTCTCAGCGGGGCAGCATCTTCCGGCTGCGCACGAAGAACAAGATGCTGATCTTCTCCTCCCTGGGCTCTCTGCTGGCTACGACGCTGGTCTGCGAGGTGCCTGTGCTGGCCCGCGCCTTCGACTTCACCTCTGTGGAGCTGAAGGAATATCTGGCGGCGATGGCGCTGGGCGTCTGCATCATTCCGCTGGTGGAGCTGGTCAAGCTGATCCAGCGCAGGAGCAGCAAGGCGTAACGCATGAGCAAACCCAAGGGCGGCAGGGCTTCCTGCCGCCTTTTTTCTTTTGCTGCCGCCGGTTGACAGTCTGCCCGGCCGGCCTTATAATAGGCAAAGAAGAAAAAGGGGGGGATCGGAATGACAGAGGTCGTGGCTGCCCTGATCTGGCAGGGGGAAAGGTTTTTAGCTTGTCAGCGTCCGCCACACAAGGCGCGGGGCCTGCTTTGGGAGTTTGTCGGCGGGAAGGTGGAGCCGGGAGAGACGAAGGAGCAGGCGCTGATCCGGGAATGCCGTGAGGAGCTGGATGTGACCGTCCGGGTGGGCGAAGTCTTTCTGGAGCTGACCCATGAATATCCGGATCTGACGGTACATCTGACGCTGTTCCACGCCGGCATTGCAGCCGGAACGCCAAAGCTGCTGGAGCATCAGGCGCTTCGCTGGCTCACGGTAGAGGAGATGGACCAATATCCCTTCTGCCCGGCGGATCAGGCGATTTTGGCCCGCCTGCGGGAGCAATACGGCCGAAAAGCATAACACATAAAAAGCCCTTCGCGGGGAGAACAGCTCCCGCGGAGGGCCTCTTTTTGCGTCAGCGGCGGTTCAAA
>DHMK01000075.1 GCA_002405755.1 Clostridiales bacterium UBA4644
AGAGGGAGCCAAGTGGCTGGGATATGCCTTTCGTCCCCCGTCCCCCGGAGGGCCTTGCCTCCCCTGTGTAAGGGGAGGTGCTGAGCGAATGCGAAGCGGAGAGGTTGTAAGTACGGTGCAGGAGAAGGTGACCTGTTATCGGATGCCCGTTCCTACACGCCGCCTACAACCTCTCAGTCAAACCCTTCGGGTTTGCCAGCTCCCCTTACACAGGGGAGCCAAGCCCTGCGGGGGACGAAGGACGGGGGCGGGGGACGGGGTGTGCCCTTGCGGGGGCTTCCGGCATGAAAAAAAGCACCTGCATATGCAAGTGCTTTTCTGGCGGAGAAGAAGGGATTTGAACCCTTGCGACCTGTTACCACCCTACTCCCTTAGCAGGGGAGCCCCTTCACCACTTGGGTACTTCTCCATTGCCCTGACAGGCAATCGTTAGTTTACCACAGCTCAGGGCAAAAAGCAAGGGTTTTTTCGCGAAAAGCCGAAAAAAGCGTTATCCCAGCAGGCGGGACTGCTCCTCCGCGGCAAATTGGCGGCTGTAAAGCTCGTGGTAATAGCCCCGGCGGCGCAAAAGCTCCTCGTGGGCGCCCTGCTCCAGGATCCTTCCGTCCCGCACCACCAGGATCAGGTCTGCCCGGCGGACGGTGGAGAGCCTGTGGGCGATGAGGAAGGAGGTGCGCCCCTGCAAAAGCTTCTCCGTGGCCTGCTGGATCAGCTGCTCGGTGCGGGTGTCGATGGAGGCGGTGGCCTCGTCCAGAACGAAGATCCTCGGATCGGCCAGAACCGCCCGGGCAAAGGAGATCAGCTGCTTTTCCCCGGTGGAGAGCCGGTCGCCCCCTTCGCCCACGTCGCTGTCCCAGCCCTTTTCCAGCCGGGCCGCCACGGTATCTGCCGAGACCGCCCGCGCCGCAGCCTCCACCTCCGCGTTGGTGGCGTCCAGCCGGCCGTAGCGGATGTTTTCCCGGACGGTGCCGGAGAAAAGATGGGGGCTTTGCAGCACATAGCCGATGTTGGAATGGAGCCAGAGCTGGCTCCGCTGCCGGTAGTCCCGGCCGTCGATGAGGATCTGGCCCTCCGTGGGTTCAAAAAAGCGGCAGGCCAGGTTCACCAGCGTGCTCTTGCCCGCGCCGGTCTCCCCCACGATGGCCACCGTGGTCCCCTGGGGGATGTGCAGGGAAAAATGCTCCAGAACGTTCCCGCCGCCGTCGGGATAGCGGAAGGTCACGTCGCGAAACTCGATGTCGCCCAGAAGCGGCTCCCAGTTTTCCCGCTTGGGATGAAAGGCGTCGCCGTAGCGCGCCTCCACCTCCGGCGTGTCGGTGATCTGGGGCTTCTGCTCCAGAAGGCCCGTGACCCGCTCGATAGAGGCCTGCAGGGAGATGAAGTCCGCGATGTTGTCGGCGGTCATCTGGATCGGCTCGAAGATGCTGACGGCATAGGAGAGAAAGGCGGAAAGAGTGGAAAGCTCCAGCGCCTGCTGCAGGCTCAGCTGTCCGCCCCGGAGCAGAACGATGGACACCGCCGCCGTGCTGAACAGCAGCACCAGGGGGATATAGACCGCGCTGAGCCTTGCGGCCCGAACGCCCGCCTGCTTCATCTCGCCGGTAAGCTCCCGGAAGGAGGCGCTCATCCGCTCCTCCAGCACCATGGTCTTTGCGGTGCGCGCCCCGGAGATGCCCTCGTTAAAGGCCCCGGTGATGCGGGAATTGAGCTTGCGCACCTTCCTGTTCCAGCGGAGGATCTTATTCTGGAAATACCAGGTGAGGATGGCCATGGCCGGCACGATGAGCAAAACGATCAGCGCCAGCCGCCAGTTCAGCGCCAGCATGGCCGCAAAGACCCCGAACACATAGCAAAGCTCCCAGAGGATATCCGTAAAGTTCCAGGCGACGGTGTCGGCGATCCGGTTGGTGTCGCTCATGACCCGGGACAGCAGATAGCCCACCGGGGTCACATTATAAAAGGAAAGGGAAAGGGTCTGGAGCCGGTGAAACAGCTCCCGCCGCAGGTCCTGCCCCAGGTGCATGTTCAGCTGGATGGAGCCGTTGGAAAAGACCACCACCGACGCCGTTTGAAACAGCACCGCCGCCAGATAAACGGCGGTATAGGGGACGATGCCCTCCAGGGTGTTTTGCTGGATAAAGTGCGCGATGGCGTATTTCTGAAACAGCGGCAGGATCACATCCACCGCAGCGCACAGGGCGTTGAACAAAATCAGCCCCGCAAAGGCCTTCTTATACCGCCCCAAAAAGGGAAGCAGCTTTTTCCAGACGCTCCAGCGAAGGGCCTGTCCGTAGTCCTGCTCGTCAAAGGCCGGCATCAGCGCTCGCCTCCTTCCGTCAGCTGCGCCCGGTCGTCGGCCCGCAGCTGAAGCTTGTAAATTTCCTGATAAATGCCCGGCTGGGCGATGAGCTGGGCGTGGGTCCCCATTTGGGAGACCCGGCCGTTTTCCAGCACAAGGATCCGGTCCGCCTGCATCAGCGTGTCGATCCGGTGGGAGATGAGCAGCACCGTGGCCCGCTGCAGCCGGGTCTGCAGAGCGGCGCGGATCCTGGCGTCAGTCTCCGCGTCTACGGCGGAAAGGGAATCGTCAAGGATCATGATGGGGGCCTGCTGCAGCAGCATCCGCGCAATGGCCACCCGCTGCTTCTGTCCGCCGGAAAGGGTCACGCCCCGCTCGCCCACCAGAGTCCCGTAGCCCTCCGGAAAGGAGACGATGGCCTCGTCCACGCAGGCGATCTCCGCCGCCCGCCGCAGCTCCGCCTGCTCCGCCCCGGGGCGGGCGAGGGAAATATTTTCTCCGATGGTTTTGGAAAAGAGAAACGGCTCCTGCAGCACCAGCCCGATGGCCCGCCGCAGCTCCGCCCGGCGCAGCCGCCGGATGTCCACGCCGCCGACGGTGATCCTTCCGCCGTCCTCCGGCAGGTCATAGAGCCGGTCCAGCAGCTGCACCAGCGTGCTCTTGCCGGAGCCGGTCCCGCCTAAAATGCCCAGGGTCTTCCCCTCCGGCAGGGTGAAGGAAACGTCCCGCAGCACCGGCTGGCCCTCGTAGGCAAAGGTCACATGGTCGAAGACGATGTCCCCCATCCGGAAGGGGAGGGCGTCCTCCGGATCCTGCTCCTCCCGGGCCAGAAGGATCTCGCCCACCCGGTCCATGGAGACGCCGGCCTTGCTCATCTCGGAAAGGACGCGCCCCAGCGAGCGCACCGGCCAGGAAAGACTCTCGTTATAGGAGACGAAGGCGAGAAAATCGCCCAGCGTCATCCGCCCGGCCACGCATTCCGCCGTTCCGGCCACCACGATGACCATCACCTGCAGGCAGGTCATCAGCGTGCCGGAGGCCCAATAATAGGCCAGAAGCTTGCCCAGACGGATCCAAAGGGCGGAAAAGCGCCGGTTTTTTTCCTCAAATTTCTCCTCCTCAAAGGCCTCCCGGCCAAAGGCCCGCACCACCCGCACGCCGGTGAGATTTTCCTGGGCGCAGACGGTAAGCTCGCCCTCCGCCTCGTCCGCCTGCTGGAAGCGGCCGGCGATCCTGGAATAAAACACCCAGGAGCCGACGGAGATCAGCGGGATGAAGAGCAGAGCGATGCGCGTCAGCCGGACGCTCATGCGCAGCATGATCCAGACATATAAAACGATGAGAAACACCGTCCGCACCACCTCCACCAGCTGGCCGCACACAAACTGGCGGATCACATCCACGTCGGAGGTGCAGCGCTGGATGATGTCGCCGGTGGGGTGGCTCTTGTGCCAGGCAAAGGGCAGGCGCTGGATATGGCGGTAGAGATCGTCGCGGATGGCCTTCACATAGCCCTCCGACCCGCGGGAAAGCTCCGTCCGCTGAAAATAGCCGCAAACGCCCCGCGCCAGCGCCACGGCCAAAACGGCGCCCGCCGCCATCCAGAGCGCCTGCAGGGGCTGCCGCTTCAGCGCTTCCCAGCCGATGAGCCGCAGCAGCCACGGGGCCAGCGCCGCTTCCTTCTCTCCCAGGATGGAATCCACCGTCAGGCGGATGATCTGGGGGGTCAGGGCGTTGAGAGCCATGCCCAAACAGGCAAAGCCGATGGCCAGCGCGAACCGTGGCCACACGCCCCGCAGATACCGGCCTGTCAGCGCGGCCTTTTCCCGGGGCGAAAGCTTGGTTTTCGGTTCCATGAAATATCGTCCTCCTTACAAACAGAGCAAACACAAAAGAAGCCCGCGAAGCGCAAAAAAAGCGCTCCCCGTCCTGCAAAAAAGACAGAGAGCGCGAAAAAACAACGCAGTCTTGCGCCTTAATGCGGCGTATGTGCGCAGAGCTCCCTCCGTCCGTGGCCTTTTCCGCCCAATGCGGCCTTGCCTTTTTTGGTCATCCTGCGCACCTCCTTCCGTCAAGATCTGTTTGATAACGGTTTCAGTATACCCGCCTTTTCCTGCCTTGTCAAGCGCCTGTTTCTTAAGCTTTGCTTCCGCCCGAAATTGACAAACGCCCGCGCGGCGTGCCTTTCGTCTCTCCGTCCCCCGGAGGGCAAGGCGAAGCCCCGCGGCAGACGCGGGGCCGAGATCTCTCTCCGAAGGAGTCCCCCCGCAGGGCTTGCCTCCCTCTGACGAGGGAGGTGGCAAGCCCGGAGGGCTTGACGGAGGGAGAGATA
>DHMK01000011.1:0-1387 GCA_002405755.1 Clostridiales bacterium UBA4644
GTGCCCGCGGACAGGCCCCTCAGAGGGAGCCAAGGGGCTGTAACCGTCTTCCCGCCCTGTTCGGGCAGCAAAAAGGGCGGCGTCCGAAGACGCCGCCCGGGAAATCAGGCTCCGCTCTGTGCGCTCAGTGCAGGAACAGGGGGACGAAGACCAGCGCCACGATGCTCATCAGCTTGATGAGGATGTTCAGCGCGGGACCGGAGGTGTCCTTGAAGGGATCGCCCACGGTGTCGCCGGTGACGGCGGCCTTGTGCGCGTCAGAGCCCTTGCCGCCATGCGCGCCGCCCTCGATATATTTCTTGGCATTGTCCCATGCGCCGCCGGCGTTGGACATCATGATGGCCATGGGGACGCCCACCACAGTGCCGCCCACCAGCAGGCCCGCCAGCGCCTCCGGCCCCAGCAGAATGCCGGTGAGCAGGGGGGCCACGATGGCGATGACGCCGGGCAGGATCATTTCATGCAGCGCCGCCTTGGTGGAGATATCCACGCAGCGGGCGTAATCGGGCTTGGAGGTGCCGGCCAGGATGCCCGCGTCCGCATGGAACTGACGGCGGACCTCCTCGATCATCTTCTGGGCGGCCTTGGAGACGGACTCCGTGGTCAGCGCGCAGAACAGGAAGGTCAGCATACCGCCGATAAACACGCCGGCGATGACCTTGGCGTCCAGGATGTTGATGGTGCCCAGGTCGATCTTCTGGGCATAGCTGTTGAACAGGGCCAGGGCGGTCAGCGCGGCGGAGCCGATGGAGAAGCCCTTGCCGATGGCGGCGGTGGTGTTGCCGACGCTGTCCAGATTGTCGGTGATCTCGCGGATCTCCTCGGGCATATCGCTCATCTCGGCGATGCCGCCGGCGTTATCCGCCACGGGGCCGTAAGCGTCCACGGAGATGGTGATGCCAACGGTGGCCAGCATGCCCACGGCAGCCAGCGCCACGCCGAACAGGCCCGCCAGATTGGCGCTGATGACCACGGCCGCGGCGATCAGCAGGATGGGCAGGGCGGTGGAGCGCAGGCCCACGGCGAAGCCGGAGAGGATGGTGGTGGCAGCGCCGGTCTCGCTCTGCTGGGCGATGTGCTTCACGTGCTTATATTTGTCGGAGGTATAGACCTCGGTGATAAAGCCGATGACCACGCCTACCACGATGCCGGAGACCACGGCGCCGAAGAGCTTCATGCCGTTTTCCACGCCGCGGCACAGGAAGAAGGAGGCCGCGATCATCAGGCCGGAGGCCAGATAGGTGCCCAGGTTCAGAGCCTTGTGAGGGTCGCCGTTTTTGCAGAGCTTGACGGCCACGACGCCCAGCAGGGAGGCCGCGATGCCGCAGGCCACCATCAGGAAGGTCAGGTTGATATAGGCGGCGTTGCCGGCGGCCAGCAGCAGGGC
>DHMK01000011.1:1500-8537 GCA_002405755.1 Clostridiales bacterium UBA4644
TTATCGCCGATGACGGCGGGGTTGCGGGGGTCGTCCTCCGGGATGCCCGCCTCCACCTTGCCCACCAGGTCTGCGCCAACGTCGGCGGCCTTGGTGTAGATGCCGCCGCCCACACGGGCAAACAGCGCGATGGAGGAAGCACCCAGGGAGAAGCCGGTGACGATATCGTTATTGCCGTCGAAGAGGATATACAGGACGGTCAGGCCCAGCGCGCCCAGGCCCACCACGCACAGGCCCAGCACAGCGCCGCCGGAAAAGGCCACGTTCAGCGCGGCGGAGATGCCCTTCTTTGCGCTCTGGGCGGTGCGGACGTTGGCTCTGGTGGCGCTCATCATGCCGAAGAAGCCCGACAGCACGGAAAACAGCGCGCCCACCAGGAAGCAGACGGCGGTCTGCCAGCCGAGGACGATCAGCAAAACAACGAACATGACTGCCGCGAAAAGGGCCATCACCACGTACTGGCGCTTCAGATAAGCCATCGCGCCCTCATGGATATAGCCTGCGATCTCCCGCATCCGGGGGCTTTCCACCTGGATGGAAGCGTTTTTGCGGTACAGGCCGAAAGCCATGGCCAGGCTGACGACTGCCGCAGCAAGGATCAGATATGTGCTCATTCCCATTCTCCTTCTGGGCCCCGTTTTGGTGAAACTCATAAAAAACGGAGCCAAAATTTATGCAACTATCACAAAGGATATAAATATATTGTAAATAAAAAGGAAATATAATGCAACCCACATTTTGAAAGTTCAGCGTTTATAACAATTTGCAGCGCTATTTTTTGTAGAATCTGCGCAAATAAGGCGCAAACTTCGTGAAATCTGTCGCAATTTTTCCGCCTGCAGCGCGGCGCAGCCGCCCTTGGACCCCTGCGGGCGCGGCCTGCCCGCAGGGCATATCCCAGCCCCTTGGCTCCCGTCCTTCGTCCCCCGGAGGGCTTGGCTCCCCTGTGTAAGGGGAGCTGGCAAACCCGAAGGGTTTGACTGAGGGGTTGTAAGTATCGTATAGGAGCGGGCTGGCGGTTGAAGGACAACTTCTCCTGCACCGCATCTACAACCCCTCCGCTTCGCATTCGCTCAGCACCTCCCCTTACACAGGGGAGGCAAGGGGTGGGGGGGGGAGGTCGCCCTCGCTGCTCGCCTTACACGGTGGGGCGCAAGACGAAGGGCCAGGCGAACACCCGCCCGGCCCATTTTCTCTTCCTTACAGCTTTACAAGCTCATATTCTCTCGTGCCGAGGCCGAGGGCTTCCGCGTGCTTTAAGCCGTCCTCCCAGCAAACGTCGGGATGGATGGTGCGGAAATAGTCGGCGGGGGGCCGCTTCATGCCCTGCTCCCGGAGGGCTTCGTCCAATACGCTGCCCCCGGCCGCCGTCTGGGCGTTCACCGCGTCCACGCAGGCCTGATCCAGCGCCACGGGGTCGAAGGAGGCGAACATGCCCACATCCGGGACGATGGGCAGGTCGTTGCAGCTGTCGCAGTCGCAGGAGGGGGAAACGTCGCACACCAGACTGATGTGGAAGCAGGGCCGGCCCTCCACCACGGCCTTGGTATATTCCGCGATCTTGCAGTTCATCACGGACAGGGCCTCGTCCCAGCGGCACTGAATGGCGTCCATGGGACAGACGCCGATGCACCGGCCGCAGCCCACGCAGCGCGCTTCGCTGATATCCGCCTTGCCGGAGCCGTAGGAGATGGCGTTCTGGGCGCAGTTTTTGCCGCAGACGCCGCAGCCCACGCATTTGTCATAGTTCACCTTGGGCAGGCCCTGGGAGTGCATCTCCATCTTGCCCGCCCGGGAGCCGCAGCCCATGCCGATGTTCTTCAGTGCGCCGCCGAAGCCGGCCATCTCGTGGCCCTTGAAGTGGGTCAGGGAGATAAAAACATCCGCGTCCATAAAGGCCCGGCCGATCTTGGCCTCCTTCACATAGCGGCCGCCCGCCACCGGCATCAGCGCCTCGTCTGTGCCCTTCAGGCCATCGGCGATGATCACATGACAGCCGGTGGAGAAGGGGGAAAAGCCGTTTTCATAGGCGGAATCCAGATGCTCCAGCGCATTTTTCCGGCGGCCCACATAGAGGGTGTTGGCATCGCTGAGGAAGGGCCGGCCGCCCAGCTCCCTGACCAGATCCGCCACGGTCTTGGCGTAGTTGGGCCGGAGATAGCCCAGGTTGCCCGGCTCACCCAGATGGAGCTTGATGCAGGTAAACTTTCCGTTGAAATCAATGCTTTTCATACCTGCTGCGATCATCAGCCGGCGCAGCTTCTGCTGCAGCGTCTCCCGGCGGGCGGTAAAATCCGTCATATAGACCTTCGATGGCGTCATGGCGCGTCCTCCTTTTGATGTTGGTGGGCAATGGCTTATTTATTTAATATAGTCGGTCAGATTGTTGAGGGTGATCTTCTGGATGACGGGCTGCTGGCTCACGGAATATTCCGTCTTCCATTCGTCCAGCAGCTGGGAGAAGCGCCAGTCCAGCGCCTCCTGATAGATCTCCGCCTGATTCTCGTCGTAATAGGAGACGGAAAGGGGGCAGCGCTTGAGGATATAAAAGCCGTCCTCCTCCTCGATGGGGTTGCTCACCTGGCCCTCCGCCAGGTCAAAGAGCGTCTCCAAATAATAAGTGCTCTCGGCCTCCTGCCGCCCCAAGGGAACGTCCATGGGCACGGAGGGATCCTCGTTGTATTCCAGCCAGAGGGCCTCAAAGTCCGCGTCCTCCGCCTGGGCCTGCGCCGCCACGGAGGCCGCCAGCTGGGCCTTGGCCCGGAGCTCCTGGGCGGAAAGGGGCTGGCCCTCGTCGTCCAGCGTGCTGATGCAGATGCATTCCACCGTGGCGTAATTCTCCGCGAAATACTGCCGCAGCATCTCGTCGGTGAAATAGACGGAGCTGTCCTCCAGCATATGGTCGTAAAGCAGCTCATACCAGAGCTTGTTTTCCTGGAACTTATCATAGGCCCGGTCGGTGAGATAGGCCTGATGGAGATATTCCAGATAGGCCGCCTTGCCGCCCAGCGATTCGATGAGGGCGTCCTTTTCCTCCTTCAGGGCGTCCTTCTGCTCCTGAGAAAGGGTCAGGCCCAGGGAATCGCACTTGAGCCGCACCACCTCGTTGGTGACGATCTGATCCAGCGCGGCCTGCCGCACGGCTTCCATGGCGGCATCATCGTAGACCACCGTTCCCGAGGCGCTGGCGTCGGGCCGGTTATAATAAAGGTAAAAGGCGTATTCCGAGGCGTCTACCTTGCGGCCGCCCACGGTGACGGCGGTAGGACTGGGGCTGCAGCCGCAGAGCAGCGCGGCGCAGAGCGCCGCCGCCAGCAGGATCGCGATGAGCTTTTTGGGTTTCATGGGACCTCCTTGTGGAAAAAACAGGGCTGTTCAGGCCTTTCTGCCTGTAAAACCGTATTTTATCACGATTTTTCCCCGGTGTAAAGAGCCAGCAGGCCCTTGGCCTGCTCCAGCGGATCGTCTGCGGGGCGGAGCTTCAGGGTGATATAGGGCTTTTCGCCGGCGGAGAGGAAGATCCGGCCCTTATACTGGGGCGCGGCGCAGACCCTTGCCGCTCCCTCCAGCGCCTCCGGACGGAAAAACAGCAGCAGCGCGCCGTTTTTCTGGCTGATCTCAAAGATGCCCGCCCGGGAGGCGTCTGCCCGCAGCAGGGCGATATCCAGCAGGGCCTGGGCGGCTCTGGGCAGATCGCCGAAGCGGTCCAGCAGCTCGTCCTGCAGATCCCGGTAGTCCTCCGGCGTGGAGATCATGGCGATGCGCCGGTAAAGCTCCACCCGGGTGGCCGCGTCGGAAACATAGCTCTGGGGCAGGCCGGCGGAGACCAGGAGGTCCGCCGTGCATTCCGTCCGGCGCACCGGCGTCTCGCCCTTGAGCTGGGCCGTGGCCTCCTGCAGCAGCTGCAGGTAAAGATCGTAGCCCACGTCCATCATATGGCCGCTCTGCTCCGCCCCCAAAACGTTGCCCGCCCCCCGGATCTCCAGATCCCGCATGGCGATCTTGAAGCCGGAGCCGAACTCCGCAAACTCCCGGATGGCGGAGAGCCGCTTCTGGGAGACCTCCGTCAGCACCTTGCCTCGCCGATAGGTGAGATAGGCGTAGGCGCGGCGGCTGCTGCGGCCCACCCGGCCCCGGATCTGATGGAGCTGGGCCAGGCCCATGTGGTCTGCGTCCTCGATGATCAGGGTGTTTACATTGGGAATATCCACGCCGGTCTCGATGATGGTGGTGCAGACCAGAATGCCGATCTCCCCCTGATACATCCGGCTCATGACGCCGCTCATCTGCTCCTCGGTCATGCGGCCGTGGGCCACGGCCACCGCCGTCTCGGGAAAGGCCGCCTGCAGGCGGGCCGCCGTCCGGTCGATATCATCGATGCGGTTGTGCAGATAATAGACCTGCCCGCCCCGGCTCAGCTCCCGGCGGATGGCGTCCCGCAGGACGGCGTCGTTCTGCTCCAGAACATAGGTCTGCACCGGCTGGCGTCCCAGGGGCGCCTCCTCCAGCACAGACATATCCCGGATGCCCGAAAGGGCCATGTTCAGCGTCCGGGGGATGGGCGTGGCGGTGAGGGTGAGCACATCAACTCCCGTGGCCATCTGCTTGATGCGCTCCTTGTGCTGCACGCCGAAGCGCTGCTCCTCATCGATGACCAGCAGGCCCAGATCCTTGAAGCGCACGTCCTTCTGCAGCAGACGGTGGGTCCCCACCAGCAGGTCCACCCCGCCGGAGCGCACCCGCCGCAGGATCTCCTCCTGCTGCTTTGGCGTGCGGAAGCGGCTCAGCAGCTCCACCTTTACGGGATAGCCGGAAAAGCGCTCAAAGGCGCTGAAATAATGCTGCCGGGCCAGGACGGTGGTGGGCGTGAGCAGGGCCGCCTGCTTGCCCGCCAGCAGGCATTTCATAATGGCCCGGAAGGCCACCTCCGTTTTGCCGAAGCCCACGTCGCCGCAGAGCAGCCGGTCCATGGGGGCGGGCTTTTCCATGTCGGCCTTGATCTCCTGGGCGCAGCAGAGCTGATCCTCCGTCTCCTCATAGGGGAAGGCTTCCTCAAAGGCCCGCTGCCAGTCATCGTCCGGCGGGAAGGGATAGCCCTCCGCCTGCTGCCGGGCGGCGTAAAGCTTCAAAAGCTCCCCGGCAAGATCCTGGGCGCTCTTTTTTGCCCGCTGCTTGGTCTTCTGCCAGGCGGGGCTGCCCAGCTTGGAAAGGCGGACGGAGCCCGTCTCCGCCGCGCCGATATATTTGCTCACCAGATCCAGCCCGGTGGCGGGGACAAAGACGATATCCGTCCCCGCAAAGGCGATCTTCATATAATCCCGCCAGACCTTATCCACCTGGATCCGCTCCACCCCCACGAAGCGGCCGATGCCGTGGTGCTCGTGGACCACCAGATCCCCCGGGTGCAGGTCGGAAAAGCTCTGGACGGCGTCCTTCTTCCGCGCCTTGCGGCGCTGGGGGGCCTTGTGCCGGGCGGGCTGACCGTCGCAGAGCAGGACCGTCTTCAGAGAGGGATATTCCATGCCCGCGCTGAGGCTCAGCGGCAGGATGCAGATCCTGCGCGGCCCCGCCTGGGGGACGGAGAGGGTGCAGGGGATCTCCTGATCCTCCAGCAGCTGCCGCAGGCTCTGGGCCCGGGCCTCGCCGCCGGCCAGAAGGAAGACGGTGTCCTCCGCCCGGAGGTGGTCGTCGATGTCCCGCAGCAGGTTTTCAAAGCCGCCGCTGACGGCGGAAAGCTGCCGCAGGGGCAGGGAGATCAGCGCCGAGGGGGAAAAGCCCGTGGCGGAGAGAAAGCTGTCCAGCAGCGCGACGCTGCCCCGCAGAGCGGCGCGAAGCTGCTTTTCGTCCAGGCTGAAGCCGGTCTTGGAGGGCGGGATCAGGCCGCTTTCCAGATGCTGCTCCAGCTCCTCCCGCTGCCGCTGCTCCACGCCCTGGGCGCATTCCAGAATGGCCGGCGTGTCGCACAGGAGAAAAACGGTATTCTCCGGCAGGTAGGAAAAGCCGCAGGCGAAATCCGGATAAAGCTCCGGCAGATAGCGGTCGGCGGCGGGCAGAGTCCCCAGCTCCCGCAGGGCCAGGGCGTCGGCGGTAAGGGTCCGCCGCAGGGCCTCAGAGGTGCTTTTCCGGGCGGAAAGCTTCTCCAGCGTCTGCAAAAGCGCCGGCACGCCGCCGGGGGCCAGAGTGGGCAGCGCCTCCCGCACGGGCAGCACCGTCACCTGCTCCCGCCGCAGGGTGCGGCGCTGGGTGAGAGGGTCGAAATGGCTGAGAGAATCCACCTCGTCGCCGAAAAACTCCGCCCGCACCGGGGCCTGCTCGCCGATGGGGAAGATGTCCAGGATCCCGCCCCGCCGGGCAAACTGGCCAGGCCCCTCCACCTGCTCCGCCCGGGCATAGCCGGCCAGCAGCAGCCGGCGGACCAGCGCATCGGGATCGCAGACGCTGTCGTGCCGCAGAGAAAAGGCCGCCCCGGCCAGCGTCTCCGGGGGCATCGTCCGCAGCATCATGGCGTCGGCGCTGGTGCAGAGCACGCGGCCCTCTCCCTGCTCCAGCCGATACAGCGTGTGGATGCGCCGCTGCTCATAATCGTGGGAGGCCCCCTCCAGATCGTGAAGCATCAGGTCCCGGCAGGGGAGGGTCAGCGGCTCCTCCCCGGAAAGAGCCTGCAGATCCAGGGCAAAGCGGCTGGCCGCCGGCTCGTCCCGCAGCAGGATGCAGAAGGTGCGCTCCGGCAGATCCTCCAGCAGCGCCGCGGTGATATGGGCGCAATGGACCGGCGCCGTCCCATAAACGGAAACGACGCCGCCCGTCTGCAGCTCCCACAGGAGCTTTTGATATTCCGGCAGCTGCCGGGGCAAGGATCGGATGGTCTGCATGGCTCCTCCTTTTATTTTGATGCATTGCAAGCGCCAGGCGCGGCTTTTTCCTTCTGATGAAGCTGCCCGTCCTCCGGCCTTCGCAGGGAGCCGCTGTGTGCGGCGACCTAGGCGGTTTGATCAACCGGGGCCCCCGCAGCGCTTCGCTGCGGGGCATTCGTCCAC
>DHMK01000065.1:0-356 GCA_002405755.1 Clostridiales bacterium UBA4644
TACTGGCTGTCGAACACCAGCGCCTGCAGCGGTGCATTTTCGTCGCCCTCCGGCGGCGGAACATGCTTCACGATGTCCTCCAGCACAGCGGGGATATTGATGCCCATCTTGGCGGAGATCTCCGGCGCGTCTGCCGCAGGCAGACCGATGATGTCCTCCACCTCCTGCTTGGCCTTCTGCGGGTCGGCGGCGGGCAGATCGATCTTGTTGAACACCGGCAGGATCTCCAGATCCGCGTCCAGCGCAAGATAAGTGTTGGCCAGCGTCTGGGCCTCCACGCCCTGGGTGGAATCCACCACCAGCACGGCGCCCTCGCAGGCGGCAAGGCTGCGGGAGACCTCATAGTTGAAGTCCAC
>DHMK01000065.1:415-19427 GCA_002405755.1 Clostridiales bacterium UBA4644
TCCACATGGCCCGGCGTGTCGATCAGATTCAGCTCATAGGTCTCGCCGTCGTCCGCATGATAATTCAGCGTGACGGCCCGGGCCTTGATGGTGATGCCGCGCTCCTGCTCCAGCTCCATGTTGTCCAGCATCTGGGAATGGAGCTCCCGCTGGGAGACGGTATTGGTCAGCTCCAGCAGCCGGTCGGCCAGGGTGGATTTGCCGTGATCGATGTGGGCGATGATGGAAAAATTGCGAATTTTAGAACGGTCAGTCATAATGGCTCGCTCCTGCAATGAAAAGTATCAAGATTTGTTCAATTGTTTATCATAGCACAAGCGCCGCGTCGGCGCAAGGCCTGCCCGTCATTTTCCCGAAGCAGAAAAAAGGGCCGCCCCTGTAGGCAGCCCCAAAGGCTCATGGGTTCAGCCGTTCTCCGGCCAGCAGCGCCGCGCCCGCCATACCGGCGGCATTGCCCAGAAGGGCGGGCTTCAGCTCCAGCGGCTCAAAGCCCGGCATGATCTGGCTGCGGGTGCAGCGGTCGATGCGCCGGAACAGCGTCTCATTCTGCAATATGCCGCCTCCCAGGACCATCAGCGGCGGATTGAAGATATGGATCAGGGTGCTCAGGCCGTAAGCGACCCGCCGGACCCACTGATCCACCAGCGCGGAGACCTCCGGATCGTCCAGGTGCCGGCAGACGGCCCGTCCGTCGGTCAGCTCCGGCCGCAGCCTGCGCACCATCGCCACCAGCGAGGAGGCCGCGGCAAAGTTCTCATAAAAAGCGCCCCAGGGCCCCTCCGCCGGCCGCTGGCTGAACAGCTGCATCCCGCCGAACTCTCCCGCCGAGCTGCTAGCACCCCGATAGACCTTGCCGTCCAAAACGATGGCGCCGCCAACGCAGGTGCCGTAGGTCACCATGAGGAAGTCTCCCGCGCCCCGGCCCGCGCCCAGCCGCGCCTCGCCGAAGGCCGCGGCGTTCACATCGTTTTCCACCGCCGCCGGAACGCCGTAGCGCTCCTCCAGCAGGGCCCGCAGCGGCGTGCCGGTATAATCGGAGAGCACATTGTCAAAGAGGATCTCTCCCTCCCGTCCCACGGTGCCCCGGGTGGAGACGCCGACGGCTTCAAAGGGTCCCATCCGGTCCAGCAGGGCAAAGGCCTGCGCCAGCAGCGCCCGGGCGGAGGCAACAGGGGTGGCGGTCTCCTGCTGTCCGGTCAGCGCATTTTCCGTCCAGAGAGCGGATTTGATGGCGGTCCCGCCGATGTCCAGCACCGCGATCCGCGCGTCATTCCTCCACATGGCAGATCACCGTCAGATCCGGGTGCAGCTGCAGGATGGAAGCGGGCACCTGGGCGCTGATGGGGCCGAACAGCGCCTGCTCCAGCGCCTGCTTCTTGGCCGGCCCCTCCGCGATGAGCAGGATCTTCCGGGCCTGCATGATCAGGCGGATGCCCATGGTGATGGCCTGCCGGGGGACCTGGTCTGCCGAAGCAAAAAACCGCTGGTTGGCCCGGATGGTGCTCTCCTTCAGGGCCACGATATGCGTGTCCTTCTCAAAGGCCTCCCCCGGCTCGTTGAAGGCGATATGGCCGTTGCCGCCGATGCCCAGCAGCTGCAGGTCGATGCCGCCCTGCTCCGCGATGGCCGCGTCATATTCCCGGCAGGCCCGGGCCAGATCGGCGGCGCAGCCGTCGGGCACATGGCACCGCTCCGGCGCAAGGTTCACATGGTCAAACAGATTTTCCCGCATGAAGGCATGGTAGCTCTGGGGATCCTCCGGCGAAAGGCCCACATATTCATCCAGATTGAAGGTGGTGACCCGGGAAAAATCGATATCGTCCTTCCGATACCATTCCACCAGCTGCCGGTAGGTGCCGATGGGCGTGGAGCCCGTGGCCAGGCCCAAAACGCACTCCGGCTTCAGGATCACCTGCGCGGAGATCAGATTGGCGGCCTTGCGGCTCAGGTCCTGATAGCTTTTTGCCTTGATGATCTTCATAGTGTTCACCTCGTTGAAATTCCGCCGGGCGGCGGTGAAAGGATCAAAGATAATTGCATTGTATCACGCTTTTTCCGAAAGCGCCACTGTTTTTTGCGCCGGCAAGGATGTGCTTATCGCCTGTTCCGATGGTTTTTCACGGATGTTCGGAAAGTCCAATTGGACAATTCCGGCGGCTCGTTTATAATGAAGCTGTTTGAGCCTGAAAGGAAAGAGGTCATGCTTCCATGTCTGACGGACCCCTGAAAACGATCGCGCCCGGCGCGGACGCCGCTCTGCTGTCCGGCCTCAGCCGCCGCCAGCTGAAGGAGCTGGAGGAAAAGCGGAAAACGCCGGCCCAACGGGCCGCGGAGACAGCCATCCTGGCGCTGCCGCTGCTCTGCGGCGGGTTGGCGCTGACGGAATATCTGCTGCTGCCCAACCACAGCCGCAATCCCAGGCCCTGGAGCTATGTATGGGTGCTGAGCGCGGCGATCCTGCTCTATCTTCTCTGCCTGCTGGCGGCCCTTCTGCGGAAACGCAGGGGCGAAAAGGCGTTTTACGAAACGCTGCGCTATAAAGCGCCGCATGTTTCCGCGCTGTTCGTATTTCTGGCCCTGTATGATTACCTGACGCTGAAGACCGGCATCCTGACGCAGCCCTTCGTCCCCTGCATGAATTCCATCATCAACGCCTTTCTGGTGGACTATAAGCTGCTGGCCGACTGCACGCTGAACACGCTGAAGCTTTTGTTTCTGGGCTATTTCATCGGCGTGGGCCTGGGCCTGATCTGCGGCATCGCCTGCGGCTATTCCAAAAAGGCCCGCTACTGGCTGGATCCGCTGATCAAATTTCTCGGCCCCATCCCCACCTCCACCTGGATCCCTATCATCATGGTGGTGGCCTCCTCCCTGTTCAGCGGCGCAGTGTTCATCATCGCGCTGGGCTCCTGGTTCGCCGTGACGGTGGCCTCGCTGACGGGCATCTCTAATGTGGGCAAGGAATATTTTGAGGCCGCGCGGACGCTGGGCGCCACCGACCGGCAGCTGGTGTTTCGTGTGGCCATTCCCCACGCCATGCCCTCCATCCTGCAGGGCTGCACCCAGGCCATGAGCTCCTCCTGCGTGGCGATCATGATCGCGGAGATGCTGGGCGTCAAGTCCGGTCTGGGCTGGTACATGACCTGGCAGACCGGCTGGGCCAGCTATGATAAATCCTTTGCCGCCCTGTTTGTGATCTGTCTGATCTTCACGCTGGTCACCAACGGTCTGGAGCGGATCAAGCGCTATCTGCTCAGATGGCAGAACGGAGCTGAAAAATGATGTCTGACGAAATGAGATCCGTCTCCCTGCAGCTGGAAAAGGTCAGCAAGGTCTTTGCCAGGGTGGAGAGCGATCAGGTCACCCACGCGCTGCAGAATGTGAGCGTTTCCATGAAAAGCGGTGAGTTCGTCTCGCTGGTGGGGCCCTCCGGCTGCGGAAAATCCACCATTCTCCGTCTGGTGGCCGGGCTGATCACGCCCACGCTGGGCCGCGTCACGGTGGACGGCGCGGAGGTCAGCGGCCCCTCTCCCCAGCGCGGGCTGGTCTTTCAGAATCCCACGCTTTTCCCCTGGCTGACGGTGGAAAAAAACATCTCCTTCAGTCTGGATCTGCGGGGCGACCGGCAGGACAAGGCAGAAAAGGTCCGGCATATGCTGGAGATCACCGGTCTGGAGCGCTTCAAAAACGATTATCCCGCCCAGCTTTCCGGCGGCATGGCCCAGCGGGTGGCTCTGGTGCGCACGCTGATCAATCAGCCGGAGATCCTGCTGCTGGACGAGCCTCTGGGCGCGCTGGACGCCTTTACCCGGATGAATATGCAGGATGAGATCCTGAACGTCTGGTCCCAGCGGAAGCAGCTGGCGCTGATGGTCACCCACAGCATCGACGAAGCGGTCTATATGGGCACCCGCGTCCTGGTGATGGAGGCCAACCCCGGCCGGATCGTGGCGGACATCCGCATCGACGAGCGCTTCCCCCGGGACCGCTCCTCCGCCAGCTTTGTGGAATACCGCAACGAGATCCTGAACAGGCTGCACTTCGGCGGCAAGCACGATTGATTTATCCGGCAGATCCTGCCGATAAATAGAAAAAGTTACGATCAAGGAGAACGAAAATCATGAAAAAAGTCATTGCCTTACTGCTCGTCACGGTCATGGCGCTGTCTCTGTGCGCCTGTGCCAACACAAACGACAAAGATGAGCAGGGCGGAGCCCAGAAATCCAATGTGATCGCCGATTCCAACAACGATGGCCAGATCGAGGTCGGCACTGTGGACGATGTGGAGGTCAACCGGCAGAGCGAGCATCTGGACGCCGCCGACGCCTCTGCCTCCGGCAAGTGGGAAGCGCTGTTCGTCCCCGTGGATATCGAAGGCCGCGCCATCGATATGGCCGAGTTTGACCTGACCCCCACCGCGGAAGAGCTGGAAGCCATGAAGAACGAGCCTGCTTACGGCCGCCCCATCCATTACTTCATGTCCGACGGCTGCACCTCCGGCCCCACCATGGCGGATCATCTGGGCTATTATGAAGAAGCCGGTCTGACCGCCGAAGGCGTCAAGGGCAGCTCCGATGTGGAAGCGCTGGGCACCGATCAGGTGGACGTGGCCACCGGTATGATGGCCAAGATGCTGGTCCCCATCACCAATGGCGTGGACATCACCTTCGTGGGCGGCGCCCATATCGGCTGCAAGTCCCTGTATGTTCTGGCCGACAGCGACTATGCCACCACCGCCGACCTGAAGGGCCAGAAGATCTCCGTCCCCAACGGCATCGGCAAGTCTGACTACAACATCACCGCCCTGCTGCTGGACGCCGACGGCATCAATTACAGCTCTGACGTGGAGCTGGTCCAGGTCTCTGCCGACGCCTGCGTCACCTCCATGGAAAACGGCGAGATCGCCGCAGCCCTGCTCAGCGACACCTTTGCCTATTCCATGGTCAAGGACGGCAAGCTGAAGTGCATCCGTTCCCAGCTGGACACTGACTTTGCGGACCGGGTCTGCTGCGTCATGGCCATGAACGGCACCTTTGTCAAGGAGAATCCCACCATCGCCAAGAAGGTGGCCCAGGCCGTTCAGAAGGCCCACAGCTGGATGCGCGACAATTCCGAGGAGGCCACCAAGGTCCTGATGGACATGGGCTGGAACGGCGGCAACTATGAGATGAACATCATGATCAACAATTCTCTGCAGTTCGGCCTTTCCGACGAGTTCACCGGCAGCACCCTGAAGGATTTCATCCAGCGCTACATCCGGCTGGGCCTGATCACCTCCATGGACGACGCCGACGAGGTCCTGGAGCTGGCCTGGACGCCCATCCTGTGACCCGCCCCATCATTACACATTATCACATAATAACATAAGCGCAGAGCGGAAAAGCCCGCTCTGCGCTTCTTTCTGGTACGGGTAGTGGGACTCGAACCCACAAGCGAAAGCACTGGTACCTAAAACCAGCGTGTTTACCAATTTCACCATACCCGCATGGAGACCTTGCTATTATACACCATTCCGGCGGCGGCGTCAACCGAGGACAAGCATTGACAAAGCCCCGGATCTTCGTTAAGATAAGAGAAAGATACTATATAAATATAGCGAAGAAAGGGAGTCCTTTTTATGTCTATCGCCGCTTATATCGACCATACCCTGCTGAAGCAGGACGCCGCCGCGCCCCAGATCGACCGGCTTTGCGCCGAGGCGGCGCAATATCATTTTGCGTCTGTCTGCGTGAACCCCTGGTATGTGCCCCGGTGCGTCAAAAATCTTCAGGGCACCGGCGTGAAGGTCTGCACCGTGGTCGGCTTTCCCCTGGGCGCCACCACCACCGAGAGCAAGGTCTTTGAGACGCTGCAGGCCGTCAGGTCCGGCGCAGAGGAGATCGATATGGTCATGAACGTCTGCGCCATGAAGTCCGGAAACACCCGCTCCATCGAGCAGGAGATCCAGGCGCTGGCCGCCGCCGTGGAGGGCCACGCCATTCTGAAGGTCATTCTGGAGACCTGCCTGCTGACGGAGGAGGAAAAGATCCTGGCCTGCCAGATCGCCAAGCGCGCCGGAGCGGATTTCGTCAAGACCTCCACCGGCTTTTCCACCGGCGGCGCCACCGTGGCCGACGTTGCCCTGATGCGCAGGACCGTCGGCCCGGAGATGGGCGTCAAGGCTGCCGGCGGCATTCGGGATTATGCCACGGCAAAGGCCATGCTGGATGCAGGCGCCACCCGGATCGGCGCTTCCGCCGGTATCGCCATCGTGCAGCAGGAGCAGGAGGCTCTGAACAAATAACAAAAAGGGCGCCCCGCAGGGCGCCAGCGCCGGCAGAGAGGTCCTCCGACCGGCTTTGTGGGGATAAAGATATGAACGGTGCCGGACGGTTTCCCGTCCGTCTGAAGGGTGATCCAGCCCTTCAGCACGCTCAGTATACCACGGTCGGCGGGCGAGATCCGTCGAAATTTGTCTGGGAGAGATCGGAAATCTTCACAATTTGCCGCGAACAGTTTTCTTTTGCTTTGGAGAAAAGTTACAAATTGTTCTTCCCTTTTTTCGAAATATGTGGTATACTGAGCTTGCCGGAAGAAAGATCTGAGCAATGAGCAAAGGAGTGTCACACATGAAGATCGAGGTTTATGGCAGAAAAATGACCGTATCCGACACAATGGAGGCTTATGCCGTCCGCAAGATGGAAAAGCTGGGCAGATATTTCGGCGACGAGCCTGCGGCGCAGATCACCTTCTCCAGCGAGAGAGGGATGCAGACCGTGGAAATTTCCTTTTCCGTAAAGAACCTGTTTTTCCGCGCACAGGAGCGCACCTCTGATATGTATGCCTCCATCGACGGCGCGGTGGCTTCCATCGACCGTCAGATCCAGAAAAACAAGACCCGCCTGGCCAAGCGCCTGCATACCGACGCCTTTACCAAGTCTGTGGATGCCATGACGGATTACCACGAGGAGGACTTCCAGCTGGTGCGGGAAAAGACGCTGGAGGTAAAGCCCATGTCTATTGAAGACGCCATCCTGCAGATGAATCTGCTGGGACACAGCTTTTTCTTCTTCGTCAATACCGACCGGGGCGGAAAGCACTGCGTCGTTTATAAGCGCAACGACGGCGGCTATGGCCTGCTGGTGAGCGAAGCCTGATCCCTTGCTGCTATAATTTATCGTGTATGCGGTCCCGCCGCCCGGATCTCCCGGACGGCGGGACTTTTTTACCCGTTGTACGCTTCTTCCTCCGTATTCTCCGCCGGCCCCTCCAAAACCTGCCGGACGGCGTTTCTGCGGCGAAATACCGTCAGCCAGCAGAAGCCCATGGCAAACAGCCCGCAGACGGTCATGCACAGCCGATAGGGCAGCACCTCGCCCAGCGCCCCGATCAGCAGCGAAAGCAGACTGCCTGCCGCCGTGATCAAAACGCCCTGCCAGGCCTGCATCCTGGCCCGCAGCTGCTCCGGCAGATAGCGCTGCACCGCCGCCTGCCGGATGGCAGCGCTGTTGATGCCCAAGAAGCCGCACACCGCCCGGTTTGCCAGCATCAGCGGATAAGACAGCCAGAGCAGCAGCGCATCCATGGTCTCATAGACCTGATAGACCAGAAAGGTGAAGGCAAAGCGCCGTTCCCGCGGGACGCTCCGCCGGTAGCGCACGGCCCCGCCCAGCGTCCGCCCGGCAAACTCCGCCACGGAAAAGAAGGAATACATGGCGGTGGAAAAGCCCGGCGCCGTCCGGAAAAAGGCCACCAGCAGCGGCGATGCGCCCATGGCCACTCCATTGGTAACGGCCATATAGTCAAACAGACTCCGCAGACCCGGCTCCCCCCGGAGATAGGCCGCCGCCTCCCGCAGATCGTTCCACCAGGTCCGCAGGGAAAACAGCGGCGCATCCCGCCGGCGTGTCTCCCGCACCCGGATGCGGCTCTCGATGAACGCCGCCAGAAAGGAAAGCCCCGCCTGGATCAGCAGCAGCTCCGCAACGCCCAGCTTGTCATAGAGAAAGGCCGCCGCCGGCGTCATGACCACCTTCAGCACCGGATAGAGCATGGAGGAGACCGTATAGCCCTTATCCTCCATTCCCTTTGACCTGGGGATAAAAGCTGCTGTAGGCCAGCTCGTCAAAGGCGCTGAGACAGGCCAGCGCCAGCGAAAAGCAGAGATAGCCCCCATAGGAAAAGGCAAAGCGCCGCAGCAAAAGCCCCGCCGCCCCGTAGAGCAGCCCGTTGACCACATCGCCGCCCACCAGAAAGGGCTTGCGGGGCAGCCGGTCCATCAGCGGCGCGATAAAGACCGGCAGGATCACATTGGGGATCAGCTGGATGGCCAGCACCAGCGCAGAGGCCAGCGTGCTCCCCGTCTCGTCAAACACCAGAAAGGACAGCGCAAAGCCGCTGAGGATGCCGCCCGCCGCCCCCAGCCCGGTGGCGCAGGTGATGCGGATAAAGTTCCGCGTCCAGAGCGTTTTTTTCATGCTTCTCACCTCAGGCTCATGATACCACAGGCCTCCGCACAAAAAAATCCCCTTGTTTCGGGAAAATCAGCCCGAAAGCAAGGGGTAAAATCGCATTTAATGCTATTTTTCAGGAAAACTCGCAGCGCAGGAGATAGGCCTGCCGATATTGCCGCGCCGCCTCGTACCATTGCAATACATAAGGCAGATGGAACCGGACATAGCCCATGGGCAGCTCCGCCCGGATGTGAGCAAAGGTCTCCAACAGCCGCGCGCCGTATTCCGGCTGCTGCAGAAAATCCGGCCGCTCCAGCCGGAAGCGCGCCAGCGCCAGCATTTCCGCCGCCAGCTCCGGCGAGGCCTCTCCCTCCGCAAGGCTGATCTCCGCCCGATCCAGGGCCGCCAGCCCCTCCTGACGCTTTCCCAGCTTCTCGCAGCAGATGGCCAGCTTGTGCAGCGCCAAAACAGAGGGCGCTTCCAGCCCGGAAAAATAGGCGTAGGCCGCGGCGGCGTCTCCATGCTCCAGCTGACTGGAGGCCAGATTATAATCGATGGTCGTCTGCAGCGCTTCGTCTCCCAGCGCCAGCGCCAGCCGCCGGGCCACGGCATAATGCTGCCGCAGCTGCTCCATGCTGCCCAGATCGGAGCAGCAGTTGCCCAGATAGGTCCTGGAGAGGAGCATCAGCCGCACCAGTCCCTGCTCCGCCGCCCGGTCATAGGCCAGCTGCAGCGCCTCCATGGCCAGGGCATATTTTCCCTGCCGGTATCGGTCCACGCCCTCCATCATCCGGTAAAAGGGCGCAGGCTCCAGCGCCGTGGCTGCGGCATAGTCCCGCTTCAGCGCCAGCTGCAGCGCCCGCTGGGGCGGCGTCATGAAGGGCTCGCAGTCCTCCGGAAGGGGACGGTGCTCGTCTGCATAAAAGGCCTGCAGCAGCTGAAAATCCAGCGCCTGCCGGCTGCGTGTCAGCGTCTGCTCCCGGGCCTGCAGCGCCGGAAAGGTCCTGCGGAAGCCCGCCTGATCCCCCTCCAAAAGCATCGTCCGGCAGCGGGCCAGCAGCGTCTCCACCTCCGGCTCCAGCGCCCACTCCAGCTCCAGCCGCTCAAACAGCAGCGCCAGCACCTCCGGCGAGGGCCGGGCCTTCCCCTGCTCCAGCTTGGAAAGATAGGAAACGGCGCAGATCCCATGGCAGAGCCCCGCCTGGCTCCAGCCCCGCCGCTGCCGCTCCCGACGGATCATCATTCCCGCAAGCTCCATTTCCGCTTCCTCCCGCTTCAGACTGCCGCCATTTTATCACAAAAGCCGCGCCCGGCGCAAGGCCGGCAGGAATAATCCTCCGTGCTTTTGAAACACTAAGGAAAAAAGAAGGAGGCCCTTTATGCTGATCCCCTTTGCGCGGACGCTGATCCTCTATCTGGCCATCATCCTGGCCCTGCGGCTCATGGGCAAGCGGCAGGTGGGCGAGATGCAGCCCAGCGAGCTGGTGGTGACCATTCTGGTCTCGGCGGTGGCCTCCGTCCCCATGCAGGACATCGACATTCCCCTCTCCCACGGGCTGGTCCCCGTGCTGACGCTGATCGCGGCGGAGGTGCTGATCTCCGCCCTGACCCTGAAAAGCAGCCGGCTGCGGCAGCTGCTCTCCGGCAAGCCCGTCCCGGTGATCTCCGGCGGAAGGCTGGACCAAAACGCGCTGAAAAAGCTCCGGCTCAGCACCGACGATCTGCTGGAGGACCTGCGGCTCAGCGGCGTTTTCGACCTGCGGCAGGTGCAGTTTGCCCAGCTGGAGACCAACGGTCAGCTCAGCATGCTGCTCCGCAGCGGAGATTCCCCCGCCACCCCGGCCCAGCTGGGACAAAGGGTCCCTCAGGCGCTGCCCATGCGCACGCTGGTGGCCGACGGCGCCCTGCGGGAGGAGCCTCTCCGGCAGCTGGGGCTGAGCCGGGACTGGCTGGAGCGGATCCTGAAGGCCGCCGGCATCCGGCAGCTGAAGGAGGTCTTTCTTTTCTGCGCCGATGAAAAGGGCGATCATTTTCTGATCAAAAAGGAGCGATGAGCCATGCACTGGCGTGTGATCCTGGCGGCGTTCATCATCGCCGCGCTGCTGACAGGCGGCCTGCTTTCCCTGCGCCACACGGCGGCGCTCTGCGCCCGGGTCTCCGCGCCGCTGGAGCAGCTTTCGGCCCAACTGCAGCGGGATGCACCGGCGGACGCCGCGCTGCTGCAGCAGGCCATGGAGACCTGGCAGCGGGGGCTGCCCTATCTTTCCTCCGTCCTGGCCCACGACCGGCTGGACGCCATCAGCGGCGCGCTGTTTCGGGCGGAGGGCTTTTTGAAGGCGGAGGACGGCGGCGAGGCGCTGGCGGAGGTGCGAGACGCTTTGTGGCAGCTTTCGCTGCTTGGGCAATATGACAAGCCTGCCGTTCGCAGTCTGCTTTAGATTCCATTTTTTACCGTTTCATTTTTGAAGCGGCAAACGCGTTTTTTGCTTTGTTAAAGCATTAACGCGTTTATTTTTTCTTTTTGCCGCCCAAAGGAAGCGTTTTTTTCAAAAAGTCTCCCTCCCGGGCGATCTTTTACCGATTCTTTGCCATCTCTCTTTTTTTGAGCATAATGACGGAATCCGCATAGAAGTTTCAGTAATGCTGCATAGAAGGTTCAATCTTGTAATTGCGTTCACAATGTGGTAACATATTGCTATACGGTACAGGCAGAGCACCCCATGGCTGCCTGTAAAAATTAAGGAGGGTTTCTATGGGTTTCATGGATTGGTTAGCAGATTTTAACAGCAAGGTCAACGGCGTCGTCTGGGGCATCCCCATGATGGTCCTGATCCTTGGCACCGGCATCTACATGTGTATCCGCTGCGGTTTCCCCCAGTTCTCCCACTTCGGCTACATCATGAAGAACACCCTTGGCAAGGCTTTTGAAAAGTCTGAGGCCAAGGAAGGCTCTGTTTCTCCCTTTAAGGCCATGTGCACCGCGCTGGCCGCTTCCATCGGCACCGGCAACATCGCCGGCGTTTCCGGCGCTATCGCCATCGGCGGCCCCGGCGCTGTCTTCTGGATGTGGATCTCCGCTCTGCTGGGTATGTGCACCAAGTTCTGCGAAGTCACGCTGGCGATCCGCTTCCGTGAGCGCAACGAAAAGGGCGACTGGGTCGGCGGCCCCATGTATTACATCAAGAACGGCCTGGGCAAGCATTGGCAGTGGCTGGGCGTTGTCTTTGCCATCTTCGGCTCTCTGGCCGCTTTCGGTATCGGCAACATGACGCAGATCAACACCATCTGCTCCACCGTTGGTTCCGCCATCAAGAACTTTGTCCCCGATGTCAACCTGACGCTGGTCGCCTGGATCGTGGGCGCCATCTGCGCCGTGGTCGCTTTCATCGTCTACATCGGCGGCATCGAGTCTATTGCTGATGTGTGCGCCCTGCTGGTACCCGTCATGGCCGTTATCTACATCATCGCTTCCATCATCGTCATCATCGTCAATGCCAGCGCCATCCCCGCCGCCTTCTCCGCCATCTTCAAGGGCGCCTTTGCTCCTGCTTCCGTGGCTGGCGGTCTGGCCGGCGTCGGCATCAAGACTGCCATCACCAAGGGCGTTGGCCGCGGCATCTTCTCCAATGAGGCTGGCCTGGGCTCTGCTCCGATCGCCCATGCTGCCGCTGACGTGGATCATCCCATCAAGCAGGGTATGTTCGGCGTCTTCGAGGTCTTCATGGATACCATCGTGGTCTGCACCATGACCGCTCTGGTGGTCCTGCTGGGCGTCGGTGTGGACAACATCGAGTTCGGCGTGGACAAGGGTGCGCAGCTGACCATCGACGGCTTCACCTCTGTCTTCGGCCAGAAGGCTCCCGGCGTGGTCGTGGCCATCTGCCTGGCACTGTTTGCCTTCTCCACCGTGCTGACCTGGGGTCTCTACGGCACCCGCTGCATGGAGTATCTGTTCAACTACAAGGTCGCCAAGATCTATCAGGTCTTCTTCTGCATGGTCATGGTCGTGGGCGGCGTTATCAAGCTGCAGCTGGCCTGGGATATCGCGGATACCCTGAACGGCCTGATGGCGATCCCCAACCTGATCGCGATCCTTGCGCTGAGCCCCGTGGTCATCAAGCTGACCAAGGATTACTTTGCCGGCGTCAAGGCCGACAAGGTCGCCAAGAAATAATCTTCCAAAAGCATAACAGCACAAAAGCGGCATGGAGCTCCATGCCGCTTTTCTTTTTCCAAAACGCAAAAAATAAGACCGGCCCCCACCGCAGCTTTACCCAGCGGAAGATAAAGCAGGGGATGCGGCGGAGGTCGGTAGCTTTATTATACCGGCTTCAGAAGCAAAAACAATATGCTGGCTGCATAGTGTCTGCACAAAATTTTCCGCGCCGGCGGACTTCACTTTTTCTCCAGCAGGCGGTTCAGCTCATCCATGAAGCTGTCCAGATCCTTGAACTGCCGGTAGACCGAGGCAAAGCGCACATAGGCCACCTGGTCGATGTCCTTCAGCTCCTCCATCACCAGCTCGCCGATGCGGACAGAGGGGATCTCCCGATCCATGGAATTGACCAGCTTCTGCTCGATGCGGGAGGCCGCCCGCTCCAGTGTGTCCATGGGCACAGGCCGCTTTTCGCAGGCCTTGATCAGCCCGCCCAGGATCTTGCCCCGGTCGAAGGTCTGGCGGGAGCCGTCCTTTTTCACCACTACCATGGGGACCCGCTCCACGATCTCATAGGTCGTAAAGCGCTTTCCGCAGGAAAGGCATTCTCTGCGGCGGCGGATGCTGCTGCTCTCGTCGGTGGGACGGGAATCGATCACTTTACTTTCCGGATAGGCACAATAGGGACAGCGCACGGCGGACACCTCATTTCTGAATCATAGCAGGTCTATTATACCCTTTTCCGAAAAAAACCGCAAGAGGACTTTTTCTTTATAAAATTCATCGTTTTCGTATTTTCTTGCGGTTTTCCTCTTTTCTGCCGGGAAATTTTCCTGTATAATCAAGATATTATCCTGATAGAAAACGGTGATCGCAATGAATGATTTGGTTTTGTTTTCCGAGCTTTCCGCCTTTCGCTCCGGAACGGTCTGCGCCCTGCAGGAGGAGCCCTCCATCGGCCGGGGCGCGCTGACGCTGCCGCCGGAGCAGCAGGAAGGCTCCTTTACCTCCCCCGAGCTGCCCATGGGTCCCTTTTCCACCGTGGTGCTCAGCTGGAACACCGATCTGCCGGAGGGCTGTATTTCCGAAGCCCAATGCCGGGTCCGGGACGATACCGGCGAATGGTCTCAGTGGCTCAGCTGGGGCGTCTGGTCGCCCTATGTCCGCCGGGCCAGCCTTTCAAAGACCGAGGGCGGCTGCGCCTCGGTAGAGACCGATACGCTTTCCATGGCCAAGGACCGCACCGGGACGGCGCTGCAGCTGCGCTGCATCCTGCGGCGGGAGAGCGGCCAGGGCGTCCCTGCCCTGCGTCTGCTGGCGGCCACCTGCCGTCTTTCCTCCGAAGACCGGCTCACCCGCCGTTTGCCCACCACGCCGGTGGACAATCCCGCGCCGGCCTATACCCAGGTGCTGCGGGATCCCAACATCGGCTCGGTCATGTGCAGCCCCACCACTGCCACCGTTCTGATGAACGCCCGGAGCGGCGATCTGCTGCCGGAGGAAACGGCCATGGCCTGCTGGGATCATGAATACGAGGGCTTCGGCAACTGGGCCTTTACCATGGCGGCGGCGGGAAGCTTCGGCTATGAATGCTGGCTCACCTATGCCGACGCCGACACCCTGCGGCAGGAGCTGCTGGCGGGCTGGCCTGTGGGCTGCAATGTGGCCTATGCCCCTTCGCCGGAGCGTGCCACCGCCCACGCCCCTTATGTGGAAAACACCCCCGGCTTTACCAATGGCCACCTGATGTGCGTCACGGGCATGACCGTAGAAAACGGGCGGGAATGGCTGCTGGTGCACGACTCCTATGGCTGCCCGGACAGTCTGGCCGTCCGCCGCTATCCGCTGGATCAGTTTCTGCAGTGCTGGCACGGCATTTTGTATGTCCTGCGGCCCCGCCTGCCCGGCGCCGGTTACGCCGCGCCCCACCGGATCCCTGCCCAGCTGAAAAAGACCGACTGCGGCGATGAATGGCGGCTGGAGGCAGACGGTCAGCCCCTGCCGCTGGCGCCGGACTTCTGCGGCACCCGCAAGCTGCCCCGGGGCATCGTGGCCTACACCCTGCGGGACGCCTATCTTTATGCCACCACCGCCAACCGTCCCTTCTGTTACAGCAAGGTCAGCGCCAACGGCAACCTGATCCTGCCGGCCCGGCAGCTGCTGCGCACTTCTCCCCTGGGCAGCGATGCCCGGCTGGATGTTTTTGTCATTACGGACCGGGGCGTCACCTATACCGCGTCTCTGACGCCGGCGGACCTCTGATCTCCAAATTCTGATTTGAAAGGGGGCTTTTCCATGAAGCCTGTCAAAGCCAAACTCACCGTCAAGCAGCTGATCCTGCTGCTGCTCTGCACCTCTGCCCTGCTCTACGCCATTCATTATCTGATCTTCCGCGACCTGCACCACCTGGCCATTTTTGGTCTGCACGAGCTGGCCTTTGTGCCGCTGGAGGTGATCCTGGTGACGCTGGGCCTGGACAAGCTGGTGGAAAAGACCCACCGGGAGGAGGCCCGCAGCAAGGTCAGCATCATCGAGACCCTGTATTTCAACGAATCCGGCGGCACCATGCTCCGCTACCTCACCAGCTTTGACCCCGACGCTGCCCGCCTGCGGGAGCTGCTGCAGGTGACGGAAAACTGGCGCTCCTCCGATTTCCGCCAGGCCATCCGTCAGCTGAAGAGCTATCCCTTCCTGCTGGATCTGGACCGGATCGACTTTTTCGGTCTGCACTACCACCTGAGCCAGCGGCATGAATACTACCGCAGCATGCTGGAAAACCCGGCCCTGACCCAATCGGAGGCCTTTACCGAGATGATCATGAAGATCTATCTGCTCTGGGAGGAGCTGGACGGCCGCACCAACCTCTACCAGCTGCCTGAAAAGGATCGGAACTATCTGGCGGAGCTGCTCCATGAGATCTATCGCGAGCTGACGGAATACTGGCTGGACAATGTCTATAACCACAGCATCCACAACCGCTTCCGCCTGCATCGCGCCATCGAGAGCAATCCTTTTATGGAATGATCCCCCGCTTCCGGCGGCGGAAGCCGCACTTCTCGCCGCCGGAAGAAAATATCTGATTTTTTCGCATTTTCCTCTTTACTTTTTCTGAAAAAGTGATATAATGTTATTTGCTCTGGTAAATGCGGCCTTGCAGGGACGCAGTTTATGCGCGGCAGTGCGGTCCTGTGATCCGCATCGGTTGACCCAGAGCCTGAAAAAAGGCACGACGCGCGCGTGCCGGTTCTATGGGCCTGTAGCTCAGTTGGGAGAGCGTTCGGTTCGCATCCGAGAGGTCGTGGGTTCGAATCCCTTCAGGTCCACCATTTTGAGAAAGATCACCGCCAAAACGGCGGTGATCTTTCGTTTGACCACATTCATACCACAGACAGCAGAAAATCCTGCCAACTTTTGAGAACCGCAGGCGGTGAGTTTTGGTACTCACCGCCTGCGGATTCTCTTAAGATTGTTGTCGCAAGGTCAGAATACGATTCTTTAGGGACAGACGCGGAATATGCCGCCTGTAATCTTTGATTATAGCGTTCCACGAGCTGCGTCGCCCCGCTGCAAAACGATGTGTTAAGTGGCTTTTGTCTCATGTTTTCGCACTTGACTGCTATGTGTCTGCTGATATATCATTGCCGCGCAGCAGGCATACGTCTTATTTCAGATATTCTCCAAAAAACGCTTTCAGCTTCTCAAACGGGATAATGTCCATCTGATCGTAAAGGTCGGTGTGGCTTGCACCGGGGATGATGAGTAATTCCTTATTATCGCCGGTCAATTTGCTGTAAGCCGTTTCGCTGAAATAGCGGGAGTGTGCTTTCTCTCCGTGTACCAGCAGCACGGCGGAGCGAATTTCGCTGCTGTACTGCAAGATCGGCATGTTCAAAAACGACAGCGAGGATGTCACATTCCAGCCGCCATTGGAGTTCAAGCTGCGGGGATGGTAGCCTCGCGGAGTCTTATAGTAGGCGTAATAGTCCTTTACAAACTGCGGTGCGTCCTCCGGCAGCGGATCGACCACGCCACCCGCCAGCGCATAGGCGCCGTTTTTATAGTCCTCGGTGCGCTGCGTGTTCAGCGCTTTTCGTTTCTCAAAGCGTGCCTGCTCGGAATCGTCCGCGTCAAAGTAGCCGTTGGCCGTCACCCGGGTCATGTCGTACATGGTCATGGCGGCGGTCGCTTTAATGCAGGTATCGATGGCGGCGGCGTTGATGGCCATGCCGCCCCAGCCGCAGATACCGATGATACCGATGCGCTCCGGGTCAACATTCTCCTGCACGGAGAGGAAGTCTACTGCTGCGCAGAAATCCTCGGTGTTGATGTCCGGCGATGCCACATAGCGGGGCGTACCGCTGCTCTCACCGGTATAGGACGGGTCAAAGGCGATGGTCAGGAAGCCCAGCTCGGCCATCTTCTGCGCGTACAGACCGGAGGACTGCTCCTTCACCGCGCCGAACGGGCCGCTGACCGCGATAGCAGGCAGCTTGCCCTCCGCGTCCTTCGGCGCGTACAGATCCGCCGCCAGCGTGATGCCGTAGCGATTGTGAAAGGTCACTTTTTTGTGGACCACCTTGTCGCTTTTGGGGAACACCTTGTCCCATTCCTGCGTTAAATTCAATTTTTCCATTGTATACACTCCTTGCGTTCCGATTTCTTTTGTGTTATTCTAATGATAGAACCTGAACTTGACTTTAGGTCAAGATGTTTTTGAAAGTCTTCGGAGGAATTTTTATGTATTTGATCGGGCAGGTGGCGGAGATGTTCGGTTTGCCCATCTCTACGCTGCGCTATTATGACAAACAGGGGCTGTTTCCGAACATGGAGCGGGTATCCGGTATTCGCAAGTTCGGCGAGACGGAGATCGAGGCGCTCCGGGTCATTGAGTGCCTAAAAAAGGCCGGTATGGAGATCAAGGACATCAGGCAGTTTATGGACTGGTGCGTGGAAGGGCCCGTCCACCTATCCGCAGCGCAAAACGATGTTTCAGGTGCGGAAAGCGCACATAGAGGAAGAAATCAGGCGCATGATCCGGACGCTGGATATGCTCAAATACAAGTGCTGGTACTACGAACAGGCCATTCGGGACGGCAGCGAAGAAAAAATTGCCGCCATGCTTCCTGATAAACTTCCGGAGGACATTCGCCGCGCCTATGAAAATTCTCACGAAGAAAAATAAAGCAATTTGAGGACGAAGTCTCTTATAAGATCGGAGAAACAAAATGATCGATAAAATGCTGATTCGTGGAGCGAAGGTCCACAATCTGAAAAATATTGATGTGGATATTCCGCTTGGGAAGATCGTCGGCATCGCGGGCGTGTCCGGCTCCGGCAAATCTTCCCTGGCATTGGGCGTATTGTACGCCGAGGGCTCGCGCCGATATCTCGAAGCACTCTCCACCTATACCCGCCGCCGTATGACGCAGGCATCCAAGGCCAGCGTGGACGAGGTGCTGTATGTTCCTGCTGCGCTGGCGCTGCACCAGCGCCCCGGTGTACCGGGAATTCGCAGCACGTTTGGTACAGGGACGGAACTGTTAAACAGCTTACGGCTGATGTTCTCGCGCCTTGCCAGTCACCGCTGTCCGAATGGGCATTATCTGGAGCCATCCTTAGCCGTTGCGGCGGGAAAAGAGCTTGTTTGCCCGGAATGCGGCGTACATTTCTATGCGCCATCCGCAGAAGAACTCGCTTTCAACTCGCAGGGGGCGTGCGCCAAATGCGGCGGCACAGGAATGGTGCATACCGTAGATATGTCGTCGCTTGTGCCGGATGATTCACTTACTATTGATGACGGTGCGGTCGCCCCGTGGAACAGCCTGATGTGGTCGCTGATGACAGATATTTGCCGGGAAATGGGCGTGCGGACGGATGTGCCGTTCCGCGATCTGACCGAGCAGGAAAAGGACATCGTATTTCACGGCCCCGCGGAGAAAAAGCACATTTTCTATCACAATAAAAATACCGGTCAGGCCGGAGATCTGGACTTTACCTATTTCAACGCCGTTTACACCGTGGAAAACGCCCTATCCAAGGTCAAAGATGAAAAGGGCATGAAGCGGGTGGAGAAGTTTTTGAAAGAAGACATTTGCCCGGACTGTCACGGTACGCGCTTATCGAGCGCCGCCCGTGCGCCGAAGCTGCGGGGTATCTCTTTGGATGAGGCCTGCGCCATGACGCTCTCTGAGCTGGTTGTCTGGGTGCGGGGCGTTCCCGGCAGCCTGCCGGAAGAAATGCGTCCGTTGGCGGAAAGCATCTGCGAGGCGTTCCAGAGTACGGCAAAGCGGCTGATGGACTTGGGGCTGAGCTACCTGACGCTTGACCGCTCAGCCTCCACGCTCTCCACAGGCGAACGCCAGCGGATGCAGCTGGCCCGCGCTGTGCGGAACCGTACAACAGGCGTTCTCTATGTGCTGGACGA
>DHMK01000034.1:0-7210 GCA_002405755.1 Clostridiales bacterium UBA4644
AATACAACGGCATGTGGCTGCTGGACGAGCTTTACCAGAACATGCCGGAGGATTGGGTCATCTATCAGGAGATCTGTTTCGCCGATGCCAACACCTTTTTGCGCTACAACGCCAATATGCGCCAGCTGATGGTAGACAAGCTGAAGAGCTGCGAGATGATCGTCCTGAACCGGGCCAGGCCCGATCTGGACAAGCAGGAGGTCCATAAGATCGTCCGGGGTGTCAGCCGGCGGGCGGAGATCGCTTACGAAGGTCCCAACGGCAATGTGGTCTACGATGATATCGAGGATCCCCTGCCCTTCGATCTGGAAGCGCCGGTGGTGGAGATCCAGGATCAGGATTACGCCGTCTGGTATCGGGATATTTCCGAGGAAACGAAAAAATACGGCGGCAAGACGCTGCGCTTCAAGGGCATGGTCGTATGCAGCCCCAAGCTGCCCAAAAACACCTTCCTCTGCGGCCGCTATCTGATGACCTGCTGCGAAGCAGACATCGCTTATACGGGTCTGGCCTGCCAGTGGACCAAGGCCGATACGCTGCAGAGCAAGAGCTGGGTCACCGTGACGGCCACTGTAGCCATCAAGTTCAGCTCCGTCTACGGCAAGCGCGGCCCGGTGCTGCAGGTGCAGTCGGTGGAGCCTGCTCAGCCCCCGGCACAGGAAGTCGCCACCTTCTATTGATCCTTCCCCTTTCAAAAAATCAGCCCCCGCGTCGGAGCTTTTCCGGCACGGGGGCTGTTCTGTTTTCTTTTCTGCGGCGTTATGCGGTGATGACCGTTCCGGCCTTGCCGGCCAGCGCATCCACGGCTCTGTCCGGCGTGGTGATGATACACCGTCTGCCGGGCCGCGCCTCCACAAAGCGCACCGCCGCCTCCACCTTTGGCAGCATGGAGCCGGGGGCAAACTGCTTCTGGGCGATATAGTCCCTTGCCTGGGCCGCAGTCATATGGGGCAGGCCCTGCTGCTCCGGCTTGCCGAAGCTCAGACAGCACTGCTCCACGGCGGTGAGCATCAGGAAGAGATCCGCATCCAGATCCTGGGCCAGCCGCTCAGAGGCCAGATCCTTGTCAATAACGGCGGCGATGCCGTTCAGATCGCCGTCTGCGTCCCGATAGACGGGGATGCCGCCGCCGCCTACGGCGATAACGGTATGTCCGGCGGCGATCAGATCCCGGATGGCGTCCAGCTCCACGATCTCCTGGGGCTTGGGCGAAGCCACCACCCGGCGCCAGCCGCGTCCGGCGTCCTCCTTCATCACATAGCCCCGCTCCCGCGTCAGGCGCTCCGCCTGCTCCTTCGTACAGAAGGCGCCGATGGGCTTGGTGGGGCTTTGAAAGCCCGGATCCGCCGGATCCACCACCACCTGGGTCACCACGGCCACCGGGCTGCCGCTTCTGCCCCGCAGGCGCATGGCCCGCTGCAGGCCCTGGGTCATATGATAGCCCAGCATGCCCTGGCTCATAGCGCCGCAGACATCAAAGGGCATACAGGGCGTGGCTTCGGCGGAGGCCTCGTTCTGCAAAACGATGCCGCCCACCTGGGGGCCGTTGCCATGGGTCATGACCACGCGGTAGCCCTGAGAAATGATATCCGCGATCTGGAGCGCGGTATTGTCGATGATCGAGAGCTGCGTCTCCGCGTCGGCCAGCTTGCCGCCGATGGTGAGGGCGTTGCCGCCCAGCGCGATCACAATGGTCTCCACAAGCGTCCTCCTGTTCCCTTAAACGCTGCCGATGGTAGCCACCAGCACGGCCTTGATGGTGTGCATCCGGTTTTCCGCCTCATCGAAGACGCGGCTCCGCTCCGACAGGAACACCTCGTCGGTGGCCTCCCGGATATCATAGCCCAGCTCCAGCTGGCTCTTGGCCATGGTGGTCTCAAAATCATGGAAGGAGGGCAGGCAGTGCAGGAAGATGCAGTCGGGATTTTCCGTTGCGGCAAGGACCTCCCCCGTGACGCGGAAGGGCGTCAGCAGACGCACCCGCTCGGGGATCTTATCCTCCTCGCCCATGGAGGCCCAGATATCGGTATAAAGCGCGTCCGCGCCCTTGAGCAGGGCGGGATCCTCGCCATATTCCACCTGTGCGCCGGTCTCTCTGCCCACCTGCCGGCAGTATTCCACCACCTCGGCGGCGGGAGCCAGCTCCTGCGGGCCCCAGCCCACATAATGGATGCCCAGCTTGGCGCAGATATACATCAGGCAATAGGCCACATTGTTGCGGGTGTCGCCGCAGAAGACCAGCTTGCATTTGTTCAGCGGCTTGGCAGTATTTTCCATCAGCGTCAGGATATCGGCCAGCGCCTGGGTGGGATGGTCCACATCGGTGAGCCCGTTCCAGACGGGGACGCCGGAATGCTTCGCCAGTCCCTCCACCACGGCCTGATCAAAGCCGCGGTATTCGATGCCGTCGTAAAAGCGGCCCAGTACCTTTGCCGTGTCGGCCATGCTCTCCTTCTTGCCCATCTGGGAGGACTTGGAATCCAGGAAGGTGACGCCGGCGCCTTCGTCCATGGCGGCCACCTCAAAGGCGCAGCGGGTGCGGGTGGAGGTCTTTTCAAAAAGCAGCACGATGTTTTTGCCCCGCAGCAGCTCGCCCCGGATGCCGGCGCGCTTTTTGCTCTTCAGGTCGGCGGCAAGCTTCAGCAGATAACGGATCTCGTCGGGAGTAAAATCCTTCAGGGTCAGAAAAGAACGGCCTTTCAAGTTGACGGGCATAATAGTTTCCTCCTTGATCGTTTTGATCTGTCAATATTTCACGGTTCAGAGCGCTTCGCTTTGGCCCATCGGCAGCCGCACCAGCGGCATGCTCATGCAGCGGGGGCCGCCCCGCCCCCGGGAAAGCTCGGAGCTGGGCGTTTTGATGACCTCCACGCCGGCCTCCTCCAGCAGACGGTTGGTGATATAGTTCCGATCGTAGACCACGATGGTGTTGGGTCGGATGCAGAGGGTATTGGAGCCGTCGTTCCACTGCTCCCGGGCCGCCGCGATCTGGTTGCCGCCGCCGCAGCGGATCAGCTCCACCCGGTCCAGCTCCAGATATTTGGCCAGCGCCTGCCCCAGCGGCAGCATGACCTCCCGCACCTTTACCTCCTTCTCCCCTTTTCCCGTGAGCTCAAAGATGCGCATGGTGTTCATGATGCCGGGATGGACCACGAAGGTCTCCACGCCGATCTGGGTGAACACCGTATCCAGATGCATGAACGCCCGGGTATTGGGGATCTCGATAGCAAGGATGGTGCGGATGGCGCAGCCCTCGTCGGCAAAGATATTCCGCGCCAGGATCTCCACCGCCTCCGGCTGCGTCCGCTGGGAAAGGCCAACGCAGAGGGTCTCCGGGCTGAGGTTCAGAATGTCGCCGCCCTCGATGCTGAAGCACTGGTCCGGCGTGTAGTAAAAGGGCAGCCTGCCCCGAAAATCCGGATGATGATGCAGGATATAATCCGCATAGATCACCTCCCGGTTCCGGGTGGCAGAATGCATATGGTTCAGGCTGACGCCGCAGCCCACGCTGGCAAACACATCCCTGGTAAAATACAGGTTGGGCACCGGCGGCATGAGAAACTGCTGGCCGGAGCGCACCAGATCCGACAGCCGCTGCTCGCTTTTGCCGGAGATCTCCGCCATGGTAACGCCGGACATAGTCTTGAGCACCAGCGCCCTGGCATCCCGGATGCTCAGCAGATATTCCTCCAGCAGCTGGGCGTGGCCCTGGGCCGCGCTGCCCGCCTGACGGATCACATCCTTGATGAACTGCTCCCGCAGCCCCTCCTCTCCGGCCAGCGTTTCCGCCGCCAGATCCTCCAGATAGACCACCTCAACGCCGCATTCCCGCAGCTTTTTTGCAAACTCATCATGCTCCTGCTGAGCCGCCGTCAGATAGGGAATATCGTCAAACAGCAGCTCCTCCAGCGTATCCGGTGTAAGATGCTCCAGCTCCGTCCCCGGACGTTTGAGCAGTACCTTTTTCAGCGGACCGATCTCGCTTTTCACACAAATCGCCATTTTACCACGCCCTTTCCTTGGCAGATCTTCCGGAGCGCGCCTTCGCCGCAGGCCGCGTTTCCGGGTTCCCTCTTCTCTGAAAATATTATAATATACAATCAATGCATTGTCAATCTTTGAATTATCATTTATTTTGCCGCATTTTTATAAAAATAGACGAATATCGTCTGAATAATTATACCTCTATGTATGCTTTCTTCTCTGCAAAAAGCGGCCCGGCGATGCTGCCGGGCCGCAAAATATGCATCCGGCCATACAGCCGGCGTGCCGCTTATGCACAGGGGGCTTGTTCCGATGGAATCAGGCGTTTTTCAGGAAGGCGCGATAGCCCCGGGCGGCCTCGTAAATATCCGCCTTGGAACTGAGCTCGTAGGGGGCGTGCATGCTCAGCAGCGCCACGCCGCTGTCGATGACCTCCATGCCGTATTTGGCCATGATATAGGCGATGGTGCCGCCGCCGCCCACATCCACCTTGCCCAGCTCGGCAAACTGGTAGGCAACATCGGCATCGTCCATGATCCTCCGGATGGCGCCCAGATATTCGGCGTTGGCATCGTTGGAGCCGCCCTTGCCCCGGGAGCCGGTAAATTTATTAAAGGTCATGCCCTGGCCCAAAAAGGCGGAGGAGCGCTTTTCAAAGGCGTCGGCAAACAGGGGATCATAGCCGGCGCTCACATCGGAGGAAAGCATCCGGGAAGCGGCCAGCGCCCGGCGGGTGGCCAGATAGGATTCGCCCTGCAGGGCGGCGATCAGCTCCGCCACCACATTTTCAAACCACAGGGAGGACATGCCGGTGGCGCCCACGCTGCCGATCTCCTCCTTGTCCACCAGCAGGCAGCAGGCGGTGCGCCGGGGCGTCTCGCTCTCCTGCAGCATGGCCCAGAGGGAGGTGAAGGCGCAGATGCGGTCGTCCTGACCGTAGGCCAGGATCATGCTCCGGTCAAAGCCGCAGTCCCGGGCCTTGCCGGCGGGGACGATCTCCAGCTCGGCAGAGGCAAGGTCCGCCTCCTCCGCGCCGTATTTTTCCCGGAGCAGCGCCAGCACATTGGCCTTGACGGCGCTCTTCTCGTCCTTTTCCAGGGCGCTCTCCTCCAGCGGACGGTTGCCCACCAGCAGATCCAGGCTCTCGCCCGGGATCACCTGAGAGGCCTTTTTCTCCTGCTGCTGGCCGGCCAGGTGGATCAGCAGATCAGAGAACACAAACACGGGATCGCTCTCGTCCTCGCCGATGCGCACCTCCTGCACGGCGCCGTCCTTCCGGACGATGACGCCATGGATGGCCATGGGCTGGGCCACCCACTGATATTTCTTGATGCCGCCGTAGTAATGGGTGTCCAGATAGGCGAAGCCCTCGTTTTCATACAGGGGGTTCTGCTTCACATCCACCCGGGGAGAATCGATGTGCGCGCCCAGAATATTCATGCCCTGCTCCAGAGGCTGCTGACCCAGGTGGAACAGCGCCAGCGTCTTCTCCATGCAGACGGCATAGAGCTTCGTGCCCGGCGTCAGAGGCTGGCCGGCCTTCAGGGCGGCATACAGCTCCCGGTAGCCGGCGGCCTCCGCCATGGCCACGGCCTCCTTGACGCATTCCCGTTCGGTCTTGCCCTCGTCCAGGAAGGTCTTATATTCGCCGCAGAGCTGCTCCAGCGCCAGCAGGTCCTGGCCGGAATATTTCTTCCATGCAACCTTATTTTCCATGCTTCCTCGCTCCATTCTGTCCGCCACAGGCGGACGATTTTTCCTCTTCTATTGTAGCGGTCCCCGGATTTTTTGTCAAGACGCATAATGGCGGCTCCCGGCGCATATGCTGTTTGCAAAAGGGGGCTTTGGCATGGAGCACTTATTTTTCCGCTGTTCCCGCTGCGGCAGCCTGGCGGCGCTGCTGCGGGAGGGCGAGGGCTGTCTCTGCTGCTGCGGCAGGCCCATGACCGTTCTTTTGCCCAAGACCGGCCCGGAGGGCGGCGAGCCCGCGGAGACCCATCTGCCCCGGGTGCGTCTGCAGGGCGACACCGTCACCGTGGAGGTGGGCGCACAGCCCCACCCCGCCCTGCCGGAGCACCGGATCCTCTGGATCCTGCTCCAGACCCGCTACGGCGGACAATATCGCCTGCTGCCGCCCGTCGGGCCGCCCCGGGCGGTGTTTCGGCTGGAGGGCGATTTTCCCGTGGCCGCCTATGCCTTTTGCTCCCGGGACGGGCTCTGGCGGGCGGAAGTGTAAATTTTCTCTGATTTTCCTTTTTTCTCTTGACAGCGCTTTTTCTTTTATGATACGGTAAATGAGGATACACCAAACGGCTCTGTATCCCTGGGAAGGGATATGGAGCCGTTTTCTTTTGAAAATCGCGAATGAGAACAGGAGCCTGATCATGAATTACGATGTCATCATCATTGGCGCGGGTCCCGGCGGCATCTTCACCGCCTATGAGCTGCTCCGCGCGAAAAAGCCGTTGAAGATCGGCGTGTTTGAGATGGGCCGCCCGCTGGCCAGCCGCCGCTGTCCCATCGATGGCGTAAAGATCAAGACCTGCATCGGCTGCAAGGCCTGCTCCATCATGAGCGGCTTTGGCGGCGCAGGCGCTTTTTCCGACGGCAAATACAACATCACCAATCAGTTCGGCGGGACGCTCTATGAATATGTGGGCAAGCAGCAGGCGCTGGATCTGATGCGCTATGTGGACGAGATCAATCTCTCCCACGGCGGTCAGGGCACCCGGCTCTATTCCACCGCCAATACCTCCATCAAAAAGACCTGTCTGGAAAACGGCCTGCACCTGCTGGATGCCCAAGTCCGCCATCTGGGGACAGATATCAACTATGTGGTGCTGGAAAACCTCTATGAGGAGATGCGGGACCGGGTGGATTTCCACTTCGACTGCCCGGTGCAGTCCGTCCGGAGCGTGGAGGGCGGCTTTGAGATCTCCGCCAACGGCGAGACCTTCACCGGCAGCACCTGCGTCATCTCCGTGGGCCGCAGCGGCAGCAAATGGATGGAATCCGTCTGCGAGGCCATGGATATCCCCACCCGCTCCAACCGGGTGGATATCGGCGTCCGGGTGGAGCTGCCCGCAGAGGTCTTTTCCCACCTGACCGACGAGCTTTATGAAAGCAAGATCGTTTACCGCACCGCGAAGTTTGAGGATCTGGTGCGCACCTTCTGCATGAACCCCCACGGCGTTGTGGTGACGGAAAACACCAACGGCATCGTCAC
>DHMK01000034.1:7255-21438 GCA_002405755.1 Clostridiales bacterium UBA4644
GTCAACGGCCACAGCTATGAGGATCCGGCCAAGCACACGGAAAACACCAACTTCGCCCTGCTGGTGAGCAAGCATTTTTCCGAGCCCTTCAAGGACAGCAACGGCTATGGCGAGAGCATCGCCCGGCTCTCCAATATGCTGGGCGGCGGCGTGATGGTCCAGCGCTTCGGCGATCTGGTGCGCGGCCGGCGCAGCACGGAAAAGCGCATTCAGGAATGCTTCGTGACGCCCACCCTCACCGCCACCCCCGGCGACCTGAGCCTGGTGATCCCCAAGCGGATCCTGGACGGACTCATCGAAATGATCTACGCTTTGGACAAGATCGCCCCCGGCACCGCCAACGATGACACGCTGCTCTATGGCGTGGAGGTCAAGTTTTACAACATGGAGGTGCAGATCGACCAGCATCTGGAGACCCGCCGGAAGGGCCTTTTCGTCATTGGCGACTGCTCCGGCGTGACCCATTCCCTTTCCCATGCCTCTGCCAGCGGCGTGGCCGTGGCCCGTTATCTGCTGGAGCAGCAGGCGCAGTAAGCGGAAAAATATTATATCTCACAAAAAGCGCCAGGAATTCTTGGCGTTTTTTGATTTACTTTTTGACTTGTCCATGATATATATTAAGTAATTAAAAGCAGGAAGCACGAAGTTTTCGGAATGATGAAAGGAGCGTATCTTTATGACCGATGGCAAGCGCAGACCCCTCCGTCTTTTGCCGCTTTTGCTGGCGGTATGTCTTTTGCTGGCCGCTGCCGGCTGCGGCGCGGGCGGAACGGAGCAGCAGGCGGAGCCTGATCCTGCCGCCAAGGCGAAGGCCGCCTGGCAGGAGACCCTTGCGCAGTATGAGGCCGACGGCTGGGTCATCACAGAAGGCACCACCTGCAGCCATGGCGACCCCTTCCACTATACGGATATGACCGCCACCCGGACTGCTGCCGACGGCAGCACGGAGACGTTCCACCTCTGCAACTATAAAATGCAGACCTTTGACTGACCCCTCTGCACACGAACCAAATACAAGCCGCCGCGTTCTCAGCAACGCGGCGGTCTTTTTTATCTCCCTTTGTTCTCGTCTGCAGGCAGCAGCCCCTGCTTCTGCAGCACCGGGCAGAGCGCCCGAAGCATCAGCCAAAGCAGCAGCGTCTCCACCGGCCAGAGGGCCAGATTTTTGATCAGACTGGCGCCCAGATAAAACAGATAGCCCTTTTGATAGAGCATGGCGCTCCAGAGGGCGCCCAGTCCCACATTGCACAGCAGATTCACCGCCAGCTTTGTGATCGCCAGCCGCCGCAGCGTGAGCCTTGCCCGAAACAGCCCCAGCCCATAGAGCAGCATCCCCACCATGGAGGAAAGCGTGTAGCCGACAAAAAATCCGCCGCTGGGGTGGAGCATATAGCCCAGCAGATCTGCCGCCGCGCCGAACAGAACGCCGCACACCGGCCCGCACACCGCGCCGCACAGCGCCTTGGGCAAAAAGCTGAAATAGACCCGCAGGTTGGCGGGCAGCGGGATGAATACGCTGGCAATGGCGATAGACGCCGCCAGCAGCAGCGCGCTCACCGCCAGCAGCCGGGGCTGCTTCAGCGCGTCCCGCGCCTGCCGCCAGTAATCGACCGACCAGAGACTGGAAAACCGCATGAAAAAAAAGACCTTCCTTCCTGTTTTGGCAGCTCTCCCGCGCTTTCTTTCGGTTTGAAGCGCAGGACGCCGCAACAGGGGAACGGTCTCCTGTCCGCGGCAGCGGGATGCGAGGTGCGCACTGCAGGCCCGAAGGGCCGTTTCGTCCGACGGACAACTCCCCGTCCCGCCGGCACTGAACACGCGCAGATCTACTCTGCCATTGGCCATAGTATAAGCGCCCCGGCGGGATTTGTCAACCGTGCAAGCCTCAGATCCTCCGCAGCAGCGGCTTGCCCGCCGCCATTACCAGCACCGGACGGATGCTCCCGATCTCCTCCAGGGGGCAGGTGAAATAATCCCGGTCCAGCAGCTGCAGATCGGCGGCATAGCCCGGGGCCAGCCGGCCCAGAAAATCCTCCTTGAACTGCAGCCAGGCGCTGCCGGAGGTATAGGCCTCCAGCGCCTCCTCCCGGCTGAGCCGTTCCGGCTCCGGCAGGCTCACCGCCGCCTGCAGCCCGGCAAAGGGACGGCACTCGTCCAGCCCGGCAAAGCCCACATGGGCCCCCAGCCGCAGCAGCGTTTTGACGGCGCAGGGGCGCGCCCCCGGCCTTCCGCCCCAGCGGTGCAGATCCTCCTCCAGCCGCGCCGGTAGCATGGCCACGCCAATCTTCTGCTGTCCCAGGCGCTTCAGCAGGGCATCCTTGGTGTTTTGCGCCCCGAGGATCACCGCCCGCTGCAGGTTTCCCTGGCCGAAGGGCAGCTTTTCCCACTGCTCCAGCACCTCCTCCAGCTGCTTTTCTCCCTGGGCGCGGATCCAGAGCTGCATCCCCTTCTTGCCTGCCGCCCGGATGAGCCGGCCCAGCAGCTCCCGGCTCAGGCGAAAGTTCAGCAGGTCGCATTCCTGCATGGCCAGCAGCGCGCCCCGGGTGGGCTGGCGGCCGGATTCTGACAGGTGGGAGCGAGGCGGCAGATGGTCGCCTCCGGCAGGCCAGCGAAAGCACTGCATCCGGGGCAGGCCGCCGTCCTCCTCATAGATCCGCTCCAGCAGCGGCAGCGCGCTGTGGGGCAGCGTCAGGCCCAGGTCGCAGCTCTGCAGACTGGTGACGCCCTGCGCCGCAGCCTGCCGCAGCATCTGCTCCAGCATGGGCCGCAGCTCCCGCTGGGGAATATGCGGCGCCGCATCCATGGCAAGCCGGCAGGCCGGCCCCCGCACAAGCCCGGTGGGTCTGCCCGTGGGGTCAAAGCTCATCCATTGGACGCAGGCTGCGGGGATGCCCCGTCGCTCCATGCGCTCCAGCCCGCAGCTGTTGACCACCGCAGCTCCGGCGGCGATATCCTCCAGCACCAGCGGCGCATCGGGCAGCACGGCGTCCAGCGCACCGCGATCCGGTACAGAGCCACCAAAATGAACGCAGGCATAAAGGCCCCGTTTGGCGCTTTTGGGATGCTCCTCCAGCCAGCGGAGACAGGCCCGGCGGATGGACAGCCAATCCCGGCATTCTCCGGGCACCACCGGCGAGCAGGCCGCCGTCAGGCAGAGACAGGCCTCCTGAAAGCCGGGGATCATCACCCGTCCGCCGCAGTCGATATGGTCGCTGCCCGCCGCCATTTCCCGCAGCTCCTCCTCCGTGCCCAGCGCCGCGATGCGCCCGTTTCGCACCAGCATGGCGGAGGCAAACACGCCGTTTCCCCGCCAGATCCTTCCGTGAAAGAAAAATGTACCCATACCACCGCTCCTTTTCTTGGTAGTATGGGCACATTGCAAAGACGATATGCAGGCCGGCTCAGACGGCCTTTTTGCCGCGCTTTTTCTGCCAGGTGACAAAGCACAGCGCCGCAAACAGCACCGCCGCGGCCACAGTGATCCAGAGGGGCAGACTGCCGGTGAGCAGCATCGCCAGGCCCTCCCGCAGGGTGATGGCGCCGAAGACGGCGAAGATCACAAAGGCCAGCGTGTTCAAAAAGCCCTCGGGCATCTTGTTTTTCAGCAGCATCCCCAGCAGCATGCCCAGAATATCCGCCGCAAACAGGCCGATGGAGCACGCCAGCCAGACCACCACCGCATTTTTCATGCCCGCGTCGGCGGCAAAGGTGATGGCGGTGAGCTGTGTCTTGTCGCCCAGCTCCGCCACGAAAAAGGTCCCAAAGACGGAAAGCGCCGCAAACCGGCCCTTCTTCGACGAGACCGTCTCCTCTTCCTCCTCGTCGTCGCCCTTCAGAGAGGACCAGGAAAAATAGAGGAAGGCCAGCGCCGCCACCAGCTTGATGATCCATTCCGGCACCAGCTCGCTGACCAGGCCGCCGGCCAGCACCGCCAGCCCGTTGAGCACCAGCACCGCCGCCGCCGTGCCCAGGATGATATCCCGCAGCTTGAAGCGGGAGGTCATGGCCATGAGCATCAGCTGGGTCTTATCCCCCATCTCCGCGATGAACTCCGTTAAAAGGATCTTCCAGAACAGCATAAACATTCTCCTTCAGGTTTGTTTTCAGAATAAAAAAAGACGCATGCGCGCGCAAGGCTGCGGCGCATGAGTCTCGTCATTCAATGCAAGCCAGACCGGAAGCTCCGGCCAGTGTGTTGACAGGCAACGCTTTCGCGCTGACTACTCCCTCAAGCAAATGTTATTGTATCGAAACTTTTGGGAAAAAGCAAGCCTTTTTTGCGATTTTATCCGATCCAAAGGGAAAAGCCCGTCAGCACGAACAAAAACGCGAAATTAAACACGGAAAATACCAGCAGATAGCGCAGGGCCGTGCCGGGATTGTGCTTTTGATATTCCCGGAAGGTGATCAGGCTGGCCAGAGAAGCGATCAGCGTCCCTACGCCGCCGATATTGACGCCCACCAGCAGGGCGGGATAGTTTTCCGTGAACTGAGAGAGCAGGATGGCGGAGGGCACATTGCTGATGCACTGGCAGGAAAGCACGCTGACCAGCAGGGTGTTTTTCTCCAAAAGTCCGCCGAAAAATGTCTGCACGGCTTCGATCCGGGCCAGATTGCCGGAAAAAATGAAGAAAAAGCAGAAGGTCAGCAGCAGCGGATAGTCTACCATGGCCAGCGCCTTCCGGTCGGCCAGCAGCAGCGCCGCCGGGATGACGATCAGGCCGATCCAATAGGGCACGCCCCGGAACACGATGGCGATGGCCAGCGCAAACAGCGCCAGATAGAGGGCCGTCCTTCCCTTGGGCAGCGCCGCCCGGTCGCCCCGGATCTGCAGCGGATCTCTGGGGATCAGAAAGCAGCACAGGGTGATAAGGGCGATGGACAGCAGAAAGGGCGGCAGCATGATGCCCACAAACTCGCCGCCGGGGATCTGAAAATGGCTGTAAAGATAAAGATTCTGGGGATTGCCGAAGGGCGTCAGCATGCCGCCCAGGTTGGCGGCAATGTTCTGCAGAATGAAGACGATGGCCATGCAGTGCTCCTTGCCGGTGCGGTGCAGAACATAATAGCCCAGAGGCAGGAAGGTCAGAAGCGCCATATCATTGGCGATGAGCATGGAGCCCAGAAAGGTGATATAGACCAGCGCGATGATGGCCCGGCGCAAATTGCCGAAGCGCTCTACCACCTTGCGGGCCAGCAGGTAGAAAAACTGAATGTTTTTCAGGGCGCAGACCACCGCCAGCACGCAGAACAGGCAGGTCAGCGTCCGGAAATCAAAATAGCCCAGATATTCCCTGTCCGGCGGCACAAAGCAGGCCGTGGCCGCGGCCGCCAGCAGTGCCACGCACATCACCGGATTTTGTTTTACAAAGCTCTTGATCCTACTCATATCGGCTCCCCTTTTCCAAAAAGCGCTCCAATATGGCAGTATAGCCGCAGCCGCGGAAAATGTCAATGAAAAAACGCCCTTGACAGGCGGCAAGACAGGCGCTATAATATCGTTTGTTGATATCATATTATGATATTGGAGGTGTGTCATGCCGAAAAAGGCCCTGGAAACGCTGACGGAGACCATGTTTTATGTTTTGATGGCCTTTCAGCAGGGCCCGCTCTGCGGCACGGACGCGGCAGAGCTGATCCTGCGCCGCAGCGGCGGCAGGCTCCGGCTGGGGCCCGCCACCCTTTATACCATTCTGGCACGGTTTTTGCAGCAGAATTATATCACGGAGCTTCAGGTGGAGGGCCGCAAGCGCACCTATGCCGTCACCCCGCTGGGGATCCGTGCCTATCAGGAGGAGCTGGCGCGGCTGCGCCGCTGCCTTGCCGACGCGGAGAAAGGAGACAGCCATGAGGACTGCTGACGCCGGCGCCCGGGAGCCGCATTTTGTTTACCGGCCCATCCCGGCGCCCTATTATGACATCGCCGGGACGGAACGCTGGCTGGAGGCCATGGCCGCCCGGGGCCTGCACCTGTCGGAGGACGGCTTTTTTCTGGGCTTCGGTATTTTTGCCCAGGGCCTGCCCCGGCAGTGCCGCTACCGTCTGACCGTCAGCGGCCGGAAGCGCTCCTTCCTCGCGGAGGACCGCCCGGAGGACCAGGAGCAGGCCGAGCTGGCAAAGGCCTTCGGCTGGGACTATGTCTGCTCCCGTCAGGGCTTTTCCGTCTACCGCACGGAGGATCCCAACGCTCCGGAGCTGAACACCGACCCCGCCATTCAGGCCATGACGCTGAAGCGGGTGGAAAAGGATCTGCGGGGCAGCGCTATCTCCGCAGCGCTGTATTTCCTGCTGTTCGGGCTGGGCCGGCGCTTTACCCCGCTGCACGCGGCGGCGGCCGTCGGCAGCTGGTTTTTCCTGTGGCTGCTGATCCTTGCGGCGGGGATGCTGCTGGTTTTGCCGCTGCTCCGGCTGCGGTTTTTGATCCGGGAACGGAAGGCCCTGCTGCAGACCGGCGCGCTGCCCTGCAGCGACGGCTGGCAGCGCCGGGGACGCCGCTATCTGCTCCGCAAGGGCATATGGTCGGCCCTTTGGCTGGGCTTTCTTCTGTGCTTCCTGATCCGCTGGGGGACGGGCACGCTGACCCCGGAAGCCGATCTGCCCCTGTCCGCCCGACAGGAGCCCTTCCCCTTTGCCACGCTGGCAGAGCTTTTCCCGGAGGGGAGCTTTACCCGGGACGAGACCGATGCCGCCGCCTTTTCCTCCAATGAATACCGGGAGAGCCGCGACTGGCTTGCCCCGAAGATCATCCAGTTCAAGGAGCGGGGCACGGTGACCCTGCCGGACGGCGCCAGCTTCAGCGTCACGCTCTATGTGGATTATTACAAAACGCCCCGGCCCTGGGTGGCCCGTCTGCTGGCAAAGGAACGCATCCGGCATGACCGCTGGCGCGGCAGCCGGAGCCACTGGAGCGAGATCCCTCTGGAGCCGGTGGACGCCGATCTGGCGGAGGCCTATACCGACTTCTTCCCCACGCTGGTCCTGCAAAAGGGCTGTCAGCTGGTGGAGGTCACCTGGTTCGCCGACACCGACGCGGCAGACGCCGCCCTCACGCCCCAGCGGGCGGCAGAGCTGCTGGCAGAAAGCCTGCGCTGAAGAAAAGGCCGTTTTCCCGCAGAAAAGCGGCGGAGGATGCCCTCCGCCGCTTGCTTTTTGATCTGCTTCAGTTCATCTGGTTCCGACGGCTGAGATTCATGGTGCCGTCCTGCATGGAATCGATGTTTTCCAGCGCCTTGCCGGTGCCATAGGCCACGCAGGAGATGGCATCGTCCGCCACGCGGGTATGGATGCCGGTCTTGCTCTCAATAAGCTTGTCAAAGCCATAGACCAGGCTGCCGCCGCCGGTCATCAGAATGCCGTTGGTGGCAATATCGCCCACCAGCTCCGGCGCGGTGCGCTCCAGAACGGAATGGACGGCCTCCACGATGCGGCCGGAAACATCCTCAAAGGCCTCCATCATCTCGCTGGAGGTGACGGTAAAGGTCCGGGGCAGGCCCGTCATCAGGCAGCGGCCCTTGACCTCCATGACCTTCTCCTCGGGATAGGGATAGACGCAGCCGATGGTCATCTTCATTTCCTCGGCGGTGCGCTCGCCAATGAGCACATTGTGCTTCCGGCGGACATATTTCACCACAGCCTCGTCAAACTTGTCGCCGGCGATCTTGATGGAGGTGGATTCCACCACGCCGCCCAGAGAGATGACGGCGATATCCGCCGTGCCGCCGCCGATGTCCACAATCATGTTGCCGTTGGGCTGGGCGATGTCGACGCCTGCGCCGATGGCCGCAGCCACAGGCTCCTCGATCAGATAGACCCGCCGTGCGCCGGCCTGCTCGCCGGCGTCGATAACGGCGCGCTCCTCCACCTCGGTGATGACGCTGGGGATGCAGATCACCACATTGGGCTTGAACAGGCGGAAGCCCAGCACCTTTTTGATAAAGTGCTTGATCATCTTCTCCGTCATCTCATAGTCGGAGATCACGCCCTCCCGCAGGGGGCGGACAGCGATGATGTTGCCAGGCGTGCGGCCCAGCATGCTCTGGGCCTCGGAGCCGATGGCCAGCGTCTTGCCGGTGGTCTTGTCGATGGCCACCACAGAGGGCTCGCACAAAGCGATGCCCTTGCCCTTGACGAATACCAGAATGGAAGCGGTACCCAGATCGATACCGATATCGTTGCCAGAAAACAGCATATAGGATCACCCCAAAGTTTCTTTCATGAAATTTTCACTATTTTCTATTATAGCCAATGCGATTTCCGATTTCAACCGGATTTTCCGATTCTTCCTTAATTTTTCCTGAAATTCATCGGTCCGCGCCGTCTCTGGCCGCGGCGGCGCAAATGCCGTAAACGCGGGCTGCGCCGTTTTTCTTCAGCATCCGGGCGCATTCCGACAGCGTTGCGCCGGTGGTGAGCACATCGTCCGCCACCAGAACGGTCTTCCCCTCCAGCAGCGCCGGCGGACAGCAGAGCGCATAGGCGTCACGGATGTTTTCCCGCCGCTCCTTTGGGTTCAGGCCAAACATGGGCTTCGTTTCCCGCCCCTTGCGCAGGGTCTCCCGGCAGGGGCGCTCCAGCAGCCGGGCCAGCTCCTCCGCCAGCAGGCGGGACTGGTTGTAGCCCCGCTTCCGCTCCGTCCCGGGATTGGAGGGGACAAAGGTGATCAGGTCAAAATCCTCCCGCAGCTGCCGCTGGGCGATCTCCTTCATGATCCGCGCCAGCGGACGGGCATAGCTCTGCTTTTCCCGGTATTTCAGGCCGTGGATGGCCTGCCGGGCCGGGCCCTCATACCGCAGCGCCGCAGCCGCGCCGTCATAATGCTCCTCCGGACCGTGCCGTGCGGGGCCGCTCTGCAAAACGGCCCGCTCCATGCAGGCGGGACAGAGCTGCCGGTCGCCCTCCAACACCATGCCGCACAGCATACACCGGGAGGGAAACAGCAGCCGCCGCAGCCCATGCTCAAGCTTCATGGCAAAGCTCCCTCACCCGCAGCCGCAGACCGCTGTAGCGGCGGTTGGCATTGGGCGAATCCACCATCTGCCGCACCAGCTCCTCCCGGCCCACCATCACCAGCAGCTTTTTCGCCCGGGTGACGGCGGTGTAGAGCAGATTGCGGTTGAGCAGCCGCTGGGGCGCGGAAAAGACGGGAATGATCGCCGCCGCATATTCGCTGCCCTGGGCCTTGTGGGCCGTGATGGCGAAGGCGTGCTCCAGCTCGGAAAGCTCGTCGAAGGGATAATCCGCCTCCCGGTCGTCGAAGCGGACGATCATCAGCCGGGCCTGCCGGTCGATGAGGACGATATTGCCCGTGTCGCCGTTATAAACGCCGGTACCGGTCTCCGCCGGGTCGATGCGCTTCCAGACCCGGTCGTAATTGTTGCGGACCTGCATGACCCGGTCGCCCGCCCGGAAGACAGTCTCGCCGAAGCGGGCCTCCCCCTTTCCCTCCGCCGGCGGATTGAGGGCGGCCTGCAGGAGCCGGTTCAGATTTTCCGTGCCGCAGACACCCTGCCGGGAGGGGCAGATCACCTGGATCTCGCTCTGGGGAATGCCGAAATGCTCCGGGATCCGCCGAGACATCAGGGAGACCACGCTGTCCACCGTGCTTTCCGCGCTTTTCGTCGTGGAAAAGAAGAAATCGCCGTCGTTTTTCTTCAGAGGCGGCACCCGGCCCTCGTTGAAGGCATGGGCGTTCACCACGATATCCGAGCCCTGGGCCTGGCGGAAGATCTCCGTCAGCCGCACCCGGGGCAGCTCCTCCACCCCCAGCAGATCGGCAAAAAAGCTGCCTGCGCCCACCGGCGGCAGCTGATCCGCATCGCCCACCAAGACCAGCCGAGCATGGAGCGGCAGCGCCGCCAGCAGCGAAGCCGCCAGGGAAAGCTCCAGCATGGAGCTTTCATCCACGATGACCACGTCCCCCTGCAGGGGATCGGAGGCGTTTTTCTTGAAGCGCAGCCGTCCGGTCTTATCGAAGGACGGCTCCAGCAACCGGTGGATGGTCTTGCTCTCCTGCCCGGTGAGCTGGCTCATGCGCTTGGCGGCTTTTCCGGTGGGCGCCGCCAGCAGCGCCTTCATGCCGTAGCTCCGGAACAGATCGATCATGGTCAGCAGCGCGGTGGTCTTGCCGGTGCCCGGGCCGCCGGTGATCAGCGTGATCCCCGAGGAAAAGGGCAGGCAGATGGCCTCCCGCTGCTTCTGCGCATAGGCAAGGCTGGTCTTTTCCTCCTGCCGGGCCAGGGCCTTTTCCAGATCGGGCGGGGGCAGCAGCGGCATTTTCTGCAGCCGGGCCACCTGCCGGGCCGCAAAGACCTCCTGCTCGTAAGCGGCGGAAAGGTAAACGATGCTCCGGCCCTTGCGGCTGTCGCGCACCAGCTTTTCCTTCTCCTCCAGCGCCGGAAGATGGGGCCGGAGCCAGCTCTCGTCCCGCTCCAGCAGGCTGCAGGCCGTTTCCAAAAGCCGGTCCTCCGGCAGGAAGGTGTGGCCCGCCTGCAGATTGAAGCTGAGCACATATAAGATCCCCGCCTCCAGCCGCAGGTCGCTGTCTTCCCCGATGCCCAGCCGGGATGCCAGCGCGTCCGCCTCCTGAAAGGGCAGCAGATAAGGCTCCTCACACAGCAGATAGGGGTTCTCCCGCAGGACCTCCGCCGCCCGGTCGCCGTAGGCCGCCGTCAGTCCGGCGGCAAATCTGGAGGGCAGGCGGTATTCCGCCAGAAATTCCAGCAGCACCCGCATGGCGTTCAGCCGCAGGAACTCTTCCTGGATCTCTTTGGCCCGGGCAAGAGAAATGCCCTTGACGCAGGCCAGCTTTTCCGGCTCCTCCGCCAGCACCCGGAAGCTCTCGCAGCCAAAGCGGCTGACGATGAGTCCGGCGGTCTTCGGCCCCACGCCACGGATCACCCGGGAGGCCAGATAGGCATAGATCCCCTCTTCCTCCTCCGGCATCTCCCGGTAATAGCTCTCCACCTGAAACTGCGGGCCGTGTTGGGGATGGATGCTGTAGGACCCGGTGGCGGAGATATGCTCTCCCGCGCCCAAAAAGGGCAGATTGCCCAAAATGGTTGTTGCTCCGCCGTCGTCCAGCAGGACGCTGGCGATGGTGTAGCCGTTTTCTTCATTTTTATAAACGATGGATTCGATAACGCCTTCCAGCGTATCCTGCTCCCGCTGGGTCATACGAGCGCCCCCCTTTTCCTGAGATCAGCCTTCCTCCGGCGTCAGGATCAAAATATCCGCGCAGAAGGAGATGGGGAAGGCGTCCAGATGATATTCCGGCAGCGCCTGCTCCAGCTCCTCCCGGACAAAATAAAACTCGTCCGCATCCCATTGCGCGCCGTAGGCCTCCCGGCATTGCTCCAGTCCCCGCCTGGTAGGAAAGCTCACATCGCCCACAAGAATGGCGCCCTCCGGCGCAAGACAGGGCCGCAGCGCCCGGAAAAAGGCATATTTTTCTTCGTCCTGCAGATGGTGCAGACTGTAGGCCGCAATGATGCAGTCAAACTGCTTTCCTGCAAGTTCCGGCGGAAGCTGGGGCAGCATGCTGCGATAAAAGACGCTGTCCGGCGCGTTTTTGACCGCCTGCTCCAGCATTTTTTCAGAAAAATCCACGCCCGTCACAGGATGTCCCGCCCGCTCCAGCCGCCCGGCCAGCAGACCGGTGCCGCAGCCAAGCTCCAGAACGGAGACGCCCTCCCGGCTGTGGACCAGCTGAAAAAGCTGCTCCATCAGCTGGCAATAGCCCGCAAAGGGGTATTCTCCCGCCTGATTGCAGGCCAGCACATCGGCGTCGTAGGTCGCCTGCCAGCGGTCAAAGGCCGCCGCATTCATGCTCTGTTCGTTCATGCTCTCAGTTCCATTTCCAGCGTGCCCCGGCCGTCGACGGCGGCCACCCGGGCCATAGCGCCGTTGATCAGGGTAAAGGCCGGCTTCACATGGCCGATATCCGCGTTCCAGACGATGGCCGCGTCTCCCAGCGCCCGGCGGATGGCCGCCGGATAATCCCCCTGTGGAAACATCACTCTGCCGAAGAGAAAGGCCCGGGCGGTTTTGAACCAGCCCGCCTGCTTCATGCTCCAGAGACTGTAAAACACCTGATCCGCCGTCTGAGCGAAAATATCAAAATACCAGACGATGCCGTCTGCCGCATAGCGCCGGGCAAAGCCCGCGGCATCCTCGTAGGGCGTGCCCCGAAGATTTTCCAGACAGTCCAGACAACCGCCCAGCAGCCTGCCCTCCGCCCGGACCGGGCCGCAGGGCGTCTCCCAGCAGACCGGCCGCTGCAGCAGATAGCTCCCGTCCGACCGCCCCGTCAGCGGCGGCTGCCAGCGGGAAAAGCTCCGCTGGGGCGCGACCCGTCCCTCCAACAGGGAAAGGCTGTATTCCAGCGCCGGATGCAGCGGCTCCATGCCGTAGCCGCCGGCGTTGGGGCCGTAGACGGTGGCGATATCCAGCAGCGTCGTAATGGGAAACAGCAGACCCGTGGGGTCGGAATAGCCCTGCACCCACTTGGGGCTCCGCCGCAAGGCCTCCCAATGGACATAGGGCAGCAGCTCCACCAGAAAATCGCCGCCGGCAGCGCAGAGGATCCCGCCGACCCCTTCGTCCTCCGCCAGCCGGTTGAACTCCTCCGCCCGCTTTTGCGGCGGCGCAGAGGGCAAAAGGCCGGAGCGGACGCTTTCCGTCTCCTCCACCTGCCAGCCCCGGCGGCGCAGCGCTTCCAGCGAGTGCAGATATTCCGGCAGATGGCTCTCGTCAATGCCCGCCGAGGGGGCAGGAATGCCCACCCGGTCTCCCGGCTTCAAAAATCTGGGATAGATCATCGGTCTTCCTCCGTTGTGTCAGTCTCTGCGGCGGGGTGCGCCGCATAAAAGCGCTGCTTCCAGCGCTCCAGCGCCCGGGGCGAGATCAGGCGGACATAGGCTGCGGGATATTGCGCCTCCAGCGCCAGAATGGCCGCCAGCCGCCGCTTTTTTCTTCCATCCCAGAGGATCCAGCGCACAAAATCCCCGTCCAGCTTTTCAGGACAGCCCTCCGCCATATCCGGCCTTGTCCGGCCGCGCCATTGCTTCCAGCGGCCAAGGGCCCGCCGCAGGCAGATCCTTCGGGGGAGATCCAGATAAAGGATCACATCCGCCTGGGAAAACCGTTCCTCCGGACAGATCCGCAGGTAATTTCCGTCGATGACCCAGCCCTCCGGGTGCGCCGCCAGAAAGGCCCGGGTCTTTTCCCGCTTTTCCTCCCGGGTCGTCTCCACCCAGCCGGGGCGGAACTGAATGCTGTCAAAGTGCAGCACCGGCAGGCCATAGTGCCGGCCCAGCTCCCGGGCCAGCGTGGATTTCCCGCTGCCGGAATGGCCCAAAATGGCGATCCTCATGCTTTAGCCCCTCCGCTTTCAAGGATAAAAAGCGCGGCTGCCGGCGGAGCCGGCAGCCGTCGTTTGGCTCAGGTCAGTTCTTTTTGTACTTCGCGCCGCCGGGAATGTCGATGATCTCCACGCCCAGAGCCTTCAGCTCGTCCCGGATGCGATCCGCTTCCGCGAAATTCTTTGCCTTTTTGGCGTCGGCACGGGCACGGATCCGGTCCTCCACCGCTTCGTCGGCCTCGCAGCCCTCGGGGATGACGGTAAATCCGCCGGCTGCCGGCGCAGCGGCCGCCTTCTTCAGCTCCGCACGCTTGGCCTCCGCCGCCTGCAGCAGGTTCAGGCTCAGCACCTGATCAAACTCGCCCAGCAGCGCCAGCTTTGTCCGGTCGTCGGTCTGATACTTCAAAACATCGTACAGGCTGGTAACGGCCAGCGAGGTGTTCAGATCGTTGTCCAGCGCAGCCTTGAACCGCTCCCGCAGGGCGGCCATGGCCGCTTCATCCAGCGGGCCCTCGCCGGGCTGCAGCGCCGCGATCCTGGCGATGAGCTTCTGATAGGTGACGGCGGCATTGTCCAGTCCCTCATAAGTGAAGACCAGATTGCGGCGATAATGGCTCTGCAGGCAGAACAGACGGTAGACCATGGGGTCATAGCCCTTGCTCTCCAGCAGCGAGACCGTCAGAAACTCACCCTTGGACTTGGACATTTTTCCGGTGGAATCGTTCAAATGCAGCACATGGAACCAGAAATTGCACCATTTATGGCCCAGATAGGCCTCCGACTGGGCGATCTCGTTGGTATGATGGGGGAAGGCGTTGTCGATGCC
>DHMK01000034.1:21601-46050 GCA_002405755.1 Clostridiales bacterium UBA4644
AACTTGGACTTGGTGAACCACAGCACAAAGTCGTTTTTGTTGCGCTTGTTGGAATCCTCCTCCACGCCTTCCCGGACGCCCACCATCAGGTCCTCCTCCTCGTGCTTATTGAACACATAGTATTCCTTCAGCTTGGAGGTATCGAAATAAACATTGCCGCCGGCCAGATAGGCGTAGCCCTTGTCCAGCAGCACCTGGATCATGTGGATGAACTCGGGGATGCAGTGGGTGGCGGGCTCCACCACGTCGGGGCGCTTGATGTTCAGCTTTTCGCAGTCGGAGAAAAAGGCGTCGGTATAATACTGCGCGATCTCCATCACGGTCTTATGCTCCCGCTTGGCGCCCTTGAGCATCTTGTCCTCGCCGGTATCGGCGTCGGAGGAAAGATGGCCCACGTCGGTGATGTTCATCACCCGCAGCACGTCGTAGCCGCTGTAGCGCAGATATTTTTCCAGCACATCCTCCATGATATAGGAGCGCAGGTTGCCGATATGGGCGAAATGATAGACCGTGGGGCCGCAGGTATAAAGCTTCACCTTGCCCGGCTCGTTGGTATAGAATTCCTCTTTTTTATGGGAGAGGGAATTGTAAAGCTGCATAAGATCATGCTCCTTTCTGTGTGAAGCCGTCCTTGACGACATGGGAATTATCGATGATATAGGTTGCGCCGGAGATGGCCGTCAGCGCAACGGTGATCCAGACGCAGAGATCCTGCAGCGTCACGCTGCCGGTCAGCACGATGGGCTCCAGCCGCAGCAGCAGGAAGATCAGCGTCAGCATGGTAAAGCCCGTCTTGGCCTTGCCCCAGCGGTTGGCCGCGATGACCTTGCCGGAGGAGGCCGCCACCATCCGCAGGGAGGAGACGATAAACTCCCGGCCCAGGATCACAGCAACGGCCCAGGCGGGGATGGTCCCGTCCTCCACGAAGATCAGCAGCGCCGCCATCACCAGCAGCTTATCCGCCACGGGATCCATGAACTTTCCAAAGTCAGTGATCTGGTGCCACTTCCGGGCCAGATAACCGTCTACAAAATCTGTGGCGCAGGCCACCACGTAAACGATCAGCGCCAGCAGCTGACAAATGGGATCCTGCTGATAGGCCAGCACCATAAACACCGGCACCAGCACCACACGGATACAAGTGAGAATATTCGGGATCGTCATAATCGTTCCTCCTGTAAGCTTTTATCGGTCTCAGACCACCCGGCCGTAAAGATCGCAGCCCTCCGCATAGTCGATGCGAACGGGCACCAGCGCTCCCTCCCGGGCATCTTCGCTTTCAAAATACACCTGGCCGTCGATCTCCACGGAATCCATATAGCTCCGGCCGAAGCAGCGTCCGTCCTCATCCCGGCCGCAGCAGAGGACCTCCAGCGTTCGCCCGATCTGCTTTTGGGAAAAGTCGTCCATGATGCGCTCCTGCAGGGCATAAAGCTCCGCCTGACGGCGCTCCTTTATCTCCTCGGGGATCTGACCGGGCATTTCCGCCGCCGGAGAACCCTCTTCCTGAGAATAACAGAAAATGCCCACCCGTTCAAGCCTGTATTGCTCCAAAAAGTCATAAAGCTCCTGAAACTCCTCCTCCGTCTCCCCGGGGAAGCCCACGATCAGGCTGGTGCGGAGGATGGCGTCGGGCATCAGCGCCCGCAGCCGGCGGATGCGCTCCCGGATCAGCTGACCGTCGCCCCGGCGGTTCATGTCCCGCAGGACCCGGTCGTTGATGTGCTGGATGGGAATGTCAAAATAGTGGAGCACCTTGCGGCTGGCCGCCACAGTCTCCAGAAGCTCGTCGTCCATCTCGTCGGGGTAGAGATAATGCAGCCGGATCCAGCAAATGCCGGGGATCTGCTCCAGCTCCCGCAGCAGATCGGAGAGCCGCCGGCGGCCGTAGAGATCCAGCCCGTAGCGGGTGATGTCCTGCGCCACCACCAGAAGCTCCCGCACGCCGGACTCCGCCAGACGCCTCGCCGCCTCCACCAGCGCCTCCATGGGCGCGGAACGGAAGGCTCCGCGGATCATGGGGATGACGCAGTAGGAGCACCGATTGTCGCAGCCCTCCGCGATGCGGAGGTAGGCGGAATACCGGGGCGTGAGCAAGACCCGGCTCCCCGTCAGGCTGCTTTGCTCCCTGGGGGCGAAATATTCCCGCCGGGGCGAGGCGTCCAGCGCGCCAAGGACGGCCTCCACGATGCTGTCGTAGCTGCCGGTGCCCAGGGCGGCGTCCACCTCCGGCAGTTCCCGGAGAAAGTCGTTCTGATAACGCTGGGTCAGACAGCCGGTAACGATCAGCGCCCGCAGCTTTCCCTGCTTTTTCAGCTCCGCCAGCTCCAGAATGGCCTGGATGGCCTCGCTCTTGGCGCTGTCGATAAAGCCGCAGGTGTTGACGATGGCCGCATCGGCCCCCTCCGGCTGCTGCAAAAGCTCCATGCCCGCCTGCTGCAAAAGGCCCAGCATCTGCTCGGAATTCACCAGATTTTTGGCGCAGCCCAGCGATAATAAATATACTTTGATCGGTCTCACTCTGCATCCTCCAGTTGATCGGCATAGCTCCGCAGCGCCGTCCGGATCTCCTCCCAGGAAAATCCGCGGCGAAACAGACCGTCGGAGACCTTTTTCAGCATCCGCCGGTCCGGAGCCTGCCCTCTCAGTTTCCCTTCGATATAGCGCCGCAGACGCTCCGGATCGGCCTGATACTCCTCCATGGCCGCCTCCAGCGCCTCCGGCTCCAGCTTCTTTTCCCGCAGCTCCCGGCGGATGCGGCCCGCGCCGTAGCCCCGGGCGGAAAGATCCCGCACCAGCAGACGGCCGTATTCCGTGTCGTTCAGATAGCCCAGCTGCTGCAGCCGCTCCACCGCATATTCCGCCAGCTCCGGCTCCAGTCCCTTTTCCAGCAGACGGTCATACAGAGCGCGGGCGCTCCGCTGACGGTACTGCAATACATTGGCCGCAGTGCGCAGCGCCTTGTCCCGGGCCTGCTGCTCCGGATCCTCTGTCAAAACAGGCTCCACAGGCTCAATCATCCTCAAAATCGTCGGCAAAGACCTCTACATTGCTGTTTTTCCCGCCCCGGGCAGGGGCCTTGGCAGCAGCTGAAGCCTTGCCGGAGGCGTTCTTCGCAGGCTCGCTCTTTGCCGCAGGCGGCTCCTGATTCTTGAGCTTTTCGATGATCTGGGCCTCCACCTGCTCCATGACCTCCGGCCGCTCCCGGAAATACTGCTTGGCCGCGTCCTTGCCCTGACCTAGGCGTTCTTCGCCCATATAGAACCAGGCGCCGGACTTCTGCAGCAGGTTATATTTCAGGCCCATATCCACGATCTCGCCCACCCGGGAGATGCCCTCGCCATACATGATATCGAACTCCGCCTCCTTAAAGGGCGGCGCGATCTTGTTTTTGACCACTCTGGCGCGCACCCGGTTGCCCACGGGGGTGGAGCCGTTTTTCAGCGTCTCCGTGCGGCGGATATCGATGCGCACGCTGGCATAGAACTTCAGCGCGCGGCCGCCGGTGGTGGTCTCGGGATTGCCGTATGCGACGCCGATCTTTTCCCGCAGCTGATTGATGAAGATCACCGCGCAGTTGCCCTTGGAAATGGCGCCGGCCAGCTTGCGCAGGGCCTGGCTCATCAGGCGGGCCTGCAGGCCCACGAAGCTGTCGCCCATTTCGCCCTCGATCTCCGCCTTGGGCACCAGGGCCGCAACGCTGTCCACCACCAGCACGTCCACCGCGCCGGAGCGCACCAGCGCTTCCGCGATCTCCAGGGCCTGCTCGCCGGTATCCGGCTGGGAGACCAAAAGGCTGTCGGTATCCACGCCCAGCGCCTTGGCATAAACAGGATCCAGCGCGTGCTCCGCATCGATAAAGGCGGCTTCACCGCCCCGTTTCTGGGCGGAGGCCACCACATGGAGCGCCAGCGTGGTCTTGCCGGAGGATTCCGGTCCGTAGACCTCGATGATGCGTCCCCGGGGGACGCCGCCGATGCCCAGCGCCACGTCCAGCGAAAGGGAGCCGGTGGAGATGGCCTCCACCTGCATGGCCGGGTTTTCGCCCAGACGCATCACCGTACCCTTGCCGAATTGCTTTTCCAGCTGCTGCAGCGCGGTTTCCAGAGCTTTCTGTTTGTCCATTTTCAGGCACCTCTATTCTCGTAAAATCATCTGTTTTTCTTCAATATAGCACAGAAAAGGCAAAAACGCAACATTTGTTCGGTTAAAAAACATAATATCGGAAGGTGGTCTCCGCGATCTCCTTCATGATCTCAAACATTTCTTCCTCCGTCCAGTCTGTCTCCCGGAAATACATGGAGACCGGCGCGAAGGCGTTGTGGTCGGCGCTTCCGTCGCGTTTGAAAACATAAGTGCGGTTCAGCGGGTAAAACTCATTGAGCATGCTCACCTTGGACAGCACAGTCTTTTCCTCCGGGCGAAAATCACAGCCCGAGCCAAAGCAGACAAAGGGCGTGACCTTGTCCTGATTCATCATGGCCCGGATACCGGTGAGATTTTTGCCCAGACGCTCGATGGCATTGCCGGTGGCCTGAGCCGTCTTGCCCTCCCGGAGCCGCTGGTCGTTGGTCCCCTGGTGCTTGACCTCTGCAAAAAGCAGCGGCAGCCTTTCTCCGTCCTTTTCCAAAAACAGCACGCCGCCGTCGGGAATGATGCTCCGGTCCAGGTAATCGAAATCAAATTCTCTGCGGCAGCCGTTTCGCCGGATATGGGCCACCATATCCTCCACCTTCAATGCCTTTTCAAAGACCAGGCCGCAGCCGGGATAGGTCTCCGCAAAGTCGAACCTGGACTGCAGATAGCCGATCACCCGCTGCATGGCGGCATAGATCGCCTTGTCCTCCAGCTGAGATTTTCGGTTTTTGGGCTTGTGCTGCTCCGTGCGCAGACGAAGCCGGTCTGATTGCCGCACCATAAGCGCGTCCTCCTTCCCCCGGCAGACTTATGCCCCGGTGTCCACCAGAAACAGATATTCTGAAACATAGGTCTCTCGCGCCGCCAGGTTGCGGGAGGCCCGATAGGCGTTGTAGCGGATCTCCTGCCGCCGGACCCGTCCCAGGCCGGAGAGCAGCCGCTCCATCTCGGCAAGGGAGATAAAGCCCTCGGAATTGTAGGAGACCAGCAAAAACCGGGCCCGCAGGCCCTGAAGCAGGGCGGAAAAGGCCGCCAGCGCCCGGCCGGCCTTGTTATAATCCGAGCGGTTCCAATCCTCCGGAATGCCGGAGACCCGGCTGCAGCGCTCGGGAAGACGGTTTTCCGCGATGAGATTCAGCATGAAATAGTTAGAGCCGTAGGGATGCTGGTTGTAGGGCGGATCCAGATAGGCCAGATCCAGCGGCGGCAGCAGCTCCGGCAGCGCGGCCGCGTCCCGCTGCAGCACCCGGCTCTCGCAGCAAAACCGGGAAAGCACCGGCTCCTGCACCTGGATGGGTGAAAGGATCCGGGAAAGGGCGTTTTCTCCGTTGCCGCCAAACTTGCCAAGACCCGTGCGGCTATCTTTATAAAAGCCCTTGAACACCCCGCCGGTATTGTTGTGGACGGAGGCCTCCGCCAGCAGCGGCGCCAGAAAATAGGGCTGCAGCGGCGCGGGCATGGTCCCGATCTCCGCCCGCAGTGTATCGATGCGCCGGGCGTTTTCCGCAGTGTAAAAGACCCGCTCCCCCGGCCGGATATGATCGTTGTCAGCCGGCGCATAGTGCCCGGCGATGATGCCCTCCAGCAGGGGCTGCTCCAGCCGCCGCTCCAGCACCTGCCGCCAACGGGCGCATTCCTCCGCCGGATAGTCCTCCCGATTGGTCAGGTAGCATTCATTGATGACGCGGCTGTAGGTCTCCAGATCGTTCACATAGAGCCGGGCGGCGTGCTGCTTCAAAAGCCTTGCCACCGCGCCGGAGCCGGAAAATATGTCGGCGCACACCAGTCTCCGTCCGTCCAGCGCCTGCCGCACCAGCCGGATCTGCCGGTCGATCTGGGGCAGCAGCGCCCGCTTGTTGCCAAGATAAGTAATGAGCTGGGAGCTAAGGTAGGCCGGATCCTCCTGCATTCTGCCGGTCATAGGCCCTGTTCCCAGCAGCCCGTTACCACCCGCTCCACGCCGGCCAGATCGCAGAAATACTGCACCTTGCTGTAGCCGGCCTGCTCCAGAATGGCCATGACGGCCTCAAACTGCCCCAGGCCCACCTCAAAAGCCAGCGTTCCGCCAGCGGTCAGAGCCGGCGCATAATTCCGGCTGACGGCCCGATAAAAGTCCAGCCCGTCTGCGCCGCCGTCCAGCGCCATATGAGGCTCCTTCTGTACCTCGATATCCAGCATTGGGATCTCCGCTGTGGGAATGTAGGGCGGATTGCATACGATGAGCTGGAAGCGGCCCAGTACCGGATCCGCCGGCTTTGCGGCGTCTGCCTGAAAGGCCAGCGCCCGCCCCGTCAGGTGCAGGGCGGTGATGTTGTGCCGGGCGACCTCCAGCGCAGGCTCGGAAAGATCGGCAAAGACGCCGTGGATCTCGTCGCTGACATGCTTCAGGATCGCAAGGCCCACGCAGCCCGTGCCGCAGCACAGGTCCAGAAAACGGCCCCGGGTCCGGCTGCTCATCAGGGCGATGCCGCGCTCCGCCAGCGTCTCCGTATCCGGCCGGGGGATCAGCGTGTCCTCCGTCACCTCCAGCGGCAGGCCGTAAAACTCCCAGCGTCCGGTGATGTGCTGCAGAGGCACGCCGCTGTAGCGCCGCGCCTTCAGCGCGTCGATCTTTGCCTCGTCCTTTTCAAAAATATACTGTCCGCGCTTTTCAAAGAATTCCTCCGGCCCCAGCCCCAGCGCAAAGGCCACCAGCTCCCGGGCCTCCAGAGAATAGCCCGCGATGCCCTTTCGCTTGAACTCGGCCCGAAGGTCCAGATATGCGTCGTTTACCGTTCGGATCATATTACCAGTTGTCCTCCTCTTCCCGCTGGGGGATGACTTCCTTCATGGCAAGGATGGCCACCTCGATCATGGAGTCGTCCGGCTCCGCCGTGGTGAGCCGCTGCAGCGCCAGTCCCGGCGCCCGCAGAGCCATGGTGAACCAGTTGTCGTGCCGCCCGGCAAAGCGGTTGATCTCGTAGCTGATGCCCGCCACCACCGGCAGCATACAAAGCCGCAGCGCCATCCGCGCCAGCGGGCTGCCCCAGCGCAGCAGGGAGAAGATCAGAATGCTCAGGAGCATCACCATAAACAGAAAGCTGGTGCCGCACCGGGGATGGAAACGGCTGCAGGGACGCACGTTGTCCACCGTCAGCTCCAGGCCCTTTTCGTAGCAGGTGATGGTCTTGTGCTCCGCGCCGTGATACATATAGGTCCGGTGCACGTCCTTCTGCCGGGAGGTGATGAAAATGAAGGCCAGAAAGATGCAGATGCGGAAGGCGCCCTCGATCAGGTTCCGCAAAATGGCGGGCATCCGGTCGCCCAAAAGGCCCGCCAGCAGCGTGGGCAGCAGGATGAACAGCACGATGGGGATGGCGATGCCGAAGACCATGGCCGCGCCCATCAGCACCTTTTCCAGCTTTTCCGAACCCAGCTTGCGCTCCAGCCACTGCTCAAAGCGGCCCGGCTCCGCCGCATCGCCGTCCTCGATGAAATCGGCGGAATAAGTCAGTGCGCCCATGCCGAATTTCATGGAATCCCAGAAGGACACCACGCCCCGCACCACCGGAAGCCTGGCCCAGGCGCCGTGGGTATTGGTGCCGTGGGGCTCCAGCTTGACCACCGGCTCCTGCCCGGGCTTGCGGCAGACGATGGCCGTCTGCTCCGGGCCGCGCATCAGGATGCCTTCGATGAGGGCCTGGCCGGCAATGGTGGTCTTTTTTCCGCTCTTCCTCTTATTTTTGTTATCGTTTGCCATAAAAGGTCTCTCCTTTGTGCTCATGCTTCCCCGGAAGCCTTGCGATACAGCGGCAGGGTGATGATCACATCTGTCCCCTGCCCCAGGGTGCTCTCAATATCCAGCGTGCCGCCGTGCAGCTGGACGATGTCGCTGCAGACGGAAAGGCCGATGCCTGTGCCGCGGCCCTTGGCGCTGCCCTTATAAAACTTCTGCTTGACGAAGGGCAGCTCGTCCGGCGGGATGCCCTGGCCGAAATCCCGGATATGCACCACGGCGCTGCCCTCTGCCGCCCGGGCCGTGACCTGGACCCAGTCGCCGTCCTTGCCGTATTTTCCGGCGTTGTCGATGATGTTCAGAAACACCTGCTTCAGCCGGTTTCGGTCGGCAAAGACCATCAGCGGCTCCTCCGGCTCCTCATAGTCGATACGCAGGCCCTCCTGCCGGAGCATATCGGTATAGGTGAACACCGCATCGTAAAGCTCGCCCCGCAGGTCGAAGGGCTCCGTCTGCAGGCGCATGCCGCCGCTCTCGATGCGGGAAAAGTCCAGAAGCTCCTCCACCATCTGGGAAAGGCGGCGGGTCTCCTTTTTGATGATATCCAGTCCCTGCAGCGCCAGCGTATGATCGTCCAGCCCGCTCTCCACGGTGTCTGTCCAGCCGGCAATGGCCGTCAGCGGCGTGCGCAGCTCGTGGGAAACGGAGGAGATAAAGTCGTTTTTCGTTTTTTCCGACCGGGAAAGCTCCGAGGACATCTCGTTCAGCGTCTGGCAGAGCTCGCCGATCTCATCGTCATATTCCGTGTCGATCTGGATGCCGTATTGCCCGCCGGTGATCTTTTTGGCAAATTCATTGATCTTCAAAACCGGCGTCACGATAGAGCGGAGAAAAAAGCTGTTGGAAAAAATCACCAGTGCCGCGATCACCGCAAACACGCCGGCGGCGATGAGATAGACCTGCAGCAGCTGCCGGTCCAACCGCTGGAGCGAGGTCACATAGCGCACAGCGCCGATAATCCGACCGCTTTTGTAAAACAGCGGCGCCGTCACCGCCATGACCTTTTCCTCCGTCAGCGTGTCGTAGCCTACATAGGGCGCGATCTTTCCGGTGGAAAAGGCCTGAGAGATCTCCTCCGTCTGGGGCGTGAAGCCCGCCGTCAGACCGTTGGAGGAAAACATCACTCTGCCCCGGTCGTCCAGCATTTGCATCTCCACCCGGTCTGCCAGGCCGAAGCTCTGGACCATGTTGCGGCCGTATTCATAAAACTCGCTGTAGCTGGAGCTGAAATAGCGGTTCATATATTTGGCCTGGGTGTCTGCCCGGGTGGCCAGCAGCGATTCCATGGCGGAATAGTAGTAATATGTGATGCCCATAGCCGCTACCAGCGTCAGCAGCAGCATCACCAGCAGCACCATACTGATGCTGTTGAGAAACCAACGCCGTTTGATGCCGCTCTCCAGCCCAAGACGGGTCAACAGGGGCTTTTTCTCCTTGCGTTTTGCTTCTTCCGCTGGCATGGGCGCGCTCCTTTCTTCAGGATCCCTTTTTCGTCAGGCTCCGGCGGCGCTCAGGCCTGCCACTTATAGCCGTAGCCCCAGACGGTGACGATATGCCGGGGGGCGGCGGCGTCCTCTTCGATCTTCAGCCGCAGACGGCGGATGTTCACATCCACCACCTTCAGATCTCCCTGATATTCCGGGCCCCAGACCAGCGCCAGGATATTATCCCGGGAGAGGGCCTTGTCCGGATTTTCCAGAAAGGTCTTCATGATAAGGTATTCCACCTGGGTCAGCTCGATCTTCTTGCCCAGGCATTTCAGCTCCCGGGAGCGCAGATTCAGCTCATAATCCCCGCTGACCAGGCTGTCGCTCTGGAAGCCCGCGCCGCAGACCCGGCGATAGAGCGCGTCTACCCGGGCCACCAGCTCCGCCACAGAGAAGGGCTTGGTCACATAATCGTCTGCGCCGGTCATCAGTCCCGTGACTCGGTCGCTCTCCTGGCCCATGGCCGTGAGCATGATGACGCCCATCTTGCTGCCCATGCCCCGGATGCGGCGGCACACATCAAAGCCGCTGATGTCCGGCAGCATCACATCCAAAATGGCAATGGCCACATCCCGATGGTCCCGCAGATACTCCGCCGCCTGCTCGCCCAGCGCAAACTCCACCGTCTCGTAGCCGGCCCGCTTCAGGTTGATGACCACAAAGGCGCGGATATTGTCCTCATCCTCCAGCACAAGCACTTTTTTCTTCATTTTAATATTCCTCCGACTTCCAGCTGATCTCTATGGTGTGGAACAGGCTCCGGACGGTCTCGTCCGAGAGGATGGTGTTCAGCCGCTCTCCCTGCTCCGGAACGGTATAGCCGTAAATGCCGCTGACGGTGCTGTCCAGCGTCTTTACACCCCGGTAAATGCGGGCTTCCGCCTCCCGGCTGTCACCGCCGAAATACCAGATGGTGAGCACCGGGACCCGCTCCTGCTGGCTGCCGGAATCATAAAAGACCGTTTGGGTCACGTGGGCGTTTTGACTGCGCTCCGCGCAGATCTGATCGCTCCATTTTTCCGGCCACATGAGATACCATTTTTCCGCCGCGTTGTGGAAGGTGCTGCAGACCTGCCGGTTCTCGCCGGAGGCCAGAGGATCCACCCAGTCCAGCCGGCAGCGGGTCTCGATCTCGCTGCTCTCCCGCTCATAAAAATGCCCCACGGGCACATCCAGCACGCCATCGCCGTTCATATCCGCACAGTAGACCGGGCTGCTGCGCCAGGTAACGCTGCCGGAGCCGCTGGAGGGATCCAGCGTCCGGTTGACCGCGGTATGTCCGTCGTAGCAGATCAGATCGGTCACATAGCCGCCCATAGTGGCGGCGCTGTCGATATACAGCGCCATCTGCTGGTCCTGCAGCTGGCCGAAGACCATGCTGCTGATGCTTTTGACCTCCACGCACAGCGGCGCTTCAAACAGCAGATAATACTCCTTCTCCCGGCAGACATAGATTCGGGCGGAAAAATAGCCGGTGGTATTGTCCTTGATGGCAAAGGCCAGCTCCTCCGTGCCGTCGCCGTCCACATCCTCAATGGCCACATCCGCATACTGCATATCCAGAATGATGCGCATACCGTCCTGCTCCATGGTGTAGATGGTCATGCCGTAGGCGCCGTTTTCGTCAAAGCCCCAGCACATGGCAAGTCCTCTGGCCCCGTTTTTGCCGCAGGCAGGATAATAGATGGCCTTCAGCGTGCTGCCAAAGCCCTCCGCCACGCCTACCTTGGTATAAACGCCGTCCTTCTGGCGAAACACATGGGCCTGGTAAGCTCCCTCCGCCGTCAGGAAAAAGGCCACGGTCTCATCCTGCCCATCGCCGTCCAGATCCACCTGCTGGACGGCCTGCCGGGAGGTCCCGCTCTCCGCGGAGGCATAGACCGCCCCACCCGCCAAGACCTCGTCCAGCTGCTGCTGCAGAAGGGCATATTCCGCAGGCAGCTTGGGCAGGGTCAAAAGACCGTCCACCGACTGCAGTCCGCAGCCGGCGCAGAGGACGGTCATCCACAACGCCCCCGCCAGCAGCAGGAGCCGGATCGCTTTTTTCAGAGCATATCGATACATGGTTTGATTATAGCACATTTCCCTGCGATTTCCTATCCCTATTTTGAAAAAATATGATGCAAAAAAGCGCCCCGGAGACCCGGGGCGCAAAGCTCGCTGCGCTTAGAAATACTTTTTCACATCGCTCGCCGCAGTAGAGGCATCGGCGCTGATGGTGATGGTGAACTTGATCCCGGAAGCCTTGGAAAAGGCCTCCAGCTTATCCAGAAACGCGCCGGCCTTGGCGTCGTTGTCTTCACCGGTGATCTTGAAAAGGCTGTCGATAAACACATGGGTGATATCGTAGTTGCCGGAATACAGACCGCAGATAAAGGCAAATAGCGTCTCATAGCCCTGCTCCATGGGGTATTCGTCCAGGTCGATGAGCTTCGCACTGTATTTGATGTTGAAGCGGAGCTTCTGCCCCCGTTCCACACAAACAACGCTGCCCGCCTCTTCGTTGACGGCAGTGTTGACCAGATCGATCACCTGCTTGGTTTTTCCGGAGCCGCGAAGGCCCATGATCACTTTCACCATATTAAATCTCCTCCTGTTCGTAATGGGAAGCGTTTTTTCTGCCCTTATGGTATCATACTTTTTCGCTTCCCACAACCTGTTTTTATGAATTCCCCATAAATTTTTTCCCTGCGGCGCAGAAAAACAGCCTTTGGAAGATCTGCAGCAGCGTCAGCCGGGGGATCTCCTCCGCAGCGTTTACCGGAATGCGGCAGACCTCTGTCCCCTCCCGGCGCACGACGAGCCAGCCCACCTGCTGTCCCTTTGCCACGGGCGCCTGCAGCCGCTCCTCCAGCTGCACCTCCTTGGTGAGCTCTCCCAGCCAGCTCCGGGGCAGCACCTGCGGCTGGGCCTCCGCCAAAACGCAGTCTGCCTGCTCCCTGGTCCCCAGGCTGACGGGGATGGGCATCAGCGGCTGATCCGGCGTGAAGCGCACGGCGGCGTAATTGGCAAAGCCCCAGTTCAGCAGCGTGCAGACATCCCGGCTCCGGTCCTCCTTCCGGGCGCTGCCCAGCACCACCGCGATCAGGTGCAGTTCCTCCCGCTGGGCGGAGGCGGAGATGCAGTAGCCGGCGGAGGAGGTGTAGCCGGTCTTCAGGCCGGTCATGCCGGGATAATGCTTCAGCAGCTTATTGGTGTTGTCCAGACCGAAGGCGCCGTCACGAACGGTATCCTGCCAGGTGGTGGCATAGTCGGAGATCCAGGGATGCTCCCGCAGCAGACAGGCGCTCATCAGGCCGATATCGTAGGCGGAGGTCACATGGCCCGGCGCCGTCAGGCCGCAGCAGTTGACAAAATGGGTGTCTGCCATGCCAAGCTCCTCCGCACGGGCGTTCATCCGCTGGACAAAGCTCTCCTCGCTGCCCGCCAGATGCTCGCCCAGCGCCACGGCGCAGTCGTTGGCGCTGGCAATGACCACGCACTTCAGCATCTCCTCCACGGTGAAGGTCTCCCCCTCCTTCAGCCAGATCTGGCTGCCGCCCATGGACGCGGCGTAGGCGGAGGCCGTGACGGTATCCTCCAGCGAAAGGCTGCCGCCGTCGATGGCCTCGCACACAAGCAGCAGCGTCATCACCTTGGTGACGCTGGCCGGCTCCCGGGGCGCATGGGCATCCTTTTCCCAGAGCGCCTGGCCGGAAAGCGTCATCAGCAGCGCCGACGGCGCATCCACGCCCGGGCCCGGCTCCGCCGTTTCCGCCCGGCAGGAGAAGCGCACCGACAGCAGCAAGCAAAGGCAAAGCAGCACGGCAGTCCATTTTTTCATGATCAACGCCTCCGTTTTTCTCAGATTCAGTTCATTTTATGCGAAAGCCCCGGGGAATTATTGCAAAACGGGCAAACATCCGCTACAATAAAGAGTTAGATGCTATCAAATGGAGAAAACACAATGAAGATCGCTTTTTACACGCTGGGCTGCAAGGCCAATCAGTTTGAGACCCAGGCGCTGGAGCGCCTGTTTCAGCAGCGCGGGCATCAGCCGGTGCCCTTCGACGGCTTTGCAGACGTTTACATCGTCAATACCTGCACGGTGACGGCCCTTTCCGACAAAAAATCCCGCAACGCCGCCCGCCGCTGCCGCAGGCTCAACCCCAACTGCCGGCTGATCCTCTGCGGCTGCTATGCCCAGCTGAAGCCCGAGGAGGCCAAGGCTCTGTGCGGCGCAGACGCCGTTGTTGGAACGGCGGACAAGAGCCGGATCGTGGACATTGCGGAGGGGCTTGCCCCCGACGGCGTCACGCCGCTCTGGCAGGGGCCGCGGCCCGGCTTCGACATGCTGCCCGCCGGCGGTCTTTCCGGCCGCACCCGGGCGCTTTTGAAGGTGCAAGACGGCTGTCAGAACTTCTGCACCTACTGCCGCATCCCCTACGCCCGGGGGCCGGAGCGCTCCATGCCGCTGGCAAAGGCCCTTGCGGAGAGCGCACGGCTGGCCGCCGAGGGCTACCGGGAGATCGTCCTCACGGGCATCGAGATCAGCTCCTACGGCCGGGACCTGCCCGGGACGCCCACCCTGATGGATCTGATCGAGGGCGTCTGCCGCAGCGCTCCCGGCGTCCGGCTGCGGCTGGGCAGTCTGGAGCCCCGGACCGTCACCGCCGACTTTGCCGCCCGCTGCGCCGCGCTGCCCCAGCTTTGCCCCCAGTTCCATCTTTCTCTGCAGTCCGGCTGCGCAAAAACGCTGAAGGCCATGAACCGGAAATACGATCCCGCCCGCTATCTGGAATCCTGCCGGCTGCTGCGGCAGGCCATGCCCGGCTGCGCCATCACCACCGATCTGATCGTGGGCTTTCCCGGAGAGACGGAGCAGGATCTTGCGGAGAGCCTTGCCTTTGTGGAGCAGTGCCGCCTGTGTAAGGTCCATATTTTCCCCTTCTCCCGGCGGGAGGGGACGGCGGCCTGGTCCATGCCCGGTCAGGTGCCAAACGCCCAGAAGGCCCTGCGGGCCGCCAGAGCGGCGGAGGTCTGCCGCAGGCTGGAGCTGGAGTATCTCCGGAGCTTCGTGGGCCAGACCCGCCCCGTGCTCTTTGAACAGGAGGAGGACGGCTTCTTCAGCGGCCACATCCCGGAATATTGCCTGGTCAAGGTCCGGGGGCAGGGGCTGCACAATCAGGTCCTGCCGGTGCGCATCACCGGACTGGAGGGCACGACGCTTTTGGGAGAGGTGACAGAATGAACATCGAGACCATCCGGCAGGGGCTGGAGGAGATCTTCTCCCTGCCGCTGCGCCGCCTGACGGTGAGCAATCCCCGCGCCGGCGCGGAATATATCCGAATTCAGGGCCGTCCGGTGACGCTGCGGGGGCAGGAGCTGCTCCAGCTGGAAAAGTTCACCAAAACGCAGGCCTTCCACGAAAATCTGCCCCTTTCGGAGGGGCCGGCCCGGCTGGAGGCGCTGCTGGCCCACTACGGCCAGCTGGACGCTTTGTGTCAGGGCGCTTCCTTCTGCCTGAAGATCTCCAAAAAGGGCAAGCTGTTTTTCCAGCGGCAGGCGGTGCAGTCCGTTTTGGAGCGCCCGGCCGGGCACGACCGGAAAAAGCAGTATCTGCTGGAGGAGGGCATGCGCATCCCCCCGCTGGTGGATCTGGGCGTGCTGACGCCGGAGGGCAGGGTGGTCAAGGCCAAATATGACAAGTTCAAGCAGATCAATCGTTTTGTGGAGCTTCTGAACGATGTTTTGGCCAAAAATCCCCGGGAAACGCTGCGCATCGTGGATTTTGGCTGCGGAAAATCCTATCTGACCTTCGTCGTTTATTATTATGTCACTGAGATCCTGCGGAAAAAGGCGGATATCGTCGGGCTGGATCTGAAGGAGGATGTGATCGCCCACTGCAGCGCCGTTGCGGAAAAATACGGCTATACCGGCCTGCACTTCCGCTGCGGCGACATTAAAGATTATCTGGCGGAGCAGGCGCCCGATCTGGTGATCACGCTGCACGCCTGCGATACCGCCACAGACTACGCCCTGTACCACGCGGCCCAGTGGGGCTCAGAGGCCATCCTGTCCGTTCCCTGCTGCCAGCATGAGCTGAACCTGCAGGTGAAGCGGGACGCGCTGCCGCCGCTGACGGACTACGGCATCCTGAAGGAGCGGCTGTGTGCGCTGGCCACCGACGCGGTGCGGGCCAAGCTGCTGGAAAGCCAGGGCTATGAGGTGCAGGTGCTGGAGTTCATCGACCTGGCTCATTCCCCCAAGAATCTGCTGCTGCGGGCCAGAAAGGCCCCCGTTTCCCCGGAAAAGCGGCAGGCCGCCCGACAGGAGGCTGCCCGTCTGCTGCAGCTGCTGGGCGCAGAGCAGACCCTTTGGAGGCTGCTGGAGCAGGCGTGATGCCATAAAAATGCCATAAAAAAAGATCATGACCGCCGAAAAGGCGATGGTCATGATCTTTTTACTTTCTGCTTTGATTCATTTCAGCGTATCGCTGTTGTTGAGCACCGGAACGCTGTAAAGAAACAGCACATCCTGCCCGTGGAAATCCAGAAGCGTGCCGAGCCTTGCGGCAGGCAGATAACGGATGTCCACCAGGGTGATGGAGGCATAGCCCTCCGCCAGCAGGGGCATCAGGCTGCTGCCGAAGGAATCCCGGAAGACGATCAGCTCCCGGTCGGTCTTGGCATTGGGATTTTCCAGCCGCAGCAGCGACACTGAGCCGGAAAGAAACAGCTCGTAGGGATCCTTGCCCGCGCCCTTTTCCAGGTCGTAGACCGGACCCCAGGTATCCGTCTCCCCGTTCCAGACCCGGCACTGCTCCAGCGTCTCCGAGGTGAGCCAGCGCAGCGCGTCCGGCTCCATGGGCAGGGCCGACTGCCCGGCATAGATGCCGTAATAGGGGGCGTCCAGCGTGTTTTCCGTATAATCGGTCTGGGGAAGCGTCACGCCAAGGCCCTCCGCCAGCGCCCGGGCCGTCTCCAGAAGGGCCTCCTGCCGCCAGTGCAGATCCGTCCGGTAATAATCCTCCAACGAAAGCGTCTGCCGCAGATCGATATAGGAAAGCTCCGGCAGGCGGGCGCAGATGTCTTCGATAAAGGCGTCATAATCCAGCGCGGGGTAGCCGTTTTCCGCCGCCAGAAAGGCGTTTTTGTCCGGGATCACCGAGAAAAAGACCCGGCTTTCCTGCAGCATATGCTCGCAGATCCAGCGGATCCGCTCCGCCGCATGGTCCAGCGAGGCGTCGTTCTGGGGATATTCCAGTTGGGAGGCATAGCCCTCCGCCAGATAGATCCCGTTCACATCCTTCTGACGAAACAGATCCCGGGAGACCAGCGCCTTCAGCCGCCGGAAGGTCTCCCGCAGGGGAAACTGATCCGGCGCCGCCTCCTCCGCCTGCTGGGCATATTTTCCGGAAAGCAGGGCGGAAGCGCTGAGCTCCGGCGGCTGGGCCAGCGGCCTGCGCTCGCTGACAGAGATCTCCTCCGGCGTGCGCAGCGCGCTCCAAAGCCCAAATCCCAGCAAAAGCCCGCCCAAAAGCAGCAGGACGGCAAGATCTTTCCATCGCTTCATGTCCGTCGTCCTCCTTAAAAGCGAAAATACAGGAAGGGATTGAAGGAGCCGTCTACCAGATAGGCGGTGTTCACCAGCAGCAAGGCCGCCAGCACCGGCGCTTCTGCCAGCGTCTGCAGCCTGCCGCCCAGGCGGCTCCTCTGCCACCGGGCCATAAGCCGGGCCGGGATGGGCGTGGCCCCGAGGATCGCCGTCAGCAGCACTGCACCGTAGCTCCGCAGGTAATACAGCGTCTCCGCATTCCACAGAGGCAGGCTCCCGCCGCCGAACATGGCGGCGATCTGGGAGAATGCCTCGCGCACGCTGCCGGCATTGAACAGCACAAAGCTCAGCGGCAGCACCAGCAGCATATAGAGCCGGCTCAGCAGCCGGCGTTTTTGCAGGACCGGCAGCAGAAAGCGCTTTTCCGCCATCAGCAGCAGGGCAAACAGCAGGCCCCACAAAACGAAGTTCCATGCCGCGCCATGCCAAAGGCCCGTGAGCAGCCACACCGCAAGGATATTGCCCAGCTGCCGTCCCCGGCTCACCCGGCTGCCCCCCAGCGGGATATAGACATAATCCCGGAACCAGGAGCCAAGGCTGATGTGCCACCGCCGCCAAAACTCCGTGACGCTGCGGGAAACGCAGGGATGATCGAAGTTTTCCGCGAAGCGGAAGCCAAGGATCCGTCCCAGGCCGATGGCCATGTCGCTGTAGCCGGAAAAGTCAAAATAGATCTGCAGCACGCAGCACAGGGCATAGATCCAGCAAAACAGCACCGTCCGCCGGCCGCCGGACTGAAACTCCGTCATCAGCTGATAGAGCACATTGGCGATGAGCACCTTTTTGGAAAGGCCCAGCACAAATCTGCGGGCGCCCAGCGCCGCATCCTCCAGCGTGTGCCGCCGTTCCCGCAGCTGCCGCGCGATCTCGGAATAGCGCACGATCGGCCCGGCGATGAGCTGGGGAAACATGGCCACATAGGCCGCCAGATCCACCGGGTTTTTCTGAGCCGGCACCGTCCCCCGCCAGACGTCCACCAGATAGCTGATGATCTGGAAGGTGTAAAAGCTGATGCCGATGGGCAGCGTTACCTGCAGCAGGGGCAGCGAAAGCCCCGTGACGGCATTCACGCTCCGGAGGAAAAAATCTGCGTATTTGAAATAGCCCAGCGCTCCCAGATCCAGCGCCAGCGCAAGGATCAGCAGCAGCCTGCCCCGGGGTTTTCCCCGGTGCTTTTCGATGCCCAGGCCAAAGAGATAGCCCAGCAGGATCTCCGCCAGCATCACCAGCACGAAGCGCGGCTCGCCCCAGGCGTAAAAGATCAGGCTGCCCGCCAGCAAAACGGCGTTTTTCAGCCCGCGGGGGGCCGCAAAATAAAGCAGCAGCACCGCGGGCAGAAAATAATACAGAAACGGAAGGCTGGAAAAAAGCATCGCTTACTGGATCGCCTCGTCAAAGACAACTTCCGTGTCCGTCCAGGCGGCTGCCAGCTTGTCCCGGAAGGTGTCTACCAGCTCCTGATTGCCGTAAAACGACACCACATAGCCGCCCGTCTTGGCCACCACCAGCTTGTCCGGGAAGCCGCACATCCAGCGCTTTCCCTGGATGGCATCCCGCAGGGTCTGGGCCAGCGTATCCGCGTCCTCCGCCTTGGCGGGATGGAAGGCGCCGCAGGTGAAGGTGTTGGCGTTCATCATATGCATCAGCGAAGCCGCGCCGTCGATGAGGGAGACCTTGTCCTGGGGCAGCGTCAGCAGATATTCCACATTGTCGGCCTTGCTGATATCGAAGGCGCCGGGCGCGCCGTCCACGCTGTTGTCATAATCGCCGCCCGCCGCCGGAAACTTTTCGTCGTCGGTATAGCTGTCCCAGACCTTGTTGAGCAGCTCCAGCGCCGACGCGGGGCCCTGGGGCTCCTGCGTGCCGTTTTCTCCGGCGTTGCCGTTGTCGTTCTGCTTGCCGCAGGCGGCCAGCGCAAAGAGCATACCGGCGCACAGCGCCAGCGCGATGAGCTTTTTCAGATGCTTCATGGTGTTTGTTCTCCTTTTTGTTCAAAAATCGTCCAGCTCCCGCAGGAGCCGTCATAGGCCAGAAGATAGACCCGTTCTCCGACGGTCATGGTATAGCGTTCCCCGGGACGGGCGCTTTCAACCGTCCATTCCAGCGAAAGCCTGCCGCCGCCGGAAAGCTCCGTTCCCGCAGCGGGCTGCGCATCTCCCGAAAGGAGCCGCAGCGTCCCGGCAGAGACCCGGACCGTGCTTTCCGGCTTCAGCTTCAGCTCCAGCGAAAGGGAAAGCGGCTCCGGAACGCTCCGCCCGGGAAAGGAGTATGCGGCCACGCCGTCGGAAACGGGGATCGGCTCCATCCCTACGGAAGCACCGCGAAAAAACACCTCCCCGCCGCCGGGCCAGAGCCGCAGCGTCAGCACCAGCGCCAGACAGGCAGCGGCGGCCGCCGCCCAGCGCGGCCAGAGAATGGGCCTTTTCCGGGGCGCAGCCAGCCGGGCCTCCTCCAGCAGATCGTCGTCCAGCAGGGTCATGGCCTGCGCCAGCTGTTCATGCTTCATGGATCATTCCCTCCTTTTCCAGGTGCTGCCGCAGCCGCTTCCGGGTGCGGGCCAGGGCGGATTTGACCTTGCTCTGTCCCACGCCCAGCTTTTCAGCGATGGCCTCCACCGGCTCACAGTAAAAATACCGCAGGACAAACATCTGCCGCGCCTCCCCGGTCTCTGTCCGGAGAAAGGCGCTGATGCTCCGGGCAAGCTCCCGAACCTCCAGGCTCTCCTCCAGCCGCTTGCCGTCAGAGATGCAGCCGTCCAGCTCCTCCAGCGAAAGCACGCCGTCTCCGCCCCGCTTTTCCGCCCGGCGGGCTTTTAAGCGGTTCAGCGCCAGATTGCGCGCGATGCGGCCCAAAAAGGGCGGAAGCACCTCCGGCCGGGCCGGCGGGATGGCGTTCCAGGCGGCCAGCCAGGTGTCGCTGAGGTTTTCCTCACAGTCCCGGGCGTCTGCCAGAAGATTGGCGGAGATCCGGGCACAGTAAGGCCCGTATTTTTGCTGTGTTTCGGTGATGGCGCGGCCATCCCGGCTCCAGTAGAGCTCCACGATGCTCCGGTCATCCATAGGCGGCTCCTTTCCGCGGACCGTCTTCCCCTATAAAAACAACTTTCTCACAGGCTCGGTCGCGTCGATGCTCATTTTTTTGCAATTTTCTTCAGTATATCAAAAATGCCCGCTTCCGTCGAGAGAAAAACGCCGCCCGGTCTCTTTTTTCGGGAGAGACCGGGCGGCACGATATGCTTCCGGAAGAAGGCCCTGCCGGGCCGCGGCTCAGACGGTGGTATAGATCTCGCCGTCTGCGCACTCAAAGATGGCGGCCTCGGAATAGGCGCAGCCGCCCAGCGCGTCTGTCATTTCAAAAATCATGGCGTAAAGGCCGTCGGACAGCGCAGTCTCGGCAAAGGCCGTCTCCGCCGTGACGGTGAGCGTCTCCGCCGCGTAAGGCTCCGGATCGTCCTCGCCGCTCAGAGACGACAGATACCAGATGGTGGTCAGCTCGTCGCCCTCCTGCAGCAGGCGCAGCTCCTTGTCGGCCATGCCGCTCTCGTCGATGCCCTGCCGTGCGCCCAGGATATACCATTCGCTCTCGGTGAAGTCATAGGCAACCTGCAGATTGTAGTCCTCGCCGTTGAGCAGCACCGGCACGGAGTAAATGTTATAATCCTCGCCTTCAAAGCTCAGCTCCATATAGACCAGGCAGCCGTCGATGCTGCCCCAAACGCCGCGGAAATTATCGGAGAAAACGCCGTTTTCCCAATCGGCGTTCATGTCGTTGTCCGTGCCCAGCAGGAGCATCGTGTCCGCTTCCTCATCCACATAATACAGGGAGAATCCAATGCCTGCCAGCACCTCCTCCGCCTCAGGCCCCAGCGTCAGAACGGCGCTGCCATCCTCCGAAAGGCTCAGCGGCGCGCCGTCCCAGCCCATCCGGTCCACCGTCTGCACCTCGGGCAGCTCCGCCAGCTCCAGGCCGGCCGCGTCAGCCGCATAGGCCATACCGTCCTCATCCAGCTGGCCGGTAAGCTCATAGGCATAGAAATATTTGAAGGCTTCGCCTGCGCCCACGCTAAGATAGCCGTTGAAGTCGTCCACATCGCCGTTGTAGGAATAATAGCAGGAAAGGCCCGTGGCCTCCGAGCGGTATTTTCCCCGGACCTGATAGAGGACGCAGTCGTCCAGCGCGGCGAGCACCGCAGCGGAGGAATCCAGCATATCGGCGCTCTGCCGGGCCATGCTGCCCAGATCCACCATGTTGGTATAGCCCTGCTGGCGGGTGTTGCCGCCGTAGTTTTCGCTCTTGGCGGCGACGCGGGCAAACTGCGTAAAGAAGCCGGGATCCTGGCAGGCCGCGGCCAGCGCCTCCGCGCCGAAGGTCTCATAGGCCTCCAGCAGCGGGCCGGTCCGGGTGAGATCCACAAGGGAAAGCGTGGCGTTTTCCTCCGTGCCAACCGCCTGACAGCCTTCATAATAAGTATCGCAGATGATCCTGCCCAGCGCCGCGCCGTCCATGGCGGGATCCTGCGCCAGCGCACCGGCCCAGCCGGTGTAATACCAGCCGTTGGCAGGCTCCGTCTCCTCCGAGGCCACCATATAATGGGCCAGGCCGGAGAACACATGGGCCACGTCCACGGTGGCCATCAGGCAGGTGTCAAAGCCGATGAGCTCCAGCGGCGGCTGGGCAGCGTTTTCCGGCCAGACGGCGGAAAACGCCGCATACATCTCGTCCAGCGTCAGCGAATCCAGGTCGTAAAGCTCGTCGAAGGCCGCGCCGGAGACAGAGCCGCCGCCATGGTTCCAGAACAGGACGGCCTTGCGGCCGGCCGGATAGTTTTCATTGGCAAAGGCGAGAAATTCCGCCAGAGTGGAGGCGTCGCCCATGCTGGCAGAGGGCTGCTCATCCACCAGCGTAAGGCCCTGGCTGTCATAGACCCAGCGCTGGAGCTTATCCGCGTCAATCAGGTCGTTCCACCAGGTGGATGCGCCGCCGGTCTGGATGACCACGGTGACATTTTCAGGCAGCTCCACCTCCATCAGCTCGGCCAGGTCGCTGGTGGCGAAGCCGCCGTTGCCCTCCAGATCGCTGCCGCACAGATACCAATAAACGGCCCAGCTCTCGTCGCCGCCGTCTGCGGCGGGCTGGACGGGGTCTTCCTGCTCCGGCGCGTCCGGCTCTGTTTCGCCGCAGGCCGCCAGCGAAAGCAGCAGGCACAGCGCAAGCAAAAGAGAAAGAATTTTTCTGTTCATGTCATATCTCCCATACAAGGCCGGGAAGCCGCGCTCCCCAGCGTAATTCTTCGCCTATCACTGTAGCACAAGGCGCGCAGAATTACAACCGCTTTTCCCGCCGCAAACGCGCAAAAATGCCGGGCGCAAATGCGTCCGGCACAGGATCTCCGCCCAGCTCTGCTGCGTCAGCGGCAGAGCTGGATCCCTTTTGTCGATTTGATCCACCAGCTGGGCGTTCTCGTCCAGCGCACCCCATATCCATGGAAAAGGCTCCTGACCTGCAGCTCCGCATCGTCAAAGGGGCGGATGGTGACGGTATAGGTGCTATTTTGCTCCAAGCGCAGCGTGCAATTGCGCCCCGTCCACTTGACGGTTTTTACGCTGCCGCCCTCCTTCCAATAGGTGACATCGTATTTTCCATACATTGCAACCGTCTTATACCGGTTATATTTTTTGTTTTTGTCTTGTTACAGGACAAAATCATTTCGATATCAGGGTGCTATTGTTTTTGTCCTTTGTCAAGACATTTCGTCCTGAAATAAGACAAAAATGAAGGAGAAACGTACATGGCACGCATTATTGACGGCAATTCCATGAATCTTGTGGGCGCAAAAGTGCGAGAGCTGCGTCGGGCGCGGCGCATGAGCCAGCAGGCCCTCTCGGCGCAGCTGGAGCTGCGCGGGATCTATGTCTGCCGCGGATCGGTCTCCCGTCTGGAGGACGGGCTCCGCACCGTCACCGATATCGAGCTTTTTGCCCTTGCGCAGATCTTTCAGGTGTCCGTCGACAGTCTGTTTGAGGATTAAAAAAAGATCCCCCCGCCCTGCAGGGGAGCTCTCCGCTCAAATAAAAACCGATGCGCCCGGCTCATGCCGGACGCATCGACGACGCCTGATTGGTGACTCAGCGGGGATTCGAACCCCGGACACCCTGCTTAAAAGGCAGGTGCTCTGCCGACTGAGCTACTGAGTCTTATGGCTGGGCTGGCCGGATTTGAACCAGCGAATGCCAGAGTCAAAGTCTGGTGCCTTACCGCTTGGCGACAGCCCATCATATGCCGCCCTCCGGCGAATAATCTGCGCGCTCCCCCGAAATGAGGGAGCGTCGCAATAAAATGGGGTGGATGAGGGGACTCGAACCCCCGGCCTCCAGAGCCACAATCTGGCGCGCTAACCAACTGCGCCACATCCACCATACATGATGGCGTGCCTGGAGGGACTCGAACCCCCAACCTACTGCTTAGAAGGCAGTTGCTCTATCCTGCTGAGCTACAGGCACATACATATATAAGCTATCGCTGATGAAACTGGAGCAGGTGATGGGAATCGAACCCACGTGTTCAGCTTGGAAGGCTGACATTCTACCATTGAACTACACCTGCGAAGGTCAGACTTTCTTAAATCAGCTTTTCAAGTATAATATGAAAAGAAATGTTTGTCAAGCAGTTTTGCGCAAAAACTGAAAAAATGTGCCGTTTATCATTAAGTGCGAAAGAGCTAATAAGCTCCGACGCACTTATTTTTTATGCAGAAACGGAGGCGAGACAATGAAATACGAGTGTTTGAGGCTCGAGGAGCGGCGGATTATCGAGGCTATGTACGCCGAGGGCGCAAAGCCGGGAGAAATCGCAAAGCGCGTCGGCAAGTGTCAAGCGACCATTTACCGCGAGCTCGAGCGGGGCAAGACCGGCGAAACGGACTCTCGCTTTCGGCAAGGGTATAGCGCGGAGGTAGCGGAGGCTCGCGTCAATCGGTCGTACCGAAATAGAGGCCGTCGGAAAGCGGCTCAATGAAGAAAAGGAGGTTACTCATACCATGAACGAAAAGACACTCACGGCGGAACAATGCTCCAAGCTCTCGCTCTACATCCTTATGACGACCAAGACCCGCGAGGGTGAGGCGGCGACATGGGAAAAGCTCGCAGAGGAAAAGAAAGAGGACGGCTCCCCGAAATATATCCACGCCGCCGACAACGCGCAGTTTTGGAAAGAGCTCGACGCAGACCTCCGCGAAATACTGCGGGCTTTGGAGGCGTGAGCATGGACAACTTTCAGAGTATCACGGCGAGCCCGGAGGCGCTCGCGGCGTTCCTCGGCTCTATCCCGGCGATTGAAACGCCGTGGGACGATGCTTTTCACCGGCTTTATTGCTCCTCATGCTCGGCGGCGGATTGCGACGATTGCCGCCGCCCGGAGCGGGATAACCCGCTATGGTGGCTCGGCCTCCCGGCGGC
>DHMK01000034.1:46119-46267 GCA_002405755.1 Clostridiales bacterium UBA4644
GCGGCGGAGGTAGAGGAATGAACAATCTCGAGAAATGGCTTATCTCCATAGAGCCGGAAAAGGTTATCGAGGAAATCCGAAAGAGAGCTTGCTCGGAGTGTCCGGCGGCGGAATACTGCAAAAACTCGCCGTTGAACTTTTGTACGGA
>DHMK01000028.1:0-161 GCA_002405755.1 Clostridiales bacterium UBA4644
AGCGTCCTTGCGGCGTTGCTGGGTGTCGCATGCTCCCTTGTGCCGTATTTTATCATCATTCAGATCATTACCGCGCTGGTCAGCGGCACGGCGGAGCTGGCGCAGTGCCTGACGCTCTGCGGATGGATGGCGGGCTTTTGGGTGCTGCGCTATGTGCTGCA
>DHMK01000028.1:250-774 GCA_002405755.1 Clostridiales bacterium UBA4644
GCCACCTTCCATGTGCTGGCCAATACCCGCGTCCGACTGCTGGATAAGCTGGCCACGCTGCCCCTGGGTACGGTGCTTGACCGCTCCTCCGGCTCGTATAAGAACATCATCGTGGAGCGTGTGGACTCCATCGAGACGACCCTTGCCCACCTGCTGCCGGAGATGACCACCAACATTGTGGGCGCGCTGGCGGTGCTGGTGCTGCTGTTTGTCGAGGACTGGCGCATGGGACTGTCCATGCTGATCGTTGTTCCGCTCGGTATTCTCTGCTTTATGTCGATGTTCAGCGGCTACAACGAGAAGTTCCAGCGCACCGTGACCTCCACGAAGGCGCTGAACGATATCGCCGTGGAGTACATCAGTGGCATTGAGGTCATCAAGGCCTTCGGTCAGTCCAAGACCAGCTATGCCAAGTTCGTCTCCGCCGCGAAAGAGGGCGCGGACTGCTTCATCGAATGGATGCGCGGGAGCCTCTTTGGGCAGGTGGCGGGCATGGCCATCCTCCCCTCCACGCTGCTGGGCAT
>DHMK01000028.1:888-1352 GCA_002405755.1 Clostridiales bacterium UBA4644
CTGTCCTTCGGCGTCATGCAGCCGCTGATCACCGCCTTTTCCTACACTGACGACATCGCGCAGGTGACCACCATCGTGGGCGAGGTGGCGGACGTTCTCTCCGGCGAAGACATGCAGCGTCCGGAGACGGCGGAAAAGCTGCCCGCGGACAACGCCATCGAGCTGAAAAACGTCCGCTTTGCCTACCACGACAAGGAGGTACTCCACGGTGTCAGCCTGCACATAGCGCCGGGGACGGTCAACGCGCTGGTGGGCCCCTCCGGCAGCGGCAAATCCACCATTGCCCGGCTTATTGCCTCCCTTTGGGATGTGAAAGACGGCACAATCAAGCTCGGCGGTGTGGACATCCGCACGCTGCCCCTTGCGGAGTGTACCAAGCGAATCGCCTATGTGTCGCAGGACAACTATCTCTTTGACCTTTCTGTCATGGACAATATCCGCATGGGCAGAAAGGGCGCGACCGA
>DHMK01000028.1:1418-2730 GCA_002405755.1 Clostridiales bacterium UBA4644
GCGAAGAAATGCGGTTGCCATGAATTCATCATGGGGCTGGAGCACGGCTATCAGGCGGTGTGCGGCGCATCCGGCGGGCACCTGTCCGGCGGTGAACGCCAGCGCATCTCCATTGCCCGCGCCATGCTGAAGGACGCACCCATCGTGATCCTGGACGAGGCCACCGCCTACACCGACCCCGAGAACGAGGCGGTGATCCAGTTGGCGCTGGCTAAGCTCGTAAAGGGCAGGACGCTGCTGGTCATCGCCCATCGGCTTTCCACCATCGCGGACGCCGACCAGATCATCGTCGTCGATCAGGGAATAATCGAAGCGACCGGCACACAGGCGGAGCTTCTGGAGTCCTGCCCGCTGTATAAAACCATGTGGGAAGCCCACATCAGCGTCAAGGACGATGGGGAGGTGGCGTAATGCTCAGGACACTGAAAAAGTTTTTTGCCTTCTGCGGCGAAGACAACCGCAGGCTTTTCATCACATCTATCTGGCTGGGCGTGGTCAGCGCCATCTGCTCCGCCATGCGTATCCCAGCAGCGGCCATCGTCATCGGGGCGCTGCTGGAAAAGAACGTTACCATGGCGACTTTATGGACGAGCCTTGGCATCATCGTGGCTTCTCTGATCATGAACATCGCAATCAACATGAAGGCCGCCATGCTCCAGACCGAGGCAGGTTACCGCGTCTGCGCCAACAAGCGCATCGAGATCGCGGAGCATCTGCGCTACCTCCCCATGGGCTGGTTCAACGACAACAGCCTGGGTGAGGTCACGTCCGTCACCACCAACACCATGGAGAATATGGCCAATGTAGCTACCCGTGTCGTTATGGTCACGACCCGCGGCTTCCTGACCTCCGGCATCATTGCGGTGATGATGTTCCTGTTTGACTGGCGCATGGGGCTGATCACACTGATGGGACTGGTGCTGTTCTTTGTCGTTAACGCCGCCATGCAGCGGGCGGAGCAAAATCTTTCCCAGCGCAAGTTCAGTGCCGACGAACGGCTTGTCTCCAAAGTGCTGGAATATGTGCAGGGCATCGCCGAGGTCAAGAATTTTGACCTGACCCACGACTCTACCACGCAGGTACACGGCGCGGTGGAGGAAGCCCGCAAGGCTTCCTTTGCCATGGAACTTCCGTCGGTGCTCTATATGCTGGCGCAGTTCATCGTCAACAAGCTCACCGGCGTCGCAGTCTGCGCCGCCGCCATCGTCTTTTACCTCGGCGGCACAATGGAGCTGACGAACTGCCTTTTGATGCTCATTTGCTCGTTTATCCTTTTTGAGCAGCTGGACTCTGCCGGGAGCTTTTCGTCCCT
>DHMK01000028.1:2882-3340 GCA_002405755.1 Clostridiales bacterium UBA4644
GATTTTTCCTACGACAGCAAGCCCATCCTCCGCGATGTGTCGCTGACCATTCCCGAAAAGACCACCGTCGCCATCGTCGGCCCCTCCGGCAGCGGCAAGACCACGCTGTGCAATCTTATGGCGCGGTTCTGGGACGTGCAGGACGGCAGCGTTTGCCTTGGCGGACGGGACGTGCGGGACTACAGCTACGACAGCCTGATCCGCAATTTCTCCTTCGTGTTCCAGCGGGTCTATCTGTTCTCCGACACGATCGCCAACAACATCCGCTTCGGCAAGCCAGACGCTTCCATGGAGGAAGTAAAGGCTGCTGCAAAGAAGGCGCGCTGCTATGACTTCATCATGGCGCTGCCGGACGGCTTCGACACCGTCATCGGCGAGGGCGGCGCGACCCTCTCCGGCGGCGAGCGCCAGCGCATTTCCATCGCCCGGGCCATCATGAAGGACGCGCCCATCATCAT
>DHMK01000028.1:3477-20592 GCA_002405755.1 Clostridiales bacterium UBA4644
ACGGTCATCATGATCGCCCACCGGCTCAAGACCGTGCGCAATGCCGATCAGATCTTCGTGGTCGACCACGGCCAGATCGTCCAGCAGGGTACCCACGACGAGCTGGTCGCCGCAGACGGTCTCTACCGCCGCTTTGTGGTGGAGCGCCAGCAGGCCGCCGGCTGGAAGGTGTAAACATAATAGGGCGATGGCAGAGATAATCCTGCCATCGCTCTGTCTGTGGAAAAGTCCGGCGAATGCCGGGCTTTTTCTTATCTATGCGGCAAGATAGAGGCGGGCGAGGAAAGACGCTGGAACGAGGGGAACTGGCTCGGGACGCGGGAAATGCTGGCGCGCTTCTTGACAAACCCACTGCAGAAAACGATAATATGTAATGTGCATTGCTTGATGTGCGTTCTTGAATGTGCTTAAAAAAGGGGGCGGACGATGGCTCTAAAAATAAGGCGGCACGGACAAAATGTGAAGCTGCTGGAGCTGGAGCGCGCCGATATGCGCGGCCTTTTCGTGCCAAAAAAGGGGACTGCGCTGTAAACAGCGTCCCCGGAAGCGGTAAAGCGCCGAAAAACGGCGGCCGCTGACCGGAAAATATGGATCGGAGGATGGAAGCATGGACCCGCGGGAGATGGAAAAGAAGATCAGGGGATGGATCGAGCGGTTCGTCAGCCGGTACCCGGAGGGCGCGGAGCGCATCTGGCGGACGCCGCTGGTGGGCTTTGCTGATGCAAATTCGCCCTATCTGCAAAGGCTTCCGGAGCTGGTGATGCCGGGGCACAGGCTCCCGCAGGATTATCTGGAGCAGGCGACAGTGGTGATCAGCTATTTTGTGCCCTTTACCAAGGCCCACGGCGACCAGAATCTGAAGGGGGAAAACGACCTGGCTTCGCCCTCCTGGGCGCAGTCCTATCTGGAGACCAACCGGATGATCGAAGCGCTGAACCTGGCTCTGGCGGAGGAGATCCGCCGGCTGGGATATCACGCGGTGGTGCCCTATGGCATCGGGATGGACGAAACGCTTTTGAAAAGCCCGTGGTCCCAGCGGCATATCGCCTATGCGGCGGGGCTTGGGACCTTTGGGATCAATCATATGCTGATCACAGACAGCGGCTGCTGCGGAAGGCTGGGATCCGTTGTTGCCGACCTGCCCATCGCGCCGGGCGCGATCCTTCGGGAGGAGCGGTGCCTGTATCTGCGGAGCGGCGGCTGCAAGCGCTGCGTCGCGCACTGCTTTTCAGGCGCGCTGACCGTGGACGGCTTCGACCGTCAGAAGTGCTATCAGATGACCTGCAGAAATCTGGAAGCCTACGGCGCAGACTGCTGCGGAAAATGCGATGTGGGCCTCCCGTGCTCCTACCGGGATCCCACGAAATAAAAATCAAAAAGAAAGCGCGCCACGGAGAGCTCCGTGGCGCGTTTTGTTTTGCGATGGGATCACTTCATGCAGCGATACAGCAGCGTGACGATCTGTCCGCGGGTGCAGGTGTCGTTGGGGGAGAAGGTGGTGGGGGAGGTGCCCTCGGTGATGTTCTTCATATAGCACCAGGCCACCGCCTCGTAGCACCACTCCGTCACATCGGTAAACGGCAGCAGGAACATCCAATTGCCCGTAAAGCCTTCGCCCTTGGACTGCAGATAGCGATACAGCAGCGTGACGATCTCTCCCCGGGTGCAGGGGGCGTCGGGAGAAAATCTGCCCTCGCCGGTGCCGCCGGTGATGCCGTTTTCCGCGGCCCAGGCCACTGCCTTGGCATAATAGCTGTCCGCAGCAACGTCAGAGAAGCTGCCGGTGCTCTGCGGCTCGGGGCAGCCTGCGGCACGCCACAGGAAGGTGACCACCTGGCTGCGGGTGCAGGGATCGTCCGGGGCAAACAGATTGTTGCCGACGCCGCCGGTGATCTCCTGCGCCACGGCCCACTTTACCGCTTCGTAATAATAAGCGTCGTTGGGTACGTCGTAGAAGAAGTTCAAAACGCTGTTGTCCTCCATAAAGGTGGCTGCGATCTCCACCTTGCTGCCGGGCATGGTGAAGGTATACTGGCCGTCACCCTTGTCCGTGAGCTCCAGCACATTGCCGTTTTTATCGGTGACGGTAAGCTCCTCCAGCACATAGCCCGCCTTGGGCTGGACAGTGACGGTGACCACAGTCCCCTTGGACGCGTTCTTCCGGCTGGCGGAGACGCTGCCGTTTTCCGCGCCGTCCGGCGTGGTCACGGGATAAGAGGGGGCGACCGGCGTGACGCTGGAAGCGGGCCGCTCCTGGGCGGTGACGGTGATGGTGCCGGTCTTTTCGCCGCTGTAGTTGCCGCGCGCGGTGAAATCGTAAGTGATGCAAAGACTCTCGCCCGCTTTCAGACCGCGCAGCATGCCGAGAATATCCGCCCCGATCGGTCCGTCCACGTTATAGGTGATATCACCCATGACCGTCTCGCCGCCGATGCCGGTGAAGCGGGGCGCTTCAAAGCTGTCTTCGCCCACATAGATAGTCTGATTTTTGTTGGTGGCGTCGGTGAACTGATCACAGGCGGTGATGTCGGCCTTGAGATCCAGCGGGGGCTGGATCAGGGTGTATTTGTAAGCGTCTGCGCCGGTCAGGCGGAACGAACCGGTGACGGTGACGGATTTGTCCGTCCCGGCGTTTTTATCAGAAAAGGCCGCTTTTACGCCGGTCATAGTAAATCCAACATCATCACCAGGTTCCACGCCGTTCAGCGTGCCGCCGGTCAGCGTAGCCGTATCGGTGCCGTCGTAGACCTTATTCTGCGCGGTGATGCCGGAGACGGTGACATTGGTGCGTTGAATCGCACTGAACACCACGGGGGTGTCGCTTTCAGCCTGCGTATGCGCATCGCTGTCGGTGTTGTTAGCGCCGGTCTCCACGATGCCATCACCCAGCGAGAGCCGCCCCAGCTTCAGCACGATATTCCCGGCGCAACCGGTGTCAAAGGTCGCCGTTCCACTGTTGAAGGCAGCAACGAAATTATCGCCCCACATCCGGACGAGCGGTGTGGAAAAGTTGGTGGATGAATCCACCGGGAGCACGCAGGGTGTGATATTGCCCCAGGACCACGACACATCCAGCGTCCCGCCGTTCACGGTAAGATTGTCCAGCCAGAGCGCCGGGGAAGCGTAGGCGGTGCCGTTATACTCCTTCACACCCTCAATCACCGTCAGGCTGCCGCTGTTCAGTGTCAGATCGTCTGCTATAATTTGACCGCTTCTGATCGTGGCATCGGACACGGTGAAACACTTTTCGACATTAATATCTCTCGCAAAAACCTTCGTGCCGCTCCCAGACACGGTGAAGTTCCCCTGGGCTTTGGTTGCGTTGTAGGCTGATAAATAAATTTTGCCCTGCGAAACATCCAGCGTTCCGCCGCTGACAGTGATATTGCCGACGGCTCCGGTATCGAAGGTGTCTTTTTCAACAGAGAGCCCGTAATAGCCGCCCGCCACAGTGCCGGCGTCGATCTTGCCGCCAGTCTGGATCAGATTGCCGCTGGACACCTCGATCCCGGTATGGACATGCGCAAAGACCTCGGCACTGCCAGAAACTGTCAGATCGCCGCCGGAAATGTAAATGCCCCAGGAAAGGCCGCCATGCTTATCCGCCGAATAGCCCTTCAGCTTGCTGCTGCCGGAGACGGAAACGCTCGCCCCATACGCGTAAACACCGCGGGAAAAGGAGGAGCTTGTTGAACCGCTTCCAGTATCGTAAGACCTCCCGCCTGTGGCGGTCAGTTCGCCGCCGGCCACAGAAAGACCGCTGCCCTCCGGCAGCTCAAGGCCGATAGAAAAGGCGCAGTCGGCGGATTTTGCTTCGCCGCCGGTCAATGCGACCTCGCCGCTCTTGATCGTAACGAGTCCCTTTGCGTAAAGCGCCGTGGAGTAGGTCCATGCATCACCGGTGTTCGTGTGTTTACCGGATTTCACATTAAGGCTGCCCGTCCCCTGAATGGTCAGCGCGCCCTCAGCATAAATGCCATAGATGTAAATATCGTTGTGATAAGTTCCGTCGACCGCCGCATTGGCGTCGCCGCCCCGGATCGTATTCGTCGTCCCGTCCGCCAGCACGACGGTGGCTCCGTCAGGCAGCTTTAAGGCGGTGGTGGCCGTGGTGGTGAAGTTGACGCCCTTCAAGGTCAGCGTCTTGGTTTCGCTGTCCCAGGTGGAAGCTTCCGTCCCGGTCTTTGCCGCATTGAGCAGCGCCAGCGCTGCGGCGGCGTCGCCTTCAGCGGCGCCGGTAAAGTCCGCTGTTTCCGTTGCGGCAGACCCCTCGGCAAACGCCGCAGCCGGCAGCAGCGCCAGCGTCAGGCAAAGCGCCAGCACAAGGGACAAAATCCGTTTTTTCATTGAAATTCCCCGCTTTCCGAAAATAGAGTAGAGCGCAATAGGCTTTCGTCTGTATTCTACCACAGACCGGCGGAGCTTTCAACCGTTCTGACCGATTTTGCCCTCTGCCGCCGCATCCTTTTTCTTCTTTTTCGTGGCGGGGCATAGTTCCCGGCGCAGACGCATAGATTCCAGTAAACGATGAAACGATTCTGTGAAAAGAGGCTGGGAATCATGACAAATACCGCGATCTATCAGGATATCGCCCGGCGCACCGCCGGGGACATCTACATCGGCGTGGTGGGGCCGGTGCGAACGGGGAAGTCCACCTTTATCAAAAGCTTCATGGAGCAGCTGGTACTGCCCAACATCGACAACATCTACCTGAAGGAACGGGCAAAGGATGAGCTGCCCCAGAGCGGCTCCGGCAGGACCATCATGACGGCGGAGCCAAAGTTCGTCCCGGAGGAGGCCGTCTCCATCCAGGCGGAGGACGGCGCACGCTGCAACCTGCGGCTCATCGACTGCGTGGGCTTTATGGTGGAGGGAGCCATTGGCCAGTCGGAGGGAGATCAGCCCCGCATGGTCCATACCCCCTGGTTCGAGCAGGAGATCCCGCTGGCGCAGGCGGCGGAGCTGGGCACCCGCAAGGTCATCACGGAGCACAGCACCATCGGCGTGGTGGTGACCACCGACGGCTCCTTTGGAGAGTTTTCCCGGGAGGAATATGTAAAGGCGGAGGAGCGTATCGTGCAGGAGCTGCAGGAGATCCGCAAGCCCTTCTGCATCCTGCTGAACTCCTCCCGGCCGGAAAGCGGCGAGACGCAGGCGCTTCGCCGGCAACTGGAGGAAAAATACAGCGTGACCTGTCTGGCACTGAACTGCCAGACCATGGATAAGGGCCAGATCGAAGCGGTGCTGGCTGCGGTGCTTTCCGAGTTTCCCGCCCGGGAATACCGGTTTGCCCTGCCGCCCTGGGTGACCATGCTGCCCGCCGGCGATCCCCTGAAGGAAAGCCTTTATCAGGAGATCACGGCCGCCTGCGGAAGGATCTGCCGGATGCGGGACGCCCGGGTCCAGATCGAGGGCCTCTGCGCCTGTGAAAATATCGAGAAGGCAAGCCTTTCCGGGCTGGGCATGAGCGAGGGGCTGGTCTCCGCCGCGATAACGGTGCCTCAGGCGCTCTATTATCAGATGCTCTCCCTGCAGTGCGGCATGGAGATCCGCTCCGACGCCGATCTGGTGCCGCTGCTCTGCGAGATGGCCCGGGTCAAGAAGGAATATGACCATATCTCCGCCGCACTGGAGCAGGTGCGCCGTACCGGCTATGGCATCGTCATGCCCGAAAGCGCTGAAATGCAGCTGGAGCAGCCGGAGATCGTCCGGCAGGGCGGCCGCTTCGGCGTGCGGCTTCGGGCCAGCGCCCCCAGCATCCATATGATCCAGACCCAGGTCCAGACGGAGATCAGCCCCATCGTGGGCTCGGAAAAGCAGTCGGAGGACCTTGTGCAGCAGCTGGTGGAGCAATATGCCCAGTCGCCGGAGCAGCTCTGGTCCAGCAATATTTTTGGCAAATCCCTCAGCGATCTGGTCAACGAGGGCCTGAACAACAAGCTGCACCATATGCCGGACGAATCCCGGGCCAAGCTGCAGAACACGCTGGAGCGCATCATCAACGAGGGCAGCGGCGGCCTGATCTGCATCATTCTGTAACGATGGCCGGCAGATATCAGCGGCGCGGCGGGCAAAGCAGAGCGGGCGTCCTGCTGTTTCTGGTGCTGCTGGCGGCGGCGCTCGTCCTGCGCTTCGGCCAGAGCGAGCCTTTGCGGCAGGCCAGAGAGACCCTGCAGGATGTAACGGAGCTGCAGCTGGATACCGGGCAATATATGCAGGCGCTGGAGACGATGGGACGCGGCTTCGTCCGGATCACGGAGCCGGAGGGACAGCTGGCCGCCTTCAGCCGTCAGCTGCTGGGCCTGCGGCAGCACGCCGGAGCAACGGAAAAAGCGCCCTGAACAGGGCGCTTTTTGCAGGCGTATATGGCTCAGAAGCTCAGCCGCTTCTTCCACCGGCCGGAGCGATAGCGGAGCAGCATACACAAAAACCGGGTGATATTGTCTGCGATCATGCAGAACCAAACGGCGTTCAGCCCCAGCTGGAGCACATTGACGCAGAGATAGGTCGAGGGGAGCCGAATGCCCCACATGGTGCAGAGGGCGAACAGGAAGGGGGCGCGGGTGTCGCCCACGCCGTTGAAAACGCCCTCGATGATGATCAGAATGGCGAAAAACGGCTCCGACAGCGCCACGATGCGCAGGGCGGAGGCCCCTTGGGCGATGACTGCGGCATCCTTTGTAAACAGACGCATCAAAGCGTCCGGAAACAGAAACAGGAGCAGTCCCAGCAGCGTCATAAAGCAGCAGGCGATAGCCATGATGGCAGAGGAATACTGCATGAGCTTTTTCTCGTTCTTTTCTCCGGCGGAAAAGCCTGCCAGCGTTGCGGCGGCGGCCTGCATGCCGAAGCCGGGGACATAAAAGGCCTCCTCCGCCGTGGTGGCGATGGCGTGGGCCGCCATGGAGACCGTCCCCAGCCGGGCCACCAGCGCGGTGAATACCACATGGCCGAAGCCGGTGGTCATCTGCTGGGCGCACACCGGAACGCCCACCCTGACGCACTGCCGCATGACGGAGGGACAGAGCCGCAGCCTTTGTCCCCGCAGGCCCAGCGCAGGATTTTTCCAGACGGCCAGGGTCATCAGCGTCCCGCCCAAAACGAAGGAGGCCGTGGTGGCGATGGCCGCGCCTGCCACGTCCAGGCCCGCGCCCGGCATGGTGAAGCGCAGCGCGCCCAGCGTCAGCTGCCGGGGGGGGAGCGATCAGCAGGAAGTTCAGAAAAACATTCACGATGTTCATCAGCGCGTTGATGAGCATGGGGGTTTTCGTGTCGCCCGTGGCCCGCAAAACGGCGCCAAACACGGAAATTGCGGCGCGGAACAGCATGGGCGCGCAGACGATGGCCAGATACAGCGAAGCATCCCGCAGGATCTCCGGTGCGCCGCCCAGCCAGCGGGGCAGGAAGGGGCTCAGGGGCAGCATGATCACCGTCAGCGCCCCGCCCACGATCAGCGTCAGCAAAACAGACTGCATGGCGGCCTGCCGGGCGCGTTCCTCGTCCTTTGCGCCCATGGAAATGGAGATGCAGGAAAGGACGCCCATGCCTGCCGCCGCCATGGGCGCGTGGGTAAGCCACATGGTAGTGGTGGTCAGGCCGATGGCCGCAGATGCGTGAGCGCCCATGGCCCCCACCTGGGCTGTGTCGGCATACTGCACGGCGGCATATAAGAATTCTTCGATCATCGTTGGCCAGGCCAGGCGGAAGATCCGTTCCATCATGTCCCGGTCCCGCAGCGTTGTACGAAGCTGTTCCAGCATACGATCCCTCGGTCTGTTCAGATTCTTTGTCTCTATCCTAACGGATGATACCGGAGCTTGTCAAGGGAGGGGAGCCATGAGCTTTTGCTGCAGCGTCCCGTTTCTGTTGGCGTTGGCGCTTTCCGCTGCCTTCTGCAGCAGCCGCTGGCTGGCGCTTTTGTGGCTGGCGGCAGGCGTTCATGAGATGGGCCATCTGCTGGCGGCCCGTCTGCTGGGCGTCCGGGTGAAAAGGGTCTGCTTCCGGCTCTCCGGCATGGAGCTGCAGCTGGATGGACGGCGGCTCTCCTATGGGCAGGAGGCGCTGCTGGCGCTGGCGGGGCCGGGGGCAAATCTGCTCCTTTGTCTGCTGACGGCGCTGCGGCCTTCGCTTTGGCGGATGCTGCTCTGCGGCTGCAGTCTGGCGCTGGGCGGGTTCAATCTGCTGCCGGCGCTGCCGCTGGACGGCGGACGGGCGCTGCGGGCAATGCTGCTGCGGCGCTGGCCGGAGCAGGGCGAGCGCATCGTCTGCTGCTGCGGCGCGGTCTGCGGACTGGTGCTGACGGCCGCAGGGCTATACTTTGGGAAAGCCCAGGGAAATCTCTCGCTTCTGGCCGCCGGCTGCGCGATTTTTTCCGCCCTTCCGGGAAAAAAGCTTTACACCCGCCGGAAAAACCGCTACAATAAAAAGTTGAGCGAACGATAAAAGGGAGGATTTTATGAACGATACCATCCGCGCCTGTCTGGATCATGTGCGCAAGCCTGCGCGCTATACCGGCGGCGAATATAATGCGGTCTGCAAGGACAAGGCGGAGGTGGACCTGCGGTTCGCCTTCTGCTTCCCGGATCTTTATGAGATCGGGATGTCCCATCTGGGCTCCAAGATCCTTTACGGCCTGATGAACGGCATGGAGGGCGTCTGGTGCGAGCGGGCCTATGCTCCCTATGTGGATATGGAGGAGGAGATGCGCCGCCGGGGCCAGCCCCTGTATGCTCTGGAGAGCGGCGATCCTGTTTCGGAGTTTGACATCCTGGGCTTTACGCTGCAGTATGAGATGAACTATACCGGCGTTTTGAATATGCTGGATCTGGCGGGCATCCCCAAGCGCTCTGCCGATCGGCATGAGCTCCGGCCGCTGGTGATGGCCGGCGGGCCCTGCGTTTACAATGCGGAGCCCATGGCGGATTTTTTTGACCTGATCGTTGTGGGCGAGGGGGAGGAGGTCATGCCGGAGCTTCTGCAGCTTTACCGCAGGGCAAAAAAAGAGGGCATGGACAAGCCCGCCTTCCTGCGGGCAGCAGCGCAGCTGGGCGGCGTTTATGTGCCGTCGCTCTATGAGATCACCTACGGAGAGACCGGCGCCGTTACGGCCATCCGCCCGCTGGAGGGCGCGCCCGCGGTGGTGAAAAAGCGGGTCGTTAAGGATTTTGACAAGGCCTATTATCCCGATTATTTTCTGGTGCCCAATACGGAGATCGTCTTTGACCGGGCCATGGTGGAGCTGTTCCGGGGCTGCCGCAGGGGGTGCCGCTTCTGCCAGGCGGGCTACACCTACCGTCCTATCCGGGCCAAGCAGCCGGAGACGCTGGAAAAGCAGGCCAAGGCTCTGATCGCCTCCACCGGCTGGGACGAGGTCTCGCTGACCAGCCTTTCCTCCAGCGATTATCCCCATCTGGAGACGCTGTGCGAAAGCCTGGTAGATCATTTCGAGCCGATGCATGTTTCTCTGGCGCTGCCCTCTTTGCGGGCGGATTCCTTTAACCTGGATCTGGTGCAGAACATCCAGAAGGTCCGCAAGAGCGGCCTGACCTTCGCGCCGGAGGCCGGCACCCAGCGCCTGCGGGATGTGATCAACAAAAACCTCCGGGAGGAGGACCTGCTGGAGGCCTGCAAGGTGGCCTTTCAGGCGGGCTACAACGGCGTCAAGCTCTATTTCATGATGGGCCTGCCCACGGAGACCGATGAGGATCTGCTGGGCATTTCCCAGATCGTCCGTCATGTGATCGCCACCTTCCGGGAATACGGGAAAAACAAGGCCCGGGGCGTTCGGATCAATGTGGGCATCTCCATCTTCGTCCCCAAGGCCCAGACGCCCTTCCAGTGGCTGGGACAGATCACCGGGGAGGAAGCCCGGCGGAAAAAGCAGCTGCTGATGGACAGCCTGAAGATCAAAAATGTTACCTATTCCATCCACGATCACCGCACCAGCTTTCTGGAGGCCGTCCTGGCCCGGGGCGACCGTCGGCTTTCCGCCGTTTTGGAAAAGGCCTGGGAAAAGGGCTCCCGGCTGGACGGCTGGGACGAGCTGTTTTCCTTCGACGCCTGGATGCAGGCCTTTGAAGAATGCAGCATCGACCCCGCTTTCTACGCCAACCGCCAGCTGGAAAAGGACGAGATCCTTCCCTGGGATCATATTTCCTCCGGCGTGCGGAAGGATTATCTTTACGGCGAGCTGGAGCAGGCACGGCTGGGCATCGCCACGCCGGACTGCAAGGCCGGCTGCCGGAATTGCGGCGCTTTGTGCCTGACGGGAGGGAAATGCGATGTTTAAGGTCCGTTTCTGCTATGAAAAAAAGGATACTGCGGCCTATATTTCCCATCTGGATCTGATCCGCACCTTTCAGCGGAGCTTTCTGCGGGCAGGCCTGCCGGTGAAATATTCTCAGGGCTTCAATCCGCATATCGAGATGTCCATCGTGGTGCCGCTGTCCACCGGCTATGATTCCGTCTGCGAGCTTTGCGATCTGGAGCTCACCTGCGACGCCCTGCCCGAAGACTTTGCGGAGCGGCTGAACCGGGAGCTGCCTGCGGGGATGCGGGTGCTTTCTGCGGGACAGGCCCTCCGACCGGTAGGGGAGATCGCCTGCTGCGCCTATGAGATCATGCTGCCCGCCGGCGATCCCGAGGCCATGACCGCGCTGTTCCGGCAGCCGCTGCCGGTGGAGAAGCGCTCCAAGCGCGGCTCCCGACAGGTGGATCTGCTGGACTATATCCGCAGCGTTTCCTTTGAGAGGGCGGAGGAGAAGACCCTCTGCCGCTGCATCCTTGCGGCGGGAAACGATCCGCTGAATCCGCTTTATCTCACGGCCGCCCTGAAGCAGGCAGGCCTGATCCCCCAGGATGCGGATGCCCATTATCTCCGCACCGGGATATTAGACAAAAATTGCCGAATTTTTCAGCAATAATGCTTGCTTTTCTCCCGCATGTGTGGTATGATGACCTTGCATGCATTACGGGCGGTCCTCTGTCGTTGTCAGGACAAGAACGCCTATGATTGAAAGGAACGATAATCACTATGGATCTGATCAAGCATCTGACTGACGCTCAGCTGAAGGAAAACCCTGCCAATTTTGGCATCGGCGACACCGTTAAGGTCCACGCCAAGATCAAGGAAGGTTCTCGCGAAAGAATCCAGGTCTTTGAGGGTACCGTTATTGCAAGAAAGCATGGCGGCATCCAGGAGACTGTTACCGTTCGCCGCGTGTCCTACGGCGTCGGCGTGGAAAAGACTTTCCCCATCCATTCTCCCAACGTCGAAAAGTTCGAGGTCGTCAGAAAGGGTAAAGTCCGCCGCGCGAAGCTCTATTACCTGCGCAATAGAGTCGGTAAGGCCGCTAAGGTAAAAGAGGACATCTGAGCCTGACAAAAATCAGAGGGACGGACTTTCTCGTCCCTCTTATTTTTTCAGATAAGCGGGAGGAACATCATGGAAAAGAAGCCGGAACAATTGGAAACGGCGACGGAAAAGGTCAGGGCCGCACAAAAGGAAAAGCCGGACGGCGCCAGCGAGCTTTATTTTTGGGCCCAGGCGCTGGCCTTTGCGCTGGCCTTTCTCGTGCTGGTCAACACCTTCTTTTTCCGTCTGTCCGGCGTACATGGCTCGTCTATGTACGACACGCTGGAGGATGGCGACCAGCTGATCCTGCAGGTCATCGGCTATCATGAGCCCCAGCGGGGCGATATCATCGTCTGCACCTCCGATGCCTTCGGCGGCGAAGCGCTGGTAAAGCGGGTCATCGCCGTTGAGGGCGACACGCTGGATATCGATGGCAGCGGAAACGTGGTGCTCAACGGCGAGACCCTTTACGAGCCATATATTTATGAACTCATCCGCAGTGAAAAGCGGGGGAACCAGAGGTATCCTGTCACCGTGGACGAGGGCTGTATCTTCGTCATGGGCGACAATCGAAACGGCAGCACAGACAGCCGCTACACCGAGGTGGGGCAGATCTCCTGCCAGCGCGTGATCGGCAAGGCGCTGTTCCGGATCTGGCCGCTGAACAAGCTGGGCGGGGTATCCTGAGATGAGCATCAACTGGTATCCCGGTCACATGGCGAAGACCCGCCGGGTGATGCAGGAGGATCTGAAAAATGTCGATATGATCTGCGAACTCATTGACGCGCGCATTCCCCAGAGCTCCCGCAATCCGGATCTGGATCGGCTCTGCCAGAACAAACGGCGGATGCTGGTGCTCAACCGGGCGGATCAGGCCGATCCCGCCGCCACCGCCCGATGGATGGCCTTTTACCGCGGGCAGGGCCTGCAGGTCATGGAGACGGACAGCAAAAAGGGAGGCTTTCTCAACACCTTTACCGCCTGCGCCCGGCGGACCTGTGCAGATCTGATCCAGCGGCAGCAGGCCAAGGGACAGGTGGGCAAGCCTATCCGCATCATGATCATGGGCATCCCCAATGTGGGCAAAAGCTCCTTCATCAATCGCCTGCTGAACAAAAAAGCGGCCGTAGCCGCGGATAAGCCAGGCGTGACCCGAGGAAAGCAATGGTTTTCTCTGCCCGGCGGATTTGATTTTATGGACACGCCGGGGATGCTCTGGCCCAAGATCGAAACGGATCAGATGGGCTATCTTCTGGCCTTCACGGGCACCATCCGGGATGAGATCCTGGATCTGGAGGATCTGGCCTGCCGTCTGCTGCTGCAGCTGGAAATCTCTGCGCCCGGAGCGGTTGTAAAGCGCTATGACATTACAGCTGTAAACCTGGAGCAGCCCTATGAAACACTCACGGAGATGGCAAAAAAGCGCGGCTTTCTGGCCGGAAGAGGGGAATACGACACCCTCCGCATGGCGCGGATCTTTTTAGACGAATTCCGCGGCGGAAAGCTGGGGCGCATCACGCTGGAGCTGCCGCCGGAGGAATGAGCTGTGTATGAATTTGAAGAAGCGCTGGCAGAAAAGGGCTTTTCCGCGCTCTGCGGCGTGGATGAAGCGGGCTGCGGCCCGCTGGCGGGGCCTGTCTATGCGGCGGCGGTCATTTTGGATCCGGCTCACCGGATCGACGGCCTGAACGATTCCAAAAAGCTCTCGGAAAAGAAGCGGGAGCAGCTTTTTCCGGAGATCCAGGCCCGCGCCCGCGCCTGGGCCATCGCCTTGGCCGGCGTGGAGGAGATCGACCGGATGAACATCCTGCAGGCCCGTCTGCTGGCCATGCGCCGGGCCATCTCTGCGCTGGAGCAGCGGCCGGATTATATTCTGGTAGACGGCAACCGGGATCCGAAACCGGAGGAAGCGCCAACGCTGCTCATCGTTAAGGGCGATGCCAAAAGCGCGTCCATTGCAGCGGCCTCCATTCTGGCGAAGGTAGCCCGGGATCGCGCCATGGCGGTGCTGGACGCGGAATATCCGCAATATGCCTTCGCCAAACATAAGGGCTATCCCACCCGGCTCCATCGGGAGCGCATCCTGCAGTATGGCCCCTGTCCGGCGCATCGGAGGACTTTTTTGAAAAAGCTGCTTTCGGGAGAAACACCATGAGCACGCAGGACAAAGGGAAACGGGGCGAGGCGCTGGCGGCGGCCTATCTGGAAAAGAAAAAATATCGCATCCTTGCGCGGAACTATCGCTGCCGGATGGGAGAGATCGACCTGATCGCCCAAAAGGACGGCATGATCCTGTTTATCGAGGTCAAGCTGCGCAAAAATGACGTATTTTCCAGCGCCTGTGAAGCCGTTGACCTTGCCAAGCGAAGCCGGCTCCGGATCACGGCGGCGCGCTGGCTGGCGGAGCAGCAGTGCCAGCTGCCGGCCCGATTCGATGTGATCGAGATCTATACGGACAGCCGGCGCATCCACCATATCCCGGATGCGTTTCAATGAACCATGAAAACAGGGCGGAAGGAGAGGGCATGGCGCTTTACGCGATCGGCGACACACATTTTTCCGAGGGCTGCAATAAGCCCATGGACATCTTCGGCGGGGCTTGGAAGGGCTATCGGGACAAGCTGGTCCAGAGCTTTTCCGTGCTGCAGCCGGAGGATCTGCTGGTGATCTGCGGTGATTTTTCCTGGGGAATGTCGCTGCAGGAGGCTCTGCCGGATTTTCAGCTGCTGGAGCGTTTTCCCGGCAAAAAGCTGCTGGTAAAGGGCAATCACGACTATTGGTGGGAAACAGTTTCAAAAATGAAACGGTTTTTTCAGGAAAATCAGATCGAAACCATTGATTTTTTACATAATTCCTGCTATTTTTATGACGGTGCGGCTTTGTGCGGCACTCGCGGCTGGTTTTATGACCGAAACGATCCCAACGCCGGAGACGACAAGATCTTCAAACGGGAGCTGATCCGTCTGGAGGCTTCCCTCAAGGCCGCAGCCGGTCAGGGAGCGGCGGAGATCGACTGCTTTCTCCATTATCCGCCGGTGTTTCAGGGGACGGAGGTTCCACAGATCATGGAGATCCTGGGACGCTATCCGGTAAAGCGCGTTTTTTACGGTCATCTGCACGGCGAAAGCCTGCGGGGCGCCTTCTGCGGCATGCGGCAGGGGATCTCCTTTCATGTGATCTCCGCAGACGCCCTGAGCTTCCGGCCCATCCGGATCAGAGGATAAATAAAATAATATAAATAGTGCAACTTTACAAGGAGGACATATCCGTGAAACTGAACAATGTGGAAAAGAAAGAAAAGAATCAGGTGGTGCTGAGCATCGCCGTGGAGCCCGAGGTCTTTGAGGCCGCCTGCGAAAAGGCTTATCGCAAGAATGTTGGCTCCATCAATATCCAGGGCTTCCGCAAGGGCCACGCCCCCCGGAAGATCATCGAGAAGCTCTATGGCAAGGAGATTTTTTTTGAGGATGCCATGAACTTCTGCATCCCCGATGCTTACGAGGCCGCCCTGAAGGAAGCTGCGCTGGATGTGGTTTCTCAGCCCCAGATCGGCACGGTAGATGTCCAGGACGATGGTACCTTTGTTTTTGAGGCCGCTGTTTTTGTCAAGCCCCAGGTGGTCGTGAAGGATTACAAGGGTCTGGAAGCGGAAAAGGAAGACGATGCCGTTACGGACGAAGAGGTCCAGGGCGAGCTGGATCGTCTGCAGCAGCGCAATGCCCGCCTGATCCCCGTGGAGCGGGAGGCTCAGAACGGCGACACCGCCAACATCGACTTTGAGGGCTTTGTGGACGGCGTTGCTTTCGATGGCGGCAAGGGTGAAAAGTTTGACCTGGTGCTGGGCTCCGGCACCTTTATCCCCGGCTTCGAGGAGCAGCTGGTGGGCAAGAAGGCCGGTGAGTCCTGTGAGGTCAACGTGACCTTCCCCGAGGAATATCAGGAAAAATCTCTGGCCGGCAAGCCTGCTGTCTTCAAGTGCACCGTCAACGAGGTGAAGGAATCTCAGAAGCCCGCGCTGGACGATGAGCTGGCCAAGGATGTTTCCGAGTTTGACACGCTGACCGAGTTGCGGGAAGACATTCACAAGAAGCTGAAGGAGCGCAAGGAAACCGCCGCTAAAAACGCCTTCCAGGAGAAGCTGATGGATCAGGTCCTGCTGACCATGGACGCCGATATCCCCGCCGCCATGATTGAAAATCAGCTGGACCGCATCGAGGAGGACTTTGGCTACCGTCTGGCCATGCAAGGCATGAATCTGGATTCCTACCTGAAGATGCAGGGCATGGATCACGCCGCCTTCCGCAATATCTTCCGTTCTCAGGCGGAGCGTCAGGTGAAGGTCCGTCTGGCGCTGGAGGCCATTGCCAAGCAGGAAAACCTGGAGGTCTCCGAGGCCGATGTGGAAGCGGAGTTCAACAAGCTGGCGGAGCAGAATAAGATGGCCGTGGACAAGATCAAGGAGCTGCTGCCTGAGGAGGATCTGAAGATGGATCTGATGTGCCAGAAGGCCAATGATTTCGTCCTGGACAACGCCGTGGCGAAGCCCGTCGCCAAGCAGGAAGAAAAGGCTGCGGAATAATTTCGCCTTTCTGCGGGAGCCTTCCCGAAAATCGACGGATTTTTCATGCCGCAGGGCTTAAACTGATAGCAAATATCATCACGGGAAGCGCCGCTTTGCAGCGCTTCCCGCGTCGTACTTCAGAAAGGAGTATTTTATGTCTTATATTCCCATGGTGGTGGAGCAGACCAACCGGGGCGAGCGGTCTTACGATATCTTCTCCCGGCTCCTCAATGACCGGGTCATCATTCTTTCGGAAGAGGTCAATGATACCACGGCCAGCCTGATCGTGGCCCAGCTTTTGTATCTGGAGGCCCAGGATCCGGACAAGGACATCAGCTTTTATATCAACAGCCCCGGCGGCTCCATCACGGCGGGCATGGCGATCTACGACACCATGCAGTATATCAACTGCGATGTTTCCACCATCTGCATCGGCATGGCCGCCAGCATGGGCGCGTTTTTGCTGCAGGCGGGGGCCAAGGGCAAGCGGATGGCGCTGCCCAACAGCGAGATTTTGATCCATCAGCCGCTGATGGGCGGTCTGCAGGGACAAGCCTCCGACATTAAAATTCACGCGGACCATCTCGTTTCCATCCGCTCCAAGCTGAACCGGATCATGAGCGAACGCACCGGCCAGCCGCTGGAGGTCATCGAGCGCGACACAGAGCGGGACCACTATATGACGGCGGAGGAAGCCTGCGCCTATGGTCTGATCGACAAGGTGATCGTAAAGCGCTGAAGCTTTCCACGCCTTGAAATAAGGAGCTTTTATGGCAAACAATGAAAAAAAAGAGGTGCGCTGCAGCTTTTGCGGCCGCACACAGGATGAAGTAAAGCGGCTGATCGCCGGACCCAACGCCTATATCTGCAACGAATGCGTGGATATCTGCGCCGATCTGGTCCGGGAGGAGGAAGAGGACGAGGCCGCGGAGGGCCGCTTCCAGCTGGACGGCAAGCTGCCCAAGCCCGCGGAGATGAAGGCTGCGCTGGACGAATATGTCATTGGGCAGGACCGGGCCAAGATCGCCCTTTGCGTGGCAGTCTATAATCACTATAAGCGCATCCTGCATCCGGATGCAGATGTGGAGATCCAGAAGAGCAACATCCTGATGATCGGCCCCACCGGCAGCGGCAAGACCCATCTGGCCCAGACGCTGGCCCGCAGCATGAAGGTCCCCTTCGCCATTGCCGACGCCACCAC
>DHMK01000028.1:20674-20811 GCA_002405755.1 Clostridiales bacterium UBA4644
ACCGAGGCCGGCTATGTGGGCGAGGATGTGGAAAACATCCTGCTGCGCCTGATCCAGGCGGCGGACTATGATGTGGAGCTGGCCCAGCGGGGCATCATCTATATCGACGAGCTGGATAAGATCGCCCGCAAGAGCGA
>DHMK01000001.1 GCA_002405755.1 Clostridiales bacterium UBA4644
CAGGTCGATGACGAAGAGCTGCTGGAGCTGGTCGAGATGGAAGTCCGCGAGCTGCTGAACTCCTATGGCTTCCCCGGCGACGATACGCCCATCATCCGCGGCAGCGCTCTGAACGCTCTGGTTTCTGAGTCTACTGATCCCAACGCTCCCGAGTATGCCTGCATCAAGGAGCTCATGGATGCTGTTGACAGCTGGATCCCCACGCCCGACCGTAAGGCCGACATGCCCTTCCTGATGCCCGTGGAAGATGTCTTCACCATCACTGGCCGCGGCACCGTCGCCACTGGCCGTGTGGAGCGCGGCGTTCTGAAGATGTCCGACGAGGTCGAGATCGTTGGCCTGATGGATGCTCCCCGCAAGACCGTTGTTACCGGTATCGAAATGTTCCGCAAGCTGCTGGACTACGCTGAGGCCGGCGACAACATCGGCACTCTGCTGCGTGGTATCAACAAGACCGATGTGGAGCGCGGCCAGGTTCTGGCTAAGCCCGGCTCCATCAAGCCCCACACCAAGTTCGTTGGTCAGGTTTACGTTCTGTCCAAGGACGAGGGCGGCCGTCATACCCCCTTCTTCAATAACTATCGTCCCCAGTTCTACTTCCGTACCACCGACGTTACCGGCGTCATCACTCTGCCCGACGGCGTTGAGATGTGCATGCCCGGTGATAACGTCGACATGAAGGTCGAGCTGATCACCCCCATCGCTATTGAAAAGGGTCTGCGCTTCGCTATCCGCGAAGGCGGTCGTACCGTTGGTTCCGGCGTCGTTATCGAGGTCGACGAATAATCAACGATCGCGTTCGGTTCTTTCTGAATGCCAAAGCCCCTTGCCGCAAAGGCAAGGGGCTTTTTCGTGCCTGCACGCTGGGGAAGAGGGGAAAGAAAAAGCCCGGAGCAGCGCTCCGGGCATGATTTGATAAAGAACGGCAGGAGAGGATTGTTCAATCCTCGTCCTCCGCTTCCTCCTGCTTTGGCAGGATCTCCACGGATACCTGCTGGACGCGCCGGTCATCCAGCGCGTCCACCTTCAGACGGAGATTTTTCCAGACGAGCTCCTGCCCCAGCGTGGGGAAGCCGCCGTTGAGCTCAGTGATCCAGCCGCCGACGGTGGTGCTGTCAAACTCATCCTCAAACTGCTCCAGATCGGTCTCCCACAGCAGATCATCCAGACTGACGCTTCCGCTGAGCCGGAAATGCGTCTCATCCAGCTGGCAGAAATCCTCTTCGACGTTGTCATTTTCGTCCCAAATATCGCCGACGATCTCCTCCAGAATATCCTCCAGCGTCACGACGCCGCAGGTCCCGCCAAAATCGTCCAGCACTACGGCCATCTGCAGGCGGCGGCTGCGCAGCTCCCGCATGGCGATGGGGAGCCGGGTGCTCCGGTGCAGAAAAACAGCAGGCAGCAGCAGGTCCCGAATGGGCGTATCCGGCGCGTCAGCCAGGACGCGGTAGGCGTGGTTCAGATACAGGATCCCCTGAATGGAATCGATGTCCTCCTCATAGACCGGGATGCGGGAAAAACGGGAGGTCTCCATGATGTGCAGAATGTCTTCCCGGCTGTCCTGCAGGTCGATGGTCACTAGATCCACCCGGGGCGTGAGCACCTGCTCCACGGTGGTTTCGCCGAAGCTGACGGCCGACTGCAGCAGGTCGGAGCGGTCTTCATCAATGATGCCCTCGTCCTCCACAGTCTCGATCATGGTCATCAGCTCATCGGCGGTCATGGGATCCGGCATCGGCGTTCCGCCCCAAAGCTTGGCGATCCGATCCAGGATCCAGGTGATGGCAATGACCAGCGGCTTGGTGATCAGCATCAGCAGCCGCAGGGGATAGGCCGCCAGCAAAACAAAGCCATCGCTCTGATCCTTTGCCACGATCTTTGGCATGATCTCGCCGAAGGTGAGGATCAAAACGGTCATGACGCCGGTGGCATAGATGGCGCCGCTGTCACCCACCAGCTGCAGGGCGATGACGGTAGCCAGCGACGAGGAAGCGATATTGACCAGATTGTTGCCGATAAGGATGGTGCAGAGGGCCTTGTCATACTGCTGACAGATATAATAAGCAACCTGGGCGGGCTTGCTGCCTTTGTCTGATTTGCTTTGCAGCCGCAGGGTATTGACGGAGGCAAACGCGATCTCCGAGCCGGAGAAAAAAGCGGAAAACGCGATCAGCACCACGATTCCGAGATAGGGAAGCAGCTCACGCATGGGCGTTCACCGTCCCTTCATCGTCCTCTTCATCCTGAATGTCGCCCACAAGCTCCTCTAAAATATCCTCCACCGTCACAAGCCCCAGCGTTTTGTGCTGAGCATCCTGCACGATGGCCAGATGGTTCCGCTGGCTGCTCATCTGCCGCAGGACCTCGTCGATGGGGGCCTCCGGCGATACAAAAACCGGCGGATTGAGCAGCGCCCGAAGCCGGGTCTTGTCCCCCTGGCGGAGATAGACCCGCAGAAAATCACGAATGTGCAGGATGCCGATAATATGGTCCGGATCGTTCCGGTAAATGGGGATGCGGGAATGGCGGTGGGTCTTGATGTAGGCGGCCAGCTGCGCCGTGCCGATGTCCAGCGGCAGCGCTTCCATTCGCTCTGCCGGCTGCATCACCTGCCGGGCCGGAATATGGTCAAAGGCCACAGCGGCGGAAAGCAGACGGGTCTCCGGCTCCTGCTGGATGTCGGCGGAATCCTGTGCGTTTTCCAAAACATATTCCAGCTCCGCTTCCGTATAGGAGGGGGCATGGTTTGCGCCGAACAGCCGGGAGACGAACAGGGAGATCTGGTTGAACACCCAGGCAAAGGGCGTCAGTACCCGCATCAGAAAGCGCAGGGAGCCGGAAAAGGCCAGCACCACCTGATCCGCATGACTGCGGGCATAGCTTTTCGGAAGCATCTCGCTGACAAAAAAGACGATCACCGTGACTGCGATAGTGACCACGCCCACAGAGGACGGACCCCAGAGGTGGGTGGCCAGCACGGTGGCCAGAGAGGAACAGCCGATGTGCATGATGTTGTTGCCGATGAGCAGGGTCGTAAGCGCTTTTTCAAAATGCTCGGAAATGTAGATCGCGGTCTTTGCACGGCGGTCGCCCGTTTCCGCCTGGGTCTTCAAGCGGATCTTGTTGGCGGAAGCGAACGCGATCTCTGTGCTGGCGAAATAGCCGCCGCCCAGGATCAGGGCAAAGAACAGGACATATAACAACCAACTGTCACTGTCCATGGAAGATTACCAACTCCTTTTTTATCCTATAATAATATAGTATAGCAGATTTCCGGCCGCATTGCAAGGCCAAAGGGGGTAGACTGCAGGCGTGAAAATGCAGCCCGATCCGGCCCTGCGCAAATGTTTACAAATCTCCCCTTGACTTTCCTCAGTGGACCGGTAAAATATCATACTGAGTTATTTTGCGGAAAGGAGATGGTTTTTTGGATCCGCTTCCCCGAAGTTGCGGGAAACCCCCGTCAGAGGAGCCGATAACACCGGTGTGTTTTGCTGAGGCTGCGATCCGATTCCGGATGTTCACCGTGATCCTGCGGTGACGCCACGGCATCATCCAGATCTTATTTTAAGAAAACACACATATCGATGGAGGTTCTTTTGAACAATGTTAAAACAACTGATCCTGCAGATCGTATTGATCTTATGCAACGCCTTTTTTGCTGCCACGGAGATCGCCGTGATCTCTCTGAACGAAAAGAAGGTCCGCGCCCTGGCTTCCGATGGCGATAAGCGGGCGAAGAAAATGCTCCGCATCATCGAGACGCCCACTCAGTTCCTCTCCACCATCCAGATCGGCATCACGCTGGCGGGCTTTTTGGGCTCGGCCTTTGCGGCAGACAATTTTGCCGAGACGGTCTCCGCCTTTCTGGTCCGCATTTTCCGCATCGCGCCCCAACACGCTGGGACCATGAACACCGTGGCCGTGGTGGCGGTGACGCTGATCCTCTCCTATTTTACCCTGATCTTCGGCGAGCTTGTCCCCAAGCGCATCGCCATGAAGCACAAGGAAAAGCTGGCCAACGCCGTCTGCGGCTTCATCTCCGTTCTGGCCGCCATTTTGAAGCCCATCATCTGGTTCCTCACCGTCTCCACCAACGCGGTTTTGCGGCTGGTGGGCATCGATCCCAAGGAAAAGGAGGAGCCTGTTTCCGAGGAGGACATCGTTCTGATGCTGGACGCCGGCGGCGATGAGGGCACGCTGGACCGGGACGATATTACTTATATCAAGAATGTCTTCAAGCTGGACCGCATGACCGCGGAGGATGTGATGACGCCCTGGAAGTCCGTGGTATATCTCACGGAAGACGCTTCTGAGGAGGAGATCGTCTCCCTGATCAAGACCGAGGCCTTTTCCCGCATCCCTGTTTACGATGCCAGAGAGGACCGGATCATCGGTATTCTCCACACCAGAGATTATCTGCTGGAGCGGCGCAGCCCGGGCTTTTCCCTGCAGCAGGTGCTCCATGAGCCGGTGATCGTGCCGGAGACCGTGAATCTGGATACACTCTTCAAGGAGATGCAGCGCCAGCATAACCACATGGTCCTTCTGGTGAACGAATACGGCGAGACCTCCGGCATCGTCTCCATGGAGGATATTCTGGAGGAGATCGTGGGCGAGATCTGGGACGAGCGGGACGAAGAGATCGCGCAGATCACCGCCGCCGGCAAGGATGCCTATTGCGTGCTTTCCACCGCTTCGGTGGAGGAGTTTTTCGATTTCTTCTCCCTCACCGGCGAGGAGACCGAAGCCACCACCGTCAACGGATGGATCACGGAGCAGGCCGGACGGATCCCCAAGACCGGAGAGACCTTCCGGCACGGCGACCTTCAGATCACTGTTGCCAAGGCGGATGAGCTTATGACCCATGAGCTTACCGTGCAGCGCCTGCCGGCGCAGCAGACCGGCGGCAGGGCCGACGCAGAATAAGAATACAGGAATACAAAAGGCGCGGGCAAAGCCCGCGCCTTTTCTTGCTCAAAAATCGATCTTGTATTCCAAAACCGTCCTGCATTCTCGCTGTACTTCACTGCTGAACGAGGCGGTTGCTCCGCATTTTACCTGTGCGATCACCGCATCTACCTTTGCGGCTTCTGCCATGCTCATTCCGGACATTCGTCTGCACTGGAATTTGTAAACCTCAGACTGCACCTTATTTTTGTTTCCGCCGGTTCGCATTTGCACCAGCCGCTCAATTTCGCTTTGGTTCTTGAAGTACACAAGCTCCGGCACGCCCGGTTCCTCATTGCCGCTGAATTGCACATCTGCGGCAATTTCAACATTGGCATACTCTTTATTGGATTTCTCCTGCTCCACCGAGCCTTTCTTGGCGCCGATGCTTGCGGCGGCTTTTGTTTTCTCCCTGACAAAGATTTTCTTCTCTTCCTTATAAGCGATCTGTACTCTTTTGGCTCCCAGCTCCTGAGCTACCGTTCGCAGTTCATCGACCCGCGCCTTTTTCAGGTAGTCAAAATACTCGTTCAAGCTGATGTAAAATCCCTTCAGATAGGGATTGGCATAATAAAAGGATTCTGCCGGATTGGGGAAAAAGGTCACATTGATCTGCTCCGCCGCATCTTCATATAAATTCAGCAGCTCGACCCCTTTTATGGTAGACCAATATCCCACGGCCCCGGCACAAACGGCATTGCCCTCCCGCTTCCGATCTCTGGCAACGAGCCGCACCATCCGTGGGATTTTAACGGTATAGGTCAATTCTCCTGTGGAGGAAGGCAGCTTTCCCAGATCAAGCTCCTCCGCAAAGACTGGGCGCAGCACTTTTTTGTCCAGCTCAAGCTTTGCTTCTACCAGCTGCTTTTTCAATGCTGTTCCCCCGGCCTTCAGCCCGTCGCCGGCGACGCTCGCCGCTTCCTTTGCCTTTTCTCCGACTTTCTGCAACGCTTCTTTGTTCAGCCCAAGATCTTGCATATCAAGCTTTCCGTCCCGATTTTTGTCAGCGGCATCCAATATTGCCTTTTGCGCTGTCTCTGCGATGCCTTTTGTTTTTGTGGCCAAGGCTTCTGCTTTATTGCCGATCCGCTTTGCCAGGCTTTCTTGTTTCTCTGTCACACTTATCCCTCCCTGTTTTTACTCATGCGCTGTTTTTTTCGCGGGGCCGGTTTTCTGAGGCTTCTGTTTTTTTATTTTACGCTTGACGGAAAATTCTGTCAAGCTGCGGCAAAGGGCAAAATATTTTGAAAAAGTGCTTGCTTTTTTAAAAACGGTATGCTATAGTAAATAAGCAATCGCAATTCGCAGCCATGGCGGAATTGGCATACGCGCTAGCTTGAGGTGCTAGTTCCAGTAATGGATTGAGGGTTCAAGTCCCTCTGGCTGCACCAAAGCTCTATTTGCGGATGTGGCGGAATTGGCAGACGCGCATGGTTCAGGTCCATGTGAAAGCAATTTCATGGGGGTTCAAGTCCCTTCATCCGCACCACGACGAGTGTCCTTACAGCATTTGAAAAGCCGTAGGGACACTCGTTTTTTATACAGCGAGACTGTGCAGCGGCAAGCGCTTCGCCATTTGCCGCGCTTGCGGACAAGGCGACCTTTCTGATGCATTTTCCCATCCAAAATGCATAGCAGCCCTGCACTTTACCCGGCCGGAGGGCGTCCGGCCCTCTTGTCACCGGCGGGAAAATGTGGTATGATCCTATCAAATGACAAAACAGGCGGGAGGCTTTTGAAATGAAGCAGCAAGAAAGAACGGCGTTCATCGACCATTACCGTCAGGTGGCCCACCGCGGCCTGCACGACCGGGCGCTCGGCATCCCGGAAAACTCGCTTCCGGCCTTTGCGCGGGCTGTGGAGCAGGGCAAGGCCATCGAGCTGGATCTTCATGCCACGGCAGACAATCGGCTGGTGGTGCTCCATGATTTTCAGCTGAAGCGCATGACAGGCGTCCCCGGACTCGTGGAGGAATGGACGCTGGAGGATCTGCGCAGGCTGCGCCTGCAGGGGACAGATGCGTGCATCCCCACGCTGGACGAGGTGCTGGAGCTGGTGGACGGCAAGGTCCCGCTGCTGCTGGAGATCAAAAGCGAGCGGCTGGGCGAGGTGGGCCGGCTGGAGCCTGTCCTGATGAAGCGCCTGGCTTCTTACCGGGGAGAGTTCATTCTGGAATCCTTCAACCCGGAGGTGCTGGTCTGGCTGCATCGCCACGCGCCCCAGTATATCCGGGGCCAGCTGGGCAATCTGGACGACGAGAACAAGCAGTTCAAGTTCTATTCCCGCCACCTGATGTTCAATCCCCTGAGCCGCCCGGATTTTATCGCCTTTGATATTCAGAAGATCGACTATAAGCTTCGTCTGGCCTGCAAAAAGCACGGTCTGCCCCTGCTGGGCTGGACCATCCGCACGGAGGCGGAGCTGAAAAAGGCCGAGCGCCTGTGCGATGGCGTGATCTATGAGCATCTGGAGCTGTAAGCCATGAAGGATATCTGGATGATGCTCCCGGTGCTTCTGCTGCTGGCGGGGTGCCTTGCGCTGCTGCTTTTGCTGCTGCGTCGGCAGCAGACGCAGCAGGCGGAGAAGGACAGTCTGGAGACCCGGCTGAAGATGCTGGAGGAGCTTCTGCGGAGCGCGGAAAAAAGCAGCGCCGCCCTGCAGGCCCGGCAGGATGTATTGGCCCAGTCGGTGGAAACCTCGCTGAACCGGCTGCAGTCTCAGCAGACCGCCGCCGCCATGCAGACCGAGCAGAAGCTGGAGCAGCTGCGCAGGAGCATGACGGAGAGCCTGAATCATATGCAGACCGCCAGTCAGCTGCAGCTGGACGGCATCCGCCGCACCGTAGACGAAAAGCTGCAGGAGACGCTGGACCGCAAGCTCAGCGAATCCTTCCAGCAGGTCTCCCAGCGGCTGGAGGCGGTCTATAAGGGCCTGGGCGAGATGCAGTCGCTGGCCGCCGGCGTGGGCGACCTGAAAAAGGTCCTGTCCAACGTGAAGACCCGGGGCATCCTGGGGGAGATCCAGCTGGGCGCGATCCTGGAGCAGATCCTTTCACCGGAGCAGTATGCCGCCAATGTGGCCACCAAAAAGGGGAGCCAGGCCAATGTGGAATATGCCGTGCGCCTGCCCGGCAGCGGCGGCAGGCCGGTGTGGCTGCCGGTGGACGCAAAGTTCCCGCTGGACGCCTACCAGCAGCTGCTGGACGCCTATGACGCGGCAGATCCCGCGCTGGTGGACAGCGCGAAAAAGACGCTGTTCCAGCGTGTGAGAGGCTTCGCCAAGGAGGTCCATACAAAATACATCGATCCGCCCAACACAACGGATTTTGCCATCCTGTTTATCCCAACGGAAGGTCTCTACGCAGAGCTGATCCGGGGCGGCATGGCGGAAACGCTGCAGCGGGAGCATCAGGTGACGCTGGCCGGCCCCACCACCATGAGCGCCCTGCTCAACAGCCTGCAGATGGGCTTCCGCACCCTTGCCATCCAGAAGCGCTCCGGCGAGGTCTGGAAGGTGTTGGGCGCGGTAAAAACCGAGTTCAATACCTTTGCTTCCGTGCTGGAATCCACCCAGAAGCGCCTGGCCCAGGCCGGCGACGATCTGGATAAGCTGGTGGGCGTCCGCACCCGGAAGATCCAAAGCACCCTGAAACAAGTGGAGGCCCTGCCGGCAGAGCTGCTGCCTGCGGCGTCTTTAGAGGAGAATGACGATGTTTAAGCTGATCACCACCAACGGCAAGGCCCGGCGCGGCGTTTTCCAGACCGCCCATGGCGCCGTTCAGACCCCGGTCTTTATGAATGTGGGCACCCAGGCCGCCATCAAGGGCGGCCTTTCTGCGGAGGATCTGCGCCAGCTGGGCTGCCAGGTGGAGCTTTCCAACACCTACCATCTCCATGTCCGCCCCGGACAGGATGTGGTCAAGCAGCTGGGCGGTCTGCACCGGTTTATGGACTGGAGCGGCCCCATCCTGACGGACAGCGGCGGCTTTCAGGTGTTTTCCCTGGCCGTGCTCCGGCGCATTCGGGAGGAGGGCGTTTATTTCAACGCCCACACCGATGGCCGGCATATCTTCATGGGCCCCGAGGAGAGCATGCTGATCCAGTGGTCGCTGGGCTCAGACATCGCCATGGCCTTTGACGAATGCATTGAAAATCCATCGCCGCACGATTATGTGGCCCGCTCCTGCGACAGGACCACCCGCTGGCTGCGCCGCTGCCGGGACGAACTGGAGCGGCTCAAGCAGCGGCCGGACACGGTGAACCCCGGCCAGATGCTCTGGGGCATCAATCAGGGCGGGACTTATCCCGACCTGCGCGTCAAGCATATGCAGGAGATCGCGGCGCTGGATCTGCCCGGCTACGCCATCGGCGGCCTGGCGGTGGGCGAGCCGGCGGAGACCATGTATGAGATCATCGAGACGGTGGAGCCGCATATGCCCGCAGACCGGCCCCGCTATCTGATGGGCGTGGGAACGCCCTCCAACATCATCGAGGCGGTGGCCCGGGGCGTGGATTTCTTCGACTGCGTCATGCCCTCCCGCAACGCCCGCCACGGCCATGTGTTCACCTCACAGGGGGCCATCAACCTGAACAACGCCAAATATATCACCGATCCCCGGCCGCTGGATCCCGAATGCGGCTGCCCGGTGTGCCGCCGGTATTCCCGGGGCTATGTGCGCCACCTGCTGAAGGCGGGGGAGATGCTGGGCATGCGGCTGGCCGTCATGCACAATCTGTATTTCTACAACCATCTCATGGCCCAGATCCGTCAGGCCATCGAGGAGGGCCGATTTGAAGAATTCCGCCGGGAAAACAGCGAAAAATTAGTGAAAAGGATCTGAAACGCCTTGTTTTTTCCCAAAGGTTTGTTTATAATCAAATTATCTTACATGACTGGGAGGCAACTTATGAGTTCCAAACTGAAAAAAATGCTGCTGGCCGCAGGCGGTCTGACGAGCCTGCTGTCCATGAGCGCTTTCGCCGAGGGTGAAGCTGCCGATGCTGCCAACACGCAGGTCTCCGGCTTTGCCCAGTACGGCACCATCATCTGGCTGATCATCATCGTGGCCGTCTTCTACTTCATGATCCTCCGTCCCCAGAAGAAAAAGGAGAAGGCCGACCGGATGCTGCGCAACAGCCTGCAGCCCGGCGATAAGATCGTCACCATCGGCGGCTTCGTGGGCCGGATCATCAGCATCAAGGACGACGAGGTCACCTTCGAGACTGGCGCCGCCAAAAACCGTATGACCGTTAAGAAGTGGGCCATCCAGACCAAGGAAGGCGGCTCTGCCGATACCAAGGCCAAGGAGACCAAGGACGAGGTCAAGGCCGCGGAAGCGACGCCCGACGAGCTCACCACCGGCAAAGACGAGTAATAGCGCCCGTCCCTCCCGCATAAGTTTCAATGAGAAACGATGCGGGAGGTTTTTTTATGAAGAAGAAGCAGAGCCGCCGGGAGGCGGAGCCGCGGATCGCGCCGGGCAGGATCCTGCTCTGCGGTGCGCTGGGCTGCGGGTTTATGCTGGCGCTGACCTTTTTCTGCGCCTGGCTCATGAGCCGGGAGCTGCTGCCGCTGGACAAGAGCTGCCTGCTGGGGCTGGCCATCGTGGCGTTGGGCTGCTTTCTGGCGGCGCTGCTGGCCGCAAGGGGCGGCTGCCGCAAGCTGCTGCAGGGCGGACTTTCCGCGCTGACGGCCTTTTTGCTGCTGCTGATCTGCGGGATGCTGCTGTTTTCCGGGGGAGTCGACGGCGGAAGACTGCTGCTGTCGCTGGGCGCGGCTACGCTGGGCGGCGTGGGAGGAGCCTTCCTTGCGGGCGCGCTGGAATAAGCCCCGGACCCTTTGGGGGTTCCGGCCGGGCACGCTGCTGTTTTACACTATTTTGACATTGCTCTCCCTAACGGTTATACTGTTTCTGGTGGTCACGGGCAGCCGTCCCCGCCGGACGGCCCTGGAGACCGGCGCACGGCTGGAGGTCCTGCTGGATGCGGGCCATGGCGGCATGGACGGCGGCGCCGTCTCGCCGGAGGGCGTTTGCGAAGCGCCCATCACCCTGTCTGTTTCCCGAAGGACGCAGCTTCTGCTGGGCTTTGCAGGCGTTTCCGCCGGCATGGTGCGGGAGGACGAGAGCTCGCTGGACTTCTCGCCGGAGGCCTCCCCGCGGCAGAATAAAAATGCCGATCTCAACGCCCGGCTGGCGCTGGCGCGGAGCCACCCGGAATGTCCCTTTCTGAGCATCCACCTGAATCAGTTCTCCCAACCGGTCTATTCCGGGGCGCAGGTGTTTTATTCGCCCAACCACCCCAAGAGCGTCCCGCTGGCGGAAACGCTCCAGAAGACCCTGCGGCAGGCGCTGGATCCGGGCAATGATCGGCAGATCAAGCCTGCGCCGGAAGGCGTCTTCCTTATGAAAAATATCACCGCTCCCGCCGTCACCATCGAATGCGGCTTTCTCTCCAATCCGGAGGAATGCGCCCTGCTGCGGCAGGAGACCTATCAGACAAAAATCGCCCTGGCCATCGCCTGTGGCTATTTGGAAAGCAGAGGATAAAGAATTATGGCAAAGGCAAAGACGGAATATGTCTGCTCGTCCTGCGGCTACGATTCCCCGAAATGGTTTGGAAAATGCCCCTCCTGCGGCAGCTGGAACACCATGGAGGAGATGGTCCTGCGGGAGGATAAGGCTCCGGCCCGGGGCGGCGTGTCGATCCCAGGCTGCGCAGGGAAGGGGAGCGCTCCCGTCCCCCTCAAGGACATCAGCATCACCCAGGACGCCCGGTTTTCCACTGGCATCAGCGAGCTGGACCGGGTCCTGGGCGGCGGCATGGTGAAGGGGAGCCTTGTGCTGGTGTCCGGCGCGCCGGGGATCGGAAAATCCACCCTGCTGCTGCAGGCCTGCCGCCATCTTTGCCGGGCGCAGACGGTGCTTTATGTTACCGGCGAGGAATCCCTGGCCCAGATCAAGCTCCGGGCCCAGCGGCTGCAGGTGGCGGAGGAAAATCTGCTGATCTGCTCGGAGACGGAGGTGGACAGCATCCTTCTCTCCGCCGCCCAGCTGAAGCCCGCCGTACTCATCGTGGATTCCATCCAGACGATGTATCATCCTCAGCTGCAGTCTGCCCCGGGCAGCGTCACCCAGGTGCGGGAATGCACCATGCAGCTGCTGCAGTTTTCCAAGAGCAACGGCGTTTCCGTCATTTTGGTGGGTCATGTAAATAAGGATGGCGGCATCGCCGGCCCCAAGGTGCTGGAGCATATGGTGGATGCGGTCCTGAGCTTTGAGGGCGACCGCCACGCCTCCTACCGTCTGCTGCGCACTACCAAAAACCGCTATGGCTCCACCAATGAGATCGGTATGTTCGAGATGACCGACCGGGGCCTGGAGGAGATCCAAAATCCCTCCGCGGCCCTTCTGGAGGGCCGCCCCAAGGACGCCAGCGGAAGCTGCGTGGTTGCCACGCTGGAGGGCACCCGTCCCATCCTTGCGGAGGTGCAGGGTCTGGTGACCAAATCCGCTTACGGCGCGGCCCGCAGGACTGCCGCCGGCATCGACTATAACCGGGCGGTGCTGCTGCTGGCGATTTTGGAAAAGCGGGCGGGCATGCTGCTGGGGGCCTATGATACCTATGTGAACGTGGTGGGCGGGATGGAGCTGGACGAGCCTGCCGCCGATCTGGCGGTGCTGCTGGCCATCGCCTCCAGCTATCTGGAGCGAAGCATCTTGCCGACGCTGGCGGCCTTCGGCGAGGTGGGCCTTTCCGGCGAGGTGCGGGCCGTCACCGGCGCAGCCCAGCGGGTGGCGGAGCTGCAGCGGCTGGGGTTTACCGCCTGCATCCTGCCGGAGGCCAACTGCCGGGGGCTGGAGGGCAAGACGGCGCTCCGCCTGATCCCCGTCAGGGATATCAGGCAGGCCATTCGGGATTGCTTTGAGCAGAGCGAAGGAGCATAAGAAGCAAAAAAGTCTGCGGGTTCATCCGCAGACTTTTTGTATGCTCTATTCGAGGTCCAGCTCCGGCGGGACATCCAGTTGGTCGGAGACATAGCGCCCGTTCTTCTTTCGCTGCCGGACGCATTCTGTCAGCAGATATTCGATCTGCCCGTTCACCGAGCGAAAATCGTCCTCCGCCCAGGCGGCGATGGCGCTGTAGAGCTTCGGCGAGAGCCGCAGCGGGACCTGCTTTTTTTCTTCTGCCACAAGATCACCCTTCCCGGACGGCTTTCTGCCGTTTATTCAGTATGCGCAGGCGTGGGCTGTTAATACAGACTGCCGGAATTGACTACCGGCTGGGCGTCCCGATTGCCGCAGAGCACCACCAGCAGGTTAGAAACCATGGCGGCCTTGCGCTCCTCGTCCAGGGAGACCACGCCGCCCTGATTGAGCCGGTCCAGCGCCATTTCCACCATGCCCACGGCGCCGTCCACGATCATTTTCCGGGCGTCGATGATGGCAGAAGCCTGCTGCCGCTGCAGCATAACGGCGGCGATCTCCGGCGCATAGGCCAGATAGGTAATGCGGGCCTCCACGATCTCCAGACCGGCTTCCTTGACCCGATCCTGAATTTCGTCCCGGATGCGGCGGGCCACCACCTCGGAGGAGCCCCGCAGACTGCCCTCGTCGGCATGACCGTCGCCGGTGGTGTCCACATTGGGGGCCACATCGTAGGGATAAATGCGCACGATGTTGCGCAGCGCCGCGTCGCACTGCAGCGAAAGATATTCCTTGAAGTTGTCTACATTAAAGACGGCCTTGGCCGTATCCGCCACCCGCCACATGACGGCGATGCCGATCTCCACCGGGTTGCCCAGGCAGTCGTTGATCTTCTGGCGGGCGTTGTTCAGCGTCATGATCTTCAGGGAGATCCGCTTGTCGCCGCCAACCTCCACCGCAGCCTGTGCGCCCTGGGCCGCCAGCACGATGCCGGCGGTCTTGCCGCCGTCCACATCGCCGGACTGGTTCAGCTTGGTCTTTGCGGCGGGGTTAAAGGCCGTGCAGAAAGGATTGACAAAATAAAAGCCCGCGCCCTTCAGCGTGCCGACATATTTGCCGAACAGCGTCAGCACCAGCGCCTCCTGGGGCTTGAGCACCTTCAGCCCGCAGAAGGGGATGAAGCCGATGGCCAGCCAGAGAATGCCCAGGCACATGGGGATCACCCGCAGGGCCGTGGCGCCGTGCTTCAGGCCTGCGGCGCAGAAAACCACCAGGCCGATGGCAGCCAGATAAAGCAGCAGAAACAAAAGCAGCATGGTCATGCCGTTTTTCTTCCGATCCAAAACCTTTTCGTTCATATCCATATCCTCCTTTTTGATATCAATATCATATCACTATGATCTGCTTCTGTCAAGGCGAAAGTGAAAAAAGGTTGTAACCTGCGGGATCTTATGGTAAAATGAAACAAATTCGGAAAGGCAGGCATTGGGCATGAAGCAGCAGCGGGAATATCCCCGTTTTATCATCTCGGCCAAGGGCGTCCGCTGGTTGGAAAGCGGCCATCCCTGGGTCTATGAAGCAGAGGTCCTGAGAGAGGAAGGGCAGGCGGAAAACGGCGGCCTGGCCGACGCGGTCTCGGAAAAGGGCAAATATCTGGGGACGGGCTTTGTCAGCCGCCAAAGCAAGATCCGGCTGCGGCTGATCTCCCGCAACGCCAACGACCGGTTTGACGCCGCCTTCTGGAAGCGGCGGCTCCAATACTCCTGGGACTACCGCAAGACCGTCATGGGGGAGGATCTTTCCTGCTGCCGGGTGGTCTTTGGCGAGGCCGACGGCTTCCCGGGGCTGACGGTAGACCGGTTTTCCGACCTTCTGGTAACGCAGACCCTCTCCGTCGGCATGGAGCGGATCAAGCCCATGCTGCTGCCCCTGCTGGTGCAGGTGCTGGAGGCGGATGGGCAGCGGATCGCCGGGATCTATGAGCGCAACGATGCCGCCCTCCGGGAGCTGGAGGGCCTGGCGCAGGGAAAGGGCTGGTTCCCGCTGGACGATCGCCCCGTTCCCCAGAGTCCGGTGACGGAGATCTGCGAAAACGGCGTTTATTACAGCGTGGATGTGGAAAACGGCCAGAAGACCGGCTTTTTTCTGGATCAGAAATACAACCGCCTTGCCGTGGCAAGGCTGGCGAGGGGAAGAAGGGTGCTGGATTGCTTTACCCATACCGGCTCCTTTGCCCTGAACGC
>DHMK01000082.1:0-7345 GCA_002405755.1 Clostridiales bacterium UBA4644
GTGTCGTTCAGGTCGCAGGGGATATTTTCCTCCCGTTCCCCGGCAGGCAGCAGCTCATTGCGCACGGCGATCACATCAGGGAGGTCCAAATTATATATTTTGCAGCTGCCGTTATCGCAGCCTCTTCCGGTGCTGTCCAGCCCGCAGCCCAGGTTGACCACGGCGGCCCTGGGGTGCGTTTTCAAATAATCCCGCACCTCCCACGCCAGATCGTTCTGCCGCATGGCGACCTCCAGCGAGCCGAAGCGCTGCATTAAGCTGCGGGAATTTTTCTCCGCTTCTGAAAAATCATAGTCGATTTCGCCGATCAGCTGCACCGCCGTTTCGTCCCGATAGAGATCCGGATACAGCTCCGAGCAGACCTTCCGCGCGTACAGTGGGATGATCAGCGTCTCCTGCACGGTGTTTTTCTCGATCTTATATTTCATGGGTACATCTCACTTTCCGCTAAAAAGCATCATGATCGCCGCCAGCACCGCTGAAATGACCGCCATCCCCGCCGTGCCGAAGATCCATTTTTTCACCTTATCCCGGGCGGTGATATAGGGCTTCAGATCCTCCGTGCCGGGGATCGTCCACGCGTTTGTGTGACCGACCCAGTAGCCGTCGATCAGAAATCTGTCGATCAGGTTCATCACAGAAAGGATCGCCAGCAGCTGCCAGAAGCCCGCAAAAAAGCCCCTCGCCCCATTGAGCGCATAGACGCACACCAGCACATAGGCGATATAGCCCGGAACGCAGGCGGCTTTGAACCGCAGGGCGTTTCGTTTGATCCTTTCGCAGGTCGTCAGTCCCAGCTGCACGCACCGCTGCTGCACCGCCGGACTGTAAAGATGTACCATGCCCACCGCGCCCTTCCGGATGCCGATGGCGCAGACCAAAATGAGCAGAACGCCCAGCCCCAGTCCTTCCAGAACGATCTTTCCGATCATGACAAATACCTCCCGCACTCCTGCTCCAGCGCCTGCCACACAGGATACGCAGCGCCGTTTTCCTCAAAAAATCGCTTCAGATCCCGGTCCAGCGCGCCCATTTCGTCCACTGCGTTCATGGCATGGTCGCAGGCGCAGAGCTTCCCCAGAGCGGTGGCGCACATGAGCTTGAAAAACCGCATACAGGTCTTGCGGTACGCTGCGCCCCCAAATTCCTTGTCTGCCTTTGGCAGGATCTCATGCCCCGCGTTCCGAATGGCCCGATATCCTTCGAGGTTGGCGTCGATCAGCCTGTTCAGATAGGCCGTGTCGCCCTTCAGCCTTTTCAGGTCGCCGTCTGTCTTGTAGCAGGCAAAGGCCGCCGGCAGCACGAACGCCGCGTGACACAGGAGATAGTCGCCCATGTTCGGCTCATAGACCACCTTGCAGCCCGTACCGTCAAAGATCTGCTTCACAAGCTGCCGCCGGGAGGGCGTGCCGCCCAGCGGCCCGATGGTGATCTTCTTGAGATCGATGGAGACTACGCGATCCCGCTCCCGATGTCCTGCCGAGAGGGCAAAGGCGAACAGCACATTTTTCTCCGGCAGCAGCGCCGCCGTCTCCGCCGCACGCACATTGTTGCCCACAAAGACGATATTCTTCGTTCCGTTGGCCCGCAGCGCGGGCAGGACCGTCTCCAGCTGCGTGTATCGGGCGACGACGAAGATCACATCGTAGTCATCCTCCGGCGCGAGCGCCGTCACCACGGGAATGCGGCGGACCGATGTACAAAGGGAGAACTTGTCCTTGATCCGCAGCCCGTTTTCCCTGATCGTCTTCGCCCACTGGCCCCGGGCCAGCAGCGTCACATCCTTTCCGGCGCGCAGCAGGTTTCTTGCCAGATTGCAGCCCAACACCCCCGCGCCGAGCACCAGAATTCTCATAACAAAGCCTCCTGTCCTCCCTGAAGCTCGGCGGCATACAGCAGCGATGCATCATCCGCATTCGCACAGCAGAGCATCCTCTTCGCAGCGCTTCCATATCTCTCCGTTCAAAGCAGTTAGAGTTCGCTAACCAATTTTCTTACGAAAAGCCGCATTCCTGCGGCAGCTTTCTGCAGCTTCAAAAGAACGCCCTGTGCATGTCCTCTCGAATTTGTGACCAGATTTATCCTTCCGGTCATATAGTAACAAAAAAGTGTGTTTTTGTCAAGATTTTACCGCCGGCCCTCCCTCGGCAGAGGACTGCGCTTTTCCGCGGCCAAATGCAGCGGTTCTTTCCCCGTGCTGATGCTCCTGTTCGGTCGCCGCACAAAGCGGCTCCCTGTGGCAGAGCGGCGGCACTCGCCGCCGGAGCTGGTTCTCCGCCGTTCCCGGCAATAAAACGAAAACACCTGCTTTTCTAAAGCAGGTGTCTTCTGGTACGCCCGACTGGAGTCGAACCAGCGGCCTTTAGAGTCGGAGTCTAACGCTCTATCCAGCTGAGCTACGGGCGCATATGTATTTTTCGGGGAACAGAAGGTATTATAACACGCTTTTCTCCGTTTGTAAACCTCTAAATCAATTTTTCCTGCAATAAAAAATCGGCGGCTCCGTGCCGCGCCGCGCTTGCAAGGCAGCGGCCCCTGTGGTATACTGTGGTTTGAAGAAAACGGAACAGAAACGATCACGCAGGAGGTGTGATACCACAATGATGACTTATGCACAGATCATCCAGGATCCGGCCATCCGCACCTATATCGCCAAGGCGGATGAATCCCTTATCGCCCTGGGCTATACGGAGCACAGCTTTGCCCATGTGACCCATGTAGCGGAAATGGCAGGCTATATCCTGCAGGCGCTGAATTATCCCGCGCGGACGGTGGAGGTGGCCAAGATCGCCGCCTATCTCCATGATATCGGCAACCTGGTGAACCGGGTGGACCACAGCCAGAGCGGCGCCGTCATGGCCTTCCGCATTCTGAACGAGCGGGGCTTCGATCCGGAGGAAATCGCCACCATTACCACCGCCATCGGCAACCACGACGAGGGCACGGGCGTTCCGGTGAACGCCGTAGCCGCGGCGCTGATCCTGGCGGACAAATCCGATGTGCGCCGCAGCCGGGTGCGCAACACCGACACCGGCAGCTTCGATATCCATGACCGGGTGAATTATTCCGTCACCAAGTCGGAGCTGAAGATCAACGAGGCCCGGACGCTCATCAAGCTGAAGCTCACCGTTGACACGCACTTTGGCTCCGTCATGGATTATTTTGAGATCTTTCTGCAGCGCATGATCCTCTGCCGCAAGGCGGCGGAAAAGCTGGGCCTGCAGTTCAAGCTGATGATCAACGAGCAGCAGCTGATCTGAACGCCGGTGGTTTTGATCTTTATAAAAGAGCACACCTTCCGGCGTGCCCTTTGTTTGATCTCTTTTCGGTCTTTGCTCAGCGAGATCCTGCAGGATCACCCAGCCCTTGTCTGCGCTCCAGTATTCCGTGGCCGGAAGCGTATAGGTAAGCTCCTTTCCGCAGCGGGAGCAGCCCACGATCCCACCCGCGAAGGGGGATCCCGCTTCGCCTTGGCGGAATGGTTATCGTCCTCCCGGCTCAGCAGGGTCGAGGTCTCGTCGCCGCAATAGGTGCAGATGTCCTTTTTGTAATGCAGCGTCCAGCAGCCGAAGCTCTTTTCAACATATTCCGTATGGAAGGGGCCATCGCAGCCGCAGCTTGCACAGGGCTGCACCGTGCCGCCGGCCAGCCCGGTCAGGGAGCCTGCCAGCAGCAGACAGCACAGGAGCAAAGCGGTGATCTTTTTCATGGGGATCCCTCCTTTTATTTTTGTGATTTTAGTCTATCACGATCCTTTTGTTTTTTCATTTTTCTATTTTCCAATTTTGGTTATTTTTTTGTCAATTTTCCCCACAAACGCGAAAACGGCAGCGCCGCTCAGGACGCTGCCGTTTCTATTCTTATTTCCTTCGGTCAGTTCAGCGCCAGCGTCTCCCGCTGGGTAAAGACCATATCCTCGCTGAAAAGCTCCGCCGCCGCGCCGGCAAACAGCTCATCCAGCCAGAGCTCATAGGCCGCCTGGGCCGCATCCTCGTTGGGGTCATCGGCGATGGTAGTGCTCTCGCCCACAAAATACATGATATGGGAGCCATAGCTGGTCTGCACGATGCCGTGGTCGCCGGACTGGCGGGATGTATCAAAGCACCAGTCGTTGAACTCCGTTATCATCTGCCCGGGGGCCACATCCTCATAAAGGCCGCCGTTGTCGGCAGAGCCGGGGTCGGCAGAATATTCGCCGGCCAGCGCCGCGAAGTTCTCCTCTGTAGGATCGGCCAGGAACAGGGCGTAGATCTCCTCCGCCTTCTTCTGGGCGGCTTCCGCATCGGGGATGTCGGTGCCCTCCTCCGGCTGGATCAGGATATGACGCACATTGACGCAGTAGGTCAGCTCCGCCGCCGGGTCATACTGCTCCTCATAAAACTGCCGGTATCTTGCGTTGGCATAGCTGCCCGCCAGCGTGGAGCGGCGCAGATAGGCCTCGTAGCTCTGGACCTCGCAGCAGGGGTCAAACATAAAGCGCAGGTATTCGTTGGCAGAGGAATAGCCGTTGCTGGCGGCATATTCGTTCAGGGAATCCAGCGTCTGGGTCAGATACTGCTCGTCCTCATCGGAAAGCACATAGCCCTCTGCCTCCGCCCGGCTGCACAGCGTCTCCGTCTGGACCCAGTTGTCCACTGCCAGCTGGGCGAAATAATCGTGCCAGGTCTGGGTCTCGCTGAACTGCTGCTGGTCAAAGGGCGTGGACAGGCTCAGATAATAAGAGAGATAATCCGCGTTGCTGCTGTAGAAATTGAAGAACAGATCCCAGTAATAAAACTGGAAGATCTGGTTGGTGAGGGCCTTTCCCTCATATTCCGCAACGATGTTCTGCGCACCGGGGGTCTCCGCACCGTAAAGGCCGGTGTTTTCCGCCAGAGCGGTAACGGCCTGCAGAGTATTGCTGCGGGTGTCGCCGGTCTCGCTGCCGGTCTCGCTGCCGGTCTCGTCATCAGGCGTCTCATCGGGCGTTTTCTCGGGCTGGGCTGCGTCGCCGTAGAGCGCATCCTTGCCCACGGAGCGGACCGTTTGATGCTCCCGGACCACCGACAGCGCAAAGGCCGCCAGCAAAACGGCCACCAAAAGGACCGTCAGGATCGCCGCCGGACTCCAACCAGGCTTTTTGGCGGTCTCCGTGGTCTCTGCGGTCTGGTTGTTGTTCTCTTCATTCATAAAAAGGACCTCCTGTCTTTCAGCAAGCCCATCATATCATACCGCGCCTGGGATTGCAAATAAATTGGGAATAAACTAAGCCCGCGGCAAATGCCGCGGGCTGCAAAAGCAAAGAGTATACTGCGCTCAGGCGGTCTTTTTCCGGTTGAGCAGAACGCCCGCCAGCATAAACACCGCGAACACGATCAGATACCAGACGCAGGCCATGCCGTGGCCCAGGATGCAGGCCGCAACCATGAAGATGGAGCCGCAGATGGCCAGAATGGGCAGGATGAAGCGGCGCAGGACGGATTCGTCCTTCTGCTTGCGGATCCACTGGATAAAGATGGGGATATACATGGCATAGATGGTGATGATGGGCAGCTCGCTGGAATCAAAGACAAAGGCGCCCTTCCAGGTGCCGGCCAGATTGGCCAGGTAGAAATACAGGCCCCAGAAGCCGCACATCAGCAGGCCCACCACGGAGGAATTGTGGGCCATATTGGTCTTGGAGTCCACCTGGGAGAAAATGTCCGGCCGGGGGCCTTCCTTGCGGGCGGCCAGCGAATAGAGGCCGCGGACGCAGCCCAGCATCAGGCCGTTCATGGTGCCCAGGCAGGAGATGGCCACGAACAGGTTCAGGATATTGCCGAACACATTGCCGAAGATGTTCAGGAAGGCCACGGTAGCGCCCTCGCGGATCAGCTGGTCGTTGGAAGCGCCGCCGGCCACGCCGATATAGTAGAACAGATAGGTGGCGATGATGATCAGTCCGCCGATGATCAGCGCCTTGGGCAGGTTCCTTTTGGAATCCTTCAGCTCGGAGTTGATGGAGGTGGCGATGATCCAGCCCTCATAGGCAAAGGCCGTTGCGCAGACCGCCGCGAACAGCGGATTGCCCATGACCTCATAGCCCAGCGCGGGGTTGGCAAAGTTGTTGGCCAGCTGACCGGTGGTCAGGCCGTAGACGATGCCCACCACGGCCATCAGCGTCAGCGGGATGAACTTGATCACGGTGGTGGAGGTCTGCAGCTTGCCGGCCAGCTTGGGCGAAAGGGCGTTTACCGCATAGCCGCAGCACAGATAGAACAGCATCAGCGCGATGCATTCCGGCCCTACCACGCAGCCGCCCTGCTCCGCCGGGATCACCAGCGGCAGGCTGGGGTTGACAGAGGTCAGGAAGACCAGCGTATAGCGGGCGGAGAGCCAGGCCAGAACGGAGGTCAGCGTGGGGTAATAAATGGTGGTCATGAACCAGCCCACAAGATAGCCATACTTCGGACCGACGGTGGCCTCGGCATAGTCCACGATGCCGTTGACCTTTTCATATTTCTGGGACATATTGGCGAAGGTCAGAACGCATACCAGCATGATCACGCCGCCGATGAGCCATGCCAGAATGCCCAGCGGCATATTCCCGCCGGTCTTTTCCAGAATGACCTGCGCCTTAAAAAAGACGCCGGAGCCGATCACGATGCCTACCACCATGCAGATCGCGGTAAATAGGCCGTATTTTCGTTCCAGTTTGTTTTCCATGCAGATCCCTCTTTCGTCGTTACAATTTCTTCATAAATAAAGCTTGTGCTCATCATAGAGATTTTCCGTCCAAAAGTCAAGGGAAAAGCGGCGAAAAAGGCGGCAAAATCACAAATTTTGTAGACGAACACAATACAATATTTGTCAATTTGTATGATGTGCAGCAGGAAAACGGGAAAAATCGGGAATATTTTTGTGCTTTTTCGCTTTAGTCTGCTATCATCCCGCTTTTGTGCTTTTCTCTGCTTCCCGCGCCGAAACGAGTCCGATGCCGGTCTCCCGCCGTTCTATCCCTATGCGCCGCTTTCCTTCCCTATGCCGGGCTGCGGCCGCTCTTGCGGGGGGCTTGACGAATGTGGTATACTATGCAGTGGGAGCAGACGCCTCCCGCCATTATCTGGATTGATCAAATTTATTATCATAAAGGAAGCGTGTATTATGACCAAGATCGACATTTTCTCCGGCTTTTTGGGCGCGGGCAAGACTACGCTCATCAAAAAGCTGATCCGGGAAGCCTATCAGGGCGAGCAGCTGGTGCTCATTGAAAACGAATTCGGTGAGATCGGCATCGACGGCGGCTTTCTGCAGGACGCGGGCATCAACATCACCGAGATGAACTCCGGCTGCATCTGCTGCAGTCTGGTGGGCGATTTCGGCAAGG
>DHMK01000082.1:7470-7591 GCA_002405755.1 Clostridiales bacterium UBA4644
TCCGGCGTGGGCAAGCTCTCCGATGTGATCCGCGCCGTGGAAAACCTGAATATGGAAGGCGCTGTCCTCAACGGCTTTACCACCGTGGCCGACGCCGGCAAGTGCAAAATGTATATGAAAA
>DHMK01000082.1:7664-7826 GCA_002405755.1 Clostridiales bacterium UBA4644
TATATGAAAAACTTCGGCGAGTTTTTCAACGACCAGATCGAGCACGCCAGCTCCATCGTCCTCAGCCGCACCGCCGGCATGAAGGAGCAGAAGCTCAACGAGGTAGTGGCTCTGCTGCGGGAGCATAACGCCGTGGCCTCCATCATCACCACCCCCTGGGAC
>DHMK01000022.1:0-1306 GCA_002405755.1 Clostridiales bacterium UBA4644
CATCAGCGCGGCACCAGCGGCAAGCATCTCGGCAAGCCGCCCTACGGCTACCGCTGCGACCCGAACGACAAGGACAAATGGATTCTGGACGAGGAAGCCGCGCCGGTTGTCAAGCGCATCTTTGACCTCTGCATCGACGGCAAAGGTCCGGAGCAGATTTCCCGGATTCTTGAACAAGATCAGGTTCTCACAACCAAGGCTCTGTATGCCAGCCGCAAAGGAAAGCCGCTGCCCAAGAATCCGTATGGATGGAAGGATCAATCCATCGTCGGGATTCTGGAACGGCAGGAATACACCGGCTGTACCTGTAACTTCAAAACCTACTCCAAGTCCTACAAGCTGAAAAAGCGGATTCCCAATGATCCGGAGGATATGTTCATCGTACCGGATACACAGGAAGCGATCGTGCCTCAGGCACAATGGGACAGAGTGCAGGAGCTGCGCAAAAACAAGCGTCGCCTTGCGAAAGCGGAACGACAGGGACTGTTCTCCGGGCTGCTGTATTGCGCAGACTGCGGCGGCAAACTCCACTTTGCCACCTGCAAGAGCTTTGAGGGCAAGCAGGATCACTACGTCTGCTCCAAATACAAGAGTGGGCGCGGCGATTGCTCGGCGCATTATATCCGCGAGGATGTGCTGCGGGAGTTGGTGCTGGAACGGATTCAGGCGGTCAACGAATACATCCGCAGCGACGTGGAGGGCTTTCAGGAGGAGTGGCTGCACTATCGCCGCGCCGATCAGGAACGGGACATCCGGGAAGATCAGAAGCGCGTGGAGCAGGCAAAAAAGCGCCTTGCAAACCTCGATGTGGTCATGTCCCGGCTCTATGAGGATTACGCTCTCGGTGAGATCAGCAAGGAGAAGTATAAGAAAATGACGGCTGATTATGAGGCAGAGCAGGAACGGTTAAAGCTCGAAATTGAAACAACAGAGGAATGGGTCGAGCAGCGGCAGGCAATGGGCGACGATCTGGACGCTTTCCTTGCACTGACGAAAAAGTATGTGGATGTCACAGAGCTGACGCAGACGATCGTCAACGAGTATATCAAGAAGATCATCATCCACGCACCGGACAAGTCTGGCGGCAAGCGCAGACAGAAGGTGGAGATCATCTTCAACTTCGTGGACGAGGTGGAAATCCCCGTGCTGGCAGAACCCATGATTGCAGAATCTACCCTTGGACGCAGAAAAACGGCGTGACCTTCACGGTCACACCGTTCTCTGCCCGAACCACAAGACTTATAGTTCCTTACGACTGTTAAGCCTTGAGTTTACTGGACTTTTTTGGCGGAGAGGATGGGATTCG